>JBKPMO010000096.1:0-20310 GCA_046732175.1 Verrucomicrobiota bacterium
GGTCATTGGTGTACAATCGACCGCTCGTCATCTTCGCCGGTGCGGTATTCCTGTTCCAGCTTGCCAACGCTGCCGCGCTGCCGACGATGGCCAGCCTCCTCACCATGCGGCGTCCCCAAATCGCAACGCTCATTCTGTCTATTTGCATTTTCGCGCCACAATTCGTGGTGGCCGCGATCGCGCCTGCGGTCGGTCGCAGAGCCGAGAGCTGGGGCAGGCGTCCTCTGCTTGCGTTGTGCCTCTTGGCACTCGCGGTCCGCTGCGCCTGTTTTGCCGCAACCAGCGAGCCTGCTCTCGTGATCGCAGTCCAACTGCTCGATGGCATATCCGCTGCAAGCTTGGCGATATTAGTCCCGCTCATCCTCGCCGATGTCATGCGCGGCACTGGGCATTATAATCTGGCGCAAGGAGTAGTCGGCGCCGCAGTGGGCATCGGCGCCTCACTCAGCACAGAAGTCGCCGGCTATATGAGCGACCATGTGGGCACCTCCAGCACATTTCTGTTCCTGGCCGGCGCGGCGGTCACGGGACTCCTCCTCGTCATCGCCCTCATGCCGGAAACAAAGGACCGCAGTGATCCCGCTGGAGCTGCGGCTCTATCTTCTGCGTGAGCCCGGCTTTGCGAGTAGTCGACAAGGCATGTCCCGCTTAAAGTTCTCGCCGGAAATTATTGGAGCGGCTTTGCTGCGCTGTTTGGTCGCGCCGCTGTAAGAAATTAGTTGCGAGAGCACATGGCAGCTTTGTGCACGAGCGGGAACTTGACTCAACGGCGGGAATAGGCTTTGCCGGTGTGCGCACATGAAGGTTCTGTTCATCTGTATCAAAAACTCAAGTCGCAGCCCGATGGCGGAAGCGCTATTGAAAATGTCGGCTAAGCGCGGCGTGAAGGTTTGCAGTGCGGGCATCAAGCCGGGCAAGAAAGTCAACGAGGAAGCGGTGAAGGCTATGCGCGAGATTGGCTGCAACCTGAGCGGCCATGAGCCGAGGCACATTTCGGATTTTTCAGATATTAAGTTGGACTATGTCGCCAAAATGGATGTTCCGGACCTCGGCGACATGGTCACGGCGAAGTGGATCGCGGACTGGGACATACCCGATCCGGCGCAGGGCGGTCTCGTGGAATACCGCAAAATCCGGGAAATGATCGGGAACAAAATCCGCGCCGAGCTGCCACAGCTCCTGGCCGAGAGCCGAAAACACAACGCGGTTAGCGTCTCCTCAAAGTCGTCTTAAAAGGTTGTTCGTACCATCCTCTTCTGGTTCGCGGATAGATGGGCGAACCTTCACTTCACTCCTGAACTGACCTTCTTCGCCAAAATTACCGTGCTGGCGACGGAGCTGGACGCCTTGTCAAATCAACTCGCATCCTGGATTGTTTTTCCAACAGACGGCCTTCATTGGCGGGACTTATGCCATCGTGCACACGGTCAAAGAAGCTGGACTTCGAAGGCGTAATCGCAAACAACGCGAGTCCCCGTGGTCTTTGCAGTTATTTCGTGTCACTTGGTTTTACTGATGCGCTCTATCTCCCTAAGCGCCCAATTGCAAAGCCTTCTCAAATGCAAGGTGGCAACAGCAAGAAAGGGCGATTGAAAACATCATCACGCGAAGAAGTTTCTTGACAAGTTTTCCTAAGTTCTCCCAGACTCAACGCGTCAAACGGATCTGAATCAGGCGGAGGATTTTCCCCCGCTAGGTTCTTCGCCTCTTCCCGACCCGCAGCTAACAGGATCAAAATGGCGGGGAACAAAAGGAAGAACCGATGAATCCACTGACTCTGTTTAAAAAATTATCAATCCTACCGCTCCTCATCGCATCGGCGCTGATAGTCGGCGCGTTTGCGCCTGTGCCTGCGGTAGCAACCCCCGGGTGCGGTACTGCGAACCGAAATCTTTTAGATCCCGTGCCAGCAGGCTACTTTCCATCCGGTTTGCTCAATTTGATGTGTAGAAGCAATCTGCCGGCTTGGTTTCTCCTCACGAGGATCAGAGGCGACTCCGACCTGTATATCACGGAGGTCACCTTCCAGCCCAATAGTCAGACCGGCTGGCACTCTCATCCGGGCCCGAGCCTGATCACAGTCACAGAAGGAACGCTGACGGTGTACCACGATGACTGCACATTTGAAACCTATACTGCAGGTCAGAGCTTCACGGATTTGGGCTGCGGGGACATCCACAACGTGCGTAACGAAACGGGTGCGGAGGCGAAGGACATCGCCGTGCAGCTTGTTCCGCATGGCGCACCCAGACGGATCGAAGCGGATGACCCAGGATGCCCAAACGTGCCGCCTTGCCCCTAACTTTCGATTTTTTCTACCAATACGCGCGCGCTGGGAGTTCTTGCGGGAGCGTTAGACGTGCGCGCGTGAGGGCGCGAACATTCCTGTCATAAGCATCGAAGCGCAGCGTGCATTGCAGGAACGGCGGCGGCGCTTGCTGGAGGAGGAGAAGGGTTCTCCGCCGCAACCAAGCACTGCATAGCGCCACGATTAATCCAAGGCGTACCCTGCACGAGGGCGTTGCCACTCGTGCTGTTCCGACCGCTCAGAATTGCAGTATATTGCTAGGAGTAAGATCGATAGGATCGCCGCTTCCGCATCATTGGGAGAAGTTAGGCCGGGCGTTTCCTGGGACGCGGTCCGAACCGGACTGGCATCAAAGCGCATCTCTCCGTCATCCGACCTGCCAAATCTTGAGCGCGGAATCGTTCACCACGATTTCGATGTCACAGTGACGGGGGCGCTTTTTGTCGTCGTTCGGCCAATGTTCGTCGTCGAAATGCAGCGGCGCTTTGGTCCAGCGCAATCGCATCCTGGTAAATCGTTTTCTTGAGACCGGGAATCTCGATCTCTTACCTGACGCCCGCGCCTTAAGATAATCCAACAACACCTTGCGGTCTTTGTCTCGCGCTCCAACGAAATCCAAAAGCCCATCATTCGTTTTTGCGCCTGCTGCCAGGGCCAGAACCGGCCCGACTGAGCGAATGTTCATGGCATGCCACAACAGATAACGGCCTGACAAGTCTTCGCCATCCAACTCAATTTTCCATCGGCACGCGCGATAAGACTGCAATCGACGGCGCAACGCGTTCACATGAAATCGCATTTCCTCGGCTTTCGATTTCGCTTCCTCGCCATCTTTTCTCGGCCCCTTCACGTAATCGGCAAACAGGCCCGCGCCAGCGCCTTCAAAGAAATAACGTTTTCCCCAGGGCCCGCGCGCCACGCCCACATCGAAGCTATCACATTGCCCATAACTCAGTCGCTCAACTAATTCCTTTTGAGAGAGGCAAAAACCCAGCGTTCGCGCGAAATTATTCGCCGTCCCCAGTGGCAGCACGCTGAGCGGAACTTTGCTTTTCAACGCAACGAGACGACAGGCGACCTTACTTAAAGTGCCATCTCCGCCCGCTACCAACACCAGATCGATCTTCTTCTTCTTCTTCAAGGCTTTCGTTATCCCTTTTTTCTTCGACGATTGATAAATCGCCTTGTGCCCCGCTCGCTTCAGCGCCTTTATCAAATCTTCGCCCTGATGTTCCTCACTTCCGGCTTTTGGATTGTGCACGACAAAAATGCGCATCGAAGTACTCTCGTAACGCGCCATCAAAGTGCGCTTATAGTTGGCGGATCCTAAGGGACGTCCAAACGGGCAGCGTCATTCCACACTACGCCCGAAGGTACGCGTCCAGCCAACGCAGTAGATTTCTTTGTCGTGGCGAGGTTCGACGGCGACAGCGACGCCTTAAGTCAGCGCCCTTTTACTACTATTATTACGCGCGCGCGGAACGGTATCAGAGTCGAATGGGACGCCGTTAAATGGTCAGAATCGGATGACCTTGGCCCGAGGCTTAGAACGTAAAAGGCACGCGAATCAAACGGTACATGCGATTTCTCACTGGAGGAGGTGAGATATATGTTGGGGTGGGCTATAACTTTTCTGATAATCGCGCTGATAGCGGCGGTCTTTGGATTCGGCGGAATCGCTGCTGCGTCGGCCGGAATTGCAAAGGTTCTGTTCTTTGTATTCCTGGTGATGTGCGTTGTCTTCTTCCTGCTTGGCCGGAGAGGAAGAGGGGTACCATAATCGCTGTCTGCTGGCCGTAGGTTAAGGGGTACAGCGAACGAACAGAATACGAGAAGAAAGACGATCCGTTTCGTTAGGGTTAGAGCCAGCTACGCTCTTAGCGACTCGCACCAATTCAGCGCGGCTGCGCAGGCTGGGTTTTTGCAGTGCCGCGGCTCGGAGCGCATTGACCTGGGAGGCGCTCAAGCCTAACGACTCTGCGACTTCCGACTTGGTCCGACCCCTTGCGAGAAGTCTCGCAACCGCCAGTTCTTTATCGCTGAGGTCTTCCGCTGACATGCGTCACCGCTTGACGGCCTGATGCGAGGCCGAATCGATGGGTCGAACCAAGTGCTGCCGTCGGCCACGAACCGAACGACGTTCTAATTCAGCGGACTCGACTAAGGGAAAACTGCCGTCGAGGTTGTATCCGAGCAAGTATAGAAATTGTTGAAATTACTCTTGCGCCCCCGACGCGCGGCGTTAAAATCCGCACCTCAAAGAGCCCCGAGTGGGGTTCAACATGCCAGCGGCGGGGTAGAGGGTACCCGCCGCTGCTTTTTATATGCGCTTCCGTCACAGTATTCGTGCTGACTCTCTTGCAAGTCCATTAACGCACCAGCTTGGGAGCACTGCTGGGTACTGCTACAAGGCAAGGCTAGTAGTCGTGCGAAGCTGGGACAACATTGTGTCCGTTGGCTAGTAGTTGGCGGACATTGGTAAGTGCCTCTGCAACGTTGCAGATTTACGTGACTGGGCGCTACTGGCCTCCGACGCGCACCCGATTCGCAGCCGTGCGTCGAGCGGCGGACCGAACATCCCGCGATACCCAAAAATGTTGCGGCGTAGCTTAGTCCAGCAAAAAACAGGAGCGGCGAAGATCAATCGCCTGCTGGGTGTCTAGTATTAACAAGCCAGATGTCACGGCCACTAAATCCTCGAAAAAAGAAAAAAGCGACCAACATGCGTAGAAGCACCGTTTTGATTTCTAGACGCTCGGAATCCCAAATTCACCCAAACTTCAGCTCTTATCGGCAAATATATGAAATCTCCTAATTCGTTTACTCAGAATCCCCTCCTATCACATCTGCGCATTGCCAGCGCGGGCGCGCTTATCGCAGCCGCCGTGGTCAGCGCGATTGCATCCTTCCAGCCCAATGCGCCCGACACGCGGCTCACGAACGACAACGGGGCGAACGGCGGCTACGTCAGCGCCTATACCCTGGCTACCGGCAACCCCTACACCGACGCGACGCTCCAGGAGTGCAGCATTTCGCGTGGTCGCCAGAACGAGCCGGCCATCGCGGTCGATCCGCGGAATACGAGCGTCCTGCTCGGCAGCTCGAACGACTACTGCGGCGTCTACAACCGCGGCATTGCCGCGGGAGCCGTCGGCCCGATCTGGCTCGGCTACTATCGCTCGGAGAATGGCGGCGCGAGCTTCGTCAGCTCGCTCGTCCCGGGCTATCCCGACGACAGCTCGCCGTACGCAGCGCTCTCGCAGGCCCGGACGGCGAGCGCCGGCGATCCGGTGATCGCGTGGGACGCGCACGGACGGGCATTCTTTGGCTCGGAGAGCTCGGGCGACCCGGCGGGAAGTGCAAAGACATTCGGCGATGTGTTTGTAGCCCGATTCCGAAACCCCGGCGGCCCGGATGCGGCCGATACCACGAAGGACGGCCTCGAGTACTACGGTACGACGGTCGTCGCACACGGCTCGTCGGCCCCGAATTTGCTTGGCGTCTTCCACGACAAGACGGCGATCGAGGCTGATCGCACCGGAGGCGTGTGCGACGGGAACGTCTATTTTTCGTGGGCGCGCTTCAACGGCAACGGGGCGAACGCGGTTTACTTCGTCCGCTCGACCGACCACGGCGTCACGTTTAGCTCGCCGATGAAGCTGACGTCGTCGCTCAAGAGCCTCCAGTTCCCGGATATCGCGATCACAGCGAACGGCCACGTCTACGTGACGTTCCGGACGTTCGAGTCCGTCGGCCCATCGACGAACGCAGTCGAGATCGTCAAGTCGACCGACTGCGGCAAGACGTTTGGCCCGCCGCGGCTCCTAACGACGTTCATCCCGTACGACGCGCAGGACCAGGCGTCACCTGAGCCGATTCCGACTCAGCTGGTCAGCGACGATCCGGCCGGTGAGGATGAGGCAGGGAAGGGTGCACTGTCCGACCGCGCTCGCGACTGCGGCGACTTTGCCGACGCCTGCACATCCGGCTACACGTTTTTCCGGCGTGACACGCAGGTGCGCTCAACTGCCGATCAGCTCGATTCGGCCCGCGAATGGGTTTATATCGTTTACGACCCGTCGAAGCCGGGGACCCAGACGCCGACCGGGACGACCTACGGCTCAATCGAGCGCGGCCTCGGCAGCCAGTCCGGCATCTACTTCTTCCGGTACGACGGCGCGACGGGAGCGATGACGACCCCGACGCTGCTGGACAATGAGGCGAGCGGGCACCAGCTATTCCCCGACATCTCGGCGGACGGCGGCGTCCTGCACGCGCTGTGGTGGGACAGCCGAAACGACTCGTGCTACAGCCCAGCGCGCCCCATAGGCAACTGCGCCGACAGGAGGACGGTGCCATCGCTCGACGTCTTCGCTACGTCGTCATCGGACGCCGGGGCGTCGTGGACTACCCCGGTGAAGCTCACGGACGTGACGTCGAATCCCAACTACGAGCAGTTCGACAACCGTGCCCTGCCGTTCGCGGGCGACTACCTCTATGTGTCGTCCCTCGGGAGCTTCGCCTATGGCGTGTGGACCGACTGGCGCGACACCGTCCAGGGGACGGATCCGCGGGAGTCGCCGGAGGACGAAGACGCCGCGACCGCCGACGTCCACCAATGCCGCACTCTCAATACGGTTCAGACGAAGAAGGGTCCCTTCAGCTTTTGGAGCGGCGATCTCTGCCCGCACGCTGGCGGGATCGACCAAAACATCTACGGCGATACGACCCCCTAACTGACAACGCGAGCGAAGGGGCGGGGGTTTTCCCCGCCTGCCACTCGCGAATTCCCTGGGGAATCGATTCGTCCCGCGCTGGTTGCATTCCACCGGCGCGAGATAGGTGAGCGCGCACAGAGGGTGGGAAAATTTAATAAAGGAGGGTTAATAAAGAATTTCCACCCTGTGTTAACCTTTGGGGCGACATCAGGATTGCGCCATTAACTCCCGGCATTCGCTCGACGTGAACCAGCTAAACTTACCCTGTAACATAACGCAGTTCGCTGGTCTGCCGTTATCTGATTCGGCACCTGCCTTCTCAACTACGTCCAACACTGCGAGCGCTTCCATTTCCTTCAACGCGGTCGGCTTGCTGCACCGCAAGAGTTTTTCTACCTCATGTGTTTGAATGCTTCCGCTGGCTCGAATAAGACCGCGAAACAACTTTGCGCGGATGGTTGGCGCGGAATCGAATGTGACCTCCAAAACCGGCGACAGATCTGCCGATGCTAATTGTTTACGGCCACAAATAAGCGCATGGCCGCGCGCAAGGTTGTATAGCAAACAGTTGATTCGATCCGGGTTTTCGATGACGGGAATGCTATGCGTGACAGCCTCGCTGTGTTCGCTTATCCAAGTCTGGATTACTCCTCTGAGAGTGGCCAGCAACCGCGCGCATCGCGCAATCACGCGCAAGCAATTATCTGAGTCCGCCTGCTTGTCCCAGGTGATGCCATTGGGATTTGCGGCCCATAAAGAGTGCAGCAGGTTGTGAGTCGCTTGCTTGCACCTTTCCAGTTTCTCTCCGCACGTCGAACCGCGATTTTGCGCCATCAACTCGTAATCATCCTTAACCGGCGAATGCAGCAACAGGCAGAAAAGTCTACTGCCAAGACTTCCCATCATTTTGAACACGCGCGGCGGAATCGGCGTCGTACCGGCCAAGAGCATGAAGAGCCAATCGCCATTGTATCCGCGCTTCCCGTGAACGCCCGAATCAATCTCCAAGCCTTCGCCGTCTAACGCTCGCGTCAGAAAAGCCAACGACTTAAAAAGCTGATCCTCTTTCGCACCGAAAATCGGAGCCAGATCGCGGACTACCATGGTCTTGAAGCGAACGCGCGGAAGTAAATCGACCTGCCCCAATTCCTCGCGCTTCACATTGCTGGCGTGAGACACGAAACTGGCCGGAGTAAAATCGTCGGTCGAATAGATCAACTCAGGCACGTCGAAAAAGTTGAGGGTGATCGTCTTGCCGCTGGAAGGAACATCCACGAGAGCGAGCGCAAATGGATTAGTAACGTCATTGAGCAGGAGCTGCGCGACCACACTGGCGCAAATCTCCGCTGACTTTGCAAGCGCGGGGAAGTTCTCTCTTACGATGTCTCGCCATCCGTTGAAGTCGACTGGGTTTGATAATGGCTGGAGCTTGGCCACCCGTGACGACTGCATTCGGCGAGCGCCGTTGTCACCGTACGGTGGCTGCTTCGCTGCTCGGACTTGCGTGCGTGAAAGTTCGGCAGCCCCTTTTATCCTGCCCGTGATGGCAGAATATGTCGGACTTCGGACTCCCATTGCTCATAACTCACTGAGCAAAGGTCATTGAGGTCGCAAACGGGTCGGTTGTCGCTTCGCGTGAGGCCGGAGAGATCAAAGCAATCGACAACCGCGCCGACGGTTTGCAGTTGAGCTTCCCACTTTCGTGCGGCATCAAAGCCATTAAACCGGTCCGCATCGTAATGCGGGAAAATTCGCACACGCTTTCCCCGGAATAACCTCAGCGCGACCGGATGAATCGGCATCGACGCGCCCAGGATCGCGACCGGGGACACGTCGCGTCGGTCCTCGGCCCAGACCAGGTGGTAGGCGCCGATAAAGTCGGCGCTGCCCTCAACCAGCGCGACCGCGCGGGAATTCTGCGCTTCGAAGATGCCAAGCGGCCATTTTTTGTTCCCCCCCGGCAGTGTCCACGCTTTCTTGCCGCCGATATGTTCCCAGAGTTTTCCATCCAGTCGGCGCGCTTCCGCGACGTAACGCGTACCATCTGTTACAATCCAGGCGCGTGAGCCTTTGAGCGTCGCAAACCACAATGCACCGGCCGCGGCTGCAATTCCAAGCGCGTCATCCGCGAGGCAGCGCAGATCGGCCAGCCGTTTCAGATCGTTCGTGGTGCCGCGCTCTAAAAAATCGAGCGTCATTGGCCTCAGCGGCCGGCTGTCTTGATACCGTAGCGGTTGCGATCGCGCGTTTACGGTCAAGCTGCGCGCTTCATTTCCTGGCAGATTCGCGAGTTGTTGCAATTTGCGGATGGCATCGCGCAGCGCACATCTGCTCGCGAGCATTTCGAAACTAATTACGTCGCCTTTGTGATTCGGCTCGCCGTGATCTACAAACCATGAACCATCGCGCGAAATGAAAAAATGAGGATTGCTGTCCTGGTAAAATGGACTGCTACAGCGTCGGCCTGGTTTCGGCGCTCCGGCCAAATTATGAAACTGCCATAGCCACGGGATCGAGATGCGCTGTTTTATCTGCGCGCAGATTGACCTTGTTCCTGTCAGGCTATTCGTTAGGCTCGCCATAGACTATTCGAAAAGCGCGCGCTTGGCTTCCCGCTAGGGCGCGCTTTCTTTTTTGCGCGGTTTCATTTCTTAGGCGGCCCCAAGACTTATTAGGCCGCTAACTGCGCGAGGTCGGTTTGCTCGCGCACAAACCGATCGCATTCCGCTTTCGTGACGATTATGACGCGGATTCCTGGAATGCGTTTGATTAGGCCGCGGTGAATCCAGCGCCTTACCTGCGTTATGGAAACGCTAAGATAATCGGCAGCTTCCGGCAGTTGAAACGTCCCGCGCTCAGCAAGGGGAACGTAATTTGTGTGGCGGACCCACTCAGATGAAGGTTTTCGCGTTCTTTTCGATTTGCTGTCAGCGGTCTTACTCACGCGACCACTGATATCCTTAGTTAATCCGGTCTATTAGCCCTTTTTTGCCGGCGGGGGGTACTATTTGGAGCCTTTGCGGCGCACAGCGCCGGCGCCGCGCACGTCGGCTTTAAGTGGAACGTCGAGCTGGTGGCATTTTATGCGAAGTCTCCGATCGGTAATGGAGTAGAATTTTGAGATGAATTGCTCGTTGAGCTCGCGCACGGTGTGTTTCCAAGGTCCGTCGCCAATCCACAATTTATACTCGAGGAGCCACTTTTTCATATGCTGACCGCTGCCATCCTTGCTGTTGTAAATCCGATTCGAGAGAATCTGAACCGCTTCGGTCAGGCCCTTGAAAAATTCGGCATCGAGTTTACCCAGTGCGGTCAATAAGGGGCTAAGAAGTTTGATTTGATCGCTATCGGAGATTTTCTGTCCGCTTTCCTGTGCTGCTAGCGTTTCGCGCCGCCATGACGTTAAAAAGCAGATGGCGTTCTTTCTCTCCACCGAAGACTCCGATGAACGGCACGGGTAAGTAGCCTTTTCATACTGGTCAAGCCATTCCGCCAGCTTTGTAGCGACCTTTTCGTCGCCATTCGCCTCAGCAAGCCATTTAACTAGCATGGCCGGTATAACTAGTGTGACCTCGCGCCAAAGCTCCACTTCGTGTTCTGTAGCGGGGCGACCATTACGTAGCACGGTGGTTCCAGCAGTCAGATGTTCTTTGTGTTGCTGGACTCGAGTACGCAATTGCCAACCGCCTTCGAGCGCAATGTTAAGAGTGATCGGGAACGCGCTCTTCTTCATGACGAAACGCCGGCGGCCCGGGGAAGCGGAATGACATTCTCGACCGGCAATCCATCGGTCATGAGTTGCGCCATTCGATGCGAATGCGCGCGATTAACGTGGCTGTAGGTGTCGAGAATGAGCTTGCCGCCGTCTTTGTGTCCCTGCCATTCGGCGATCACCTTCACGTCCACGCCGCGCTCGATCGCGCGAGTGATGAACATTCGCCGAAACGCCACGTGGCTGTACTGCGGCAGATTTAATCGACGGCAGGCATTGGAGATCGCTCTCTTTGCATTATCGATCGCAAATACCCGCTCGTTCGGCGCATCATCGCGGCGCCGACGAAGTAATAGCGGTTTCAGTTGCGGATAAATCGGGATCGCGAAACCGGATTTCGTTTTGTGACGAAACGTCGTGATCTTTTCACGTTGCCAATCAATGTCGCTTTGCCGCAGCGCGGCAGCTTCTGCTTTACCCAAGCCGGCGAGCCCGAGAAACTCGACAAAGTCTGCGCTCTCTTCCGCGTCATGTCCGTTGAACTTTTGCGAACGGATGCTTCCGACGATCGCCTTAAATTCCTCAAAGCTCGGAGTGGCACGGATTGGTTTTGCCAATTTTGCTCGCCGCAGATGGGCGGCCGGGGACCGCGAGATTATGCCATCGCGCACCGCCATTTCGAAAATATGTTTGATTTCCGCCGCGTGTTGATTGCGCGAAACAGGCCCGAAGCGATAACGTGAAATCCACAGATCGACATGCGACGGCTTAATTTTCGTAACTTGAGTAAGTCTGCCGGTGGGCCAGTCTGATTTGAGGCGTCGAATGATGAGCTCCTTGCGCTCGACCGTTTTCGGCTTCTGATGCTGGATCGTCTGCCAATAGCGATCGCAGAGCTCTCCGAGCGTCAGCTTGCCTTGCGCCGGATCGACTTGCTTCCGCTCTTCTTTGAACCAAGCGAGTGCGCGTTGCGCCGATGCTCGGTCCGTCGTCCGCAGCGAACGGCGGATTTCCTTGCCGCCACTCTCGAAGCGCGCATAATAAACGCCGTTCGATGAATAGCGGTACAAACATTCCCCTACTTTCTGGAATGCGCTCATGTTCTGACGTGTTTCTCATTTGAGCTTGAGTGTATGCCGGATAAAATAGCCGGACCAACATATTTTTAGACTTCTTGTGAGTCCGCTTTTCATAGGTAAAATGCGGGTGTAGCTCAGTGGTAGAGCACCTCCTTGCCAAGGAGGACGTCGCGAGTTCAAGTCTCGTCACCCGCTCTCTCTCACGTGCAAGATCGTCATCCGGGGAAGAACTCCGGGTAGCTCGAGAGTAGCCTTTGCACAGATGCCAAAAGTTAGGAACAAGACAGGGCGTGTGCCTCCGATTTTCGGTCGGCAGGTCGGCGGCGGATTGGCGTTAGAGGCAGCCCCTCCGTAAGGCGCCATCGCTACCACAACAATTTTCGTAGCGACACTACTCCAACACTCCAATACTCCCTTACTCCACTACTCTTATGCTGCGCCCCTCGCTTGAAGAATTTCGCCGCCTTGCAGAACGTGGAAATTTAGTCCCCGTCGTTGCCGAGATCGTCAGCGATGTCGAGACGCCGGTCGGAGCATTCCAAAAAATCGGTCGCGAGGGGTTTTCATTCCTCTTCGAATCGGCCGAGCGTAATGAAGAATCGGGCCGCTTCTCTTTTATTGGTATTGATCCAGTACTGATCGTTAGCCAGCGCAACGGCGAGCTAATGATCCGCGAGAAAAACGGCAGCGAATCTAAACACAGCACTTCTGATCCGCTCGCCGATCTGCAGAAAATTCTGGCTGAATTCCGCCTTGTACCTCGCGATGAGATACCGCATTTCCAAGGCGGCGTAGTCGGCTTCGTCGGTTACGACGTGATCCGATTGTTCGAACCCAAAGCGACGATTCACTCGCGCGACGATCTAAAGCTCCCGGAAATGATGTTCATGATCGCATCTGCGCTAATTGTTTTTGATCATCGCTTTCGCACCATGCGTGTGATCGCATTAGCCGACACCCGAAAAGGAAAGGCTGAGGATGGATACCGCGCCGCGTGCGAACAGATCGAAACCATTCTCGATAAGCTTGCGGCACCGTCGCGATTACAACCGATAACGGCCGATCCGAGGAGCGGCGGTTTGCGACCGTCGATTCGGACCAATACTAACGATTTCGAACAAATGGTCTTGCGCGCGAAGGAATACATCGCCGAAGGGGATGTCTATCAGGTCGTGCTCTCGCAACGATTCGAGTCGGAATTTTCAGGGGACCCGCTCGATCTGTATCGCTGTCTCCGTTTCGGTAACCCGTCGCCATACATGTTTTTTCTGAACTTTGGTGGCGAGTTTTACGCACTGGGTAGTTCACCTGAAGTACACGTGCGGGTGCGCGGTCACGTTGCCGAACTGCGGCCGATTGCCGGAACCCGTCCCCGCGGCGCCGACGCAATTTCCGATGAAAGAAATGCGCGCGAGTTGCTCGCTGACCCGAAAGAGCGGGCCGAGCACGTCATGTTAATCGATCTCGCGCGCAACGATCTCGGCCGGATCGCCGAAATCGGAAGTGTGCGCGTGACCGAGCAAATGACGGTCGAGCGCTACAGTCACGTCATGCACATCGTCTCGCATGTTGAGGCGCTACTGCGTGATGGTTTGAGTGCGTTTGATGCCTTTCGCGCCACTTTTCCCGCGGGTACCGTTTCGGGTGCCCCAAAAATTCGTGCCATGCAAATCATTGCCGAACTGGAGAAAGCGCGACGCGGATTTTATGCCGGAGCGGTCGGCTGGTTCGGTTTTGATGGGAATTGCGATGGCTGCATCGCGTTGCGTTCTGTGGTTTTGAAAAATGGAAAGGCGTACGTGCAGGCTGGTGCTGGCATTGTAGCCGATTCGGATCCCGTTAGAGAACGCGAAGAAACGGAGCGCAAGGCGATGGCGGTACTGACAGCAATTGAGCGAGCGAAGGAGCTGACGAGTTGAAAGTGTTGCTGATCGATAACTACGATTCATTCACTTATAACCTAGCGCAGATTTTCGGTGAGCTCGGCGCGGACGTTATGGTGAAACGCAACGACGAAGTGGCGCTGGGGGACATTCGGACTTTGCGTCCGGCACGGATTTGCATTTCCCCCGGACCTGGCCGGCCGCGCGACGCGGGAATCAGTTGCGATGTCATTCGCGAATTTGGCGCCCAAATTCCGCTGCTCGGCGTTTGCCTTGGTCACCAATGCATTGGCGAAGTCTTCGGCGGCGAGATTGTGCGGGCGCCGACACTGATGCATGGGAAAACCTCTGCGATTTCGCACAAAGGGACCAGTGTTTTTGAAAATCTGGCAAAACCCTTTGAAGCGACGCGTTATCATTCACTGGTGGTCAGGCGCGAAACCTTTCCGCAGGCATTGACCATCACCGCCGAATCCGATGATGGAGAAATTATGGGATTACAGCATCGCGAACTTCCGATTTACGGTGTGCAGTTTCACCCGGAATCGATCCTGACGGGAGAAGGCAGGAAATTGCTGGCGAACTTTCTTAATCTGTCATCCCGAGCGCAAGCGAGGGACCTCACCCCTGCTCGTTGATCACACAGGCCAGCTTGGTAATGCTCCCGCGATTGAGAGATCCTTCGGTCCGAGCCGGACTGGCGTTGTCTACGCGGCTCAGGATGACGCCGCATTGAAAACGTCACGCTTGCGCGACGGGATCCCTCCACTCCACTCGGGATCACGGAAGTATTATCCGATCAGGTCGTGAATCGCTCGCACTTCTTTCGCCATTTGCTCAAACTCGTCGAGCGTAAGCGCTTGCGCGCCGTCCGAAAGCGCTTCCTCCGGTTTGCAGTGCACTTCGATCATCAGCCCATCGGCCCCGACAGCAACGCCGGCGCGGGCGAGCGGTGTGACCATGTAATTTTTTCCGGTACCGTGGGAGGCATCGATGATGATGGGCAAATGTGAAATGCGCCGTACGGCTGGAACGGCGGCGAGATCAAGGGTGTTGCGGGTGTGTTGGGCAAAGGTGCGCACACCCCGCTCGCACAACACGACCTGATAATTTCCCTCCGCCATAATGTATTCCGCCGCCAGGAGCCATTCCTCCAGTGTGGCAGCCATCCCGCGTTTGAGCAGGATCGGCAGTTTGGAACGACCGACCCGGCGTAAAAGCGTATAGTTTTGCATGTTGCGCGCGCCGATCTGAATCATGTCGGCATATTTTTCGACCAAATCGACGCCCGGTTCGTCGAGGGCTTCGCTAACGATTTTCAGACCAAACTTCTGCCGAATCTCGTCCAGAATTTTCAGTGCTTCTTCACCGAGACCAGCAAAAGCATAAGGCGAAGTCCGCGGCTTGAAGGCGCCGCCACGGAAAAATTTCGCGCCGACGCTTTTCACCACTTCGGCAACGGCAAAGGCCTGTTTGCGGTTTTCGATCGCACAGGGGCCGGCGATCATGGCGAGCGAGCTGTTTCCGATCTTGGCGCCGCCGACATCCACAATCGTACGCTCCTGTTTCAGATCGAGCGTGATCAGTTTGTAAGGTTTGGTTACCCGAATGGCTTCGGCCACGCCCGGCAAATTCTCGAAATGCTGCAAGCTGATGACGCCCTTGTTGCCGGTGATGCCAATGGCGGTGCGACTGGCCCCTGGCATGACATGAGCCCGCAAGCCGAGCGATTCGATCACGCGGACGACTCCGGCGACCTCCCCCTCGGTGGCGTTGGCATTCATGACGACGAGCATTGGCGAATCTCCTTTTTCCTATGCAACCGCGCTTGGTGCAAGCCAGTCTCGCGCTGTTTCCACGTCCCGGTCGCTTAATTCGTGGCCGCTCTCCTGCATTCGCACGGTCACCTGGGCTCTTCGTTCACGCAGTAAGTCGGCCAGGGTATTGACCTGATCCGGCGTGGCAATCGGATCAAAACGCCCGCCGGAGATGAGCACCTCGCAATCATCCAACGCATGTTGTGGCGGACGAGAGAGTGGCACCATCGGACGAAATAAAATCGCGCCATGAGCTTTTAGCGCGCCGAGCAGCATCATGGCCGAGGCAATATTGGCGCCGTTGGAATAACCGACCGTAATCAGCGCGTTCAGGTCAAAATTATGCTTCTGGGCTGCTCTCGAAACAAACTCCGCCAGCTCGTTGGCACGCTCGACAACATCTTCCTCATCAAAAACACCTTCGGCCAGCCGCCGGAAAAATCGGGGTGCACCATTTTCCAAGACCTTCCCGCGCGGGCTAAGTAACGAGGCATCGGGAGCCATCGCGAATCCAACCGGAAGCAAATCAGCTTCATTTCCGCCGGTACCATGCAACAAGAGCAGCGTCCGGTCACCCTTTCCTGGAATAAATCGATAAACGAAATTGCTCATGATGCAGCGGCGTGATGCAATTCAATGATCGGAAGCAAGCCTTCGATCTCGTCGCGCGCGGATTCGTACATCGGTGGTAGCTTAAGCGACTCACCCAATTCGTCAGCCGGTTCATCAATCAGGAAACCGGGCCCGTCGGTCGCGACCTCAAACAGAATTCCGTTTGGTTCCCGAAAATAGATCGAATGAAAATACTGACGATCAATCACCGATGTGACATTGAGGCGACGCGCAACGAGCGCCTCGCGAACGCGCAACTGTTCCTCATCATTCGCCACTCGAAACGCAATGTGATGCACGGTGCCAACAGCGATTTGTCCAAAGCCGGAGTCGGATAAGACGAGATCGATTTCCGCTGCGACTTCTGATCCGCTGCCGCGCAAACGACGGCGATTGTTTTCTTCCCCCACAGACTCGAATCCTAGAATTTCGATGAGCAGCTTTTCCGTTCGCTCGAGGTGTCTTACCTCGAGCGTCGGTGCAGCGAAGCCGCGAATACTGTGCTCCATCCCTCCCTGGCTCAGGATGACGGGCGATTCCATCAGCTCAAGCATCAATCCATCCGGATCAAGAAAACGTATTCCCTTGTTCCCGAATCGGTCACTGATTTCCTCGCCGACAACATGACTTGCCCGCAGACGCTCGTTCCAAAATGCGATTGAATCGCGGCGAATCGCGAAGCTTACGGTCGTCACCTGTCCACTGCCGCGTGTGCCTCGTCGTGCGCCGGGCCATGGAAAAAAAGTAATAATTGTTCCGGGATTCCCGACGTTATCACCGAAATAAAAATGGTAGCTGCCCGGGTCATCAAAATTAACCGTGCGCTTTACCAAACGCAGACCCAGCGTCTCGGTGTAAAAATCGAGATTTCGCTGTGGATCTCCCGCGATAGCGGTGATGTGATGGATGCCGGCGCTGCGCATGAGGATTTTGAGAAGGCGAAAGGGTAGCGCGCCAGTGGAATTTAGCGATGAATTTTTACACTTGTAACGGAATGGGAACGAGTAATAAATTTTTCGTATGAAGACCGCCTTCATTACTTCGTTGGCCGCAGCACTGACAGTTCCGATCGCACTGGGTTCGCCGAAAGAGGAAAAACAAGTCAAATGGAAGATTACCGGTCAGCTCGAGGAAGCCTGTTCCTGCAACGCTGCCTGTCCCTGCTGGTTTGATTCCAAGCCGACCCGCGCGACATGCGGCGGCAATCAGGTGCTCTTCATTCAAAAGGGAAATTACGGGAGCGTGAAACTTGACGGACTTGCCGTCGCCAATTACGCGCAGAGTCCCGAAAACCACACGATGATGGAATCATTCGGGAAATGGAATTTCTCGACCAATTACATCGATGAGAAGGCCAATCCAGAGCAGCGTAAAGCCTTGGAAGCGATCGCGGCGGTTGCACTGCCGTCAAAGGGCTCGGCTAATTTCAAGACCGTTTATGCTCCCATTACACGTAAGATCGAAGGCAAAGATCACATTATTACCATCGGAAATGTAGCTACATTTACCGGGCACCTGGTCGAAGGCGGCCTGGGCGGTTCCTCTCGGATTACCAATCCGCCCGGCGCGGATCCGATTCATCATCAGTATGCGCAGGGGAAGACGACGAAGATGACCTATAACGATTCGAACCAAAACTGGGATTGGACTGACACCAATTACATGTTGGGGACGTTCACGGTCGATAGCGATCAGTATAAGAAGTACGTGGCCGGTTTAGCACAGAAAATGGCGGCGAAGCAGAAAGCCGAAGGAACGGAAGAGAAATAATTTTTTGGTATTGGGTTGATGTTCGTTTGGCGAAAGCGAGCCGGCGCGGGCTGGCTCGCTGCCAACGAAGTGGCATTGCGTGAAATTGCGGGCCGGCGGCTCGCGATTGTTTTCAAACCGGCGCATAGGAATGCGATCGCGGAAATTGCGAGTCCGAACTGCTCTGAGCTGAAGAAGATTCGGAGGCGATTTGGTGGCGTAATTGAAAAATTACCGCGCAATTGGCTCCGGAAATTTTTGCGCGAGCAAAAATTTAAGCCGTTAAAAATCGGGGCGCGCCTGCTGATCGTTTCTTCGCCTGCGAGCAAGAACAGGCGTGGGAGTTTGGTAATTCCCACTGGTGCGGCGTTTGGAACTGGTGAGCACGTGACGACAGCAATGTCGTTGCGTATGCTCGAGAAGTTGACTCGAGTTTGGCAAGCGCAGGCTGCCAACCTGCCGGTTTTGGCTGCTAGCCGAAACTTCTCCGGACAATTTTCGATGCTCGATCTGGGGACCGGTTCGGGAATTCTGGCACTGGCAGCGGCACGCTTCGGAGCGAAACGGGTAATTGCGATCGATCACGATCCGATCGCAATCGCGACGGCGAAAGAAAATGCGCGGCGAAACAGGATCGAACAGGTCGATTTCCGAGTCGCGGATGTCCGGCAATGGAAATTTCCAGCAGGGATCGACATCATTACGGCGAATCTCTTCAGCCAATTGCTCACCGAGATCTTGCCAAAACTGAAATGTGCTCAGTGGCTGATTCTATCCGGTGTCTTGCGCGAGCAGGAGGTTCGCTTGGTTCGCGCGCTAAAGAGAAATCGAATCGCCGTCGTCGAAACCCGGCGTCGCGGAAAATGGATCGCGATCTTGGCTCGCGGGGCAGGAATATAGACTCTCAGTCTGTGCACCCAGGGAGTTGCACTCCGCTGCTCCGCAGAAAAGCACAGCCGACAAAATGTCTGGTGGGCGCACAGACACGAATGCCTATGTTCCAATGCGTTGTTCGACGCGCACACGTGGTTCGAATGACAAGAAAAAGCCGGTTGACGACCCAATCCTCAACCCGCATTTTCTTCGGCTCAGGCGACTTCGATTCCCTCCTGCATTTAGGCGGTCTAATCAGAGCCGCCGGAGAGATTTATGGAGGAACTTTCCTACGCCATCGTCACGCCGTATTCGATGCGCAAATCGCGCACCGGCGGAATCGTGGCCCGGCTGATCTCGCGCACGGGACTCGACGTTGTGGCCGGGCGAATGTTTGCGCCCAGCGCCGAACTGGTAAACCGCTACGCCGAAACAATTGTTACCGAAACGCAACCGCGACACCGCGCGACACAAGAGCTGATCAAGGAATACGTGCAGCGCAATTTCACTGGCATGGTCAATGGACAGCGGCCGCGTGTGCTTCTGCTCGTTTTTCGCGGCGAGGATGCGGTGGCCAAGGTTCATCACACCGTCGGCCACATTGTTAATGAACGAACGAGTGGCGAAACGATTCGCGATACGTTTGGCGATTACATCGCAGATAAGAGCGGCAAGGTAATTTATTTCGAACCGGCAGTGCTCACAGCCATTCGCTCCGATCAGATTGAGCGCGACTTAAAACTGTGGGCCGAATTTTCAGATCGGGACGGCGGAATTCTGGAAAACGCGATCGACCATCCCCCAGGCGCGAACGTTGAAAAGACATTGGTCCTGATCAAACCGGATAATTTTAAGTATCCCAATGTGCGCCCGGGCGGTGTAATCGAAGTTTTTTCACGTACCGGGCTTTACATCATCGGATTCAAAGTTCACCGGATGAGTGTGGCGCAGGCAGAATCCTTTTATGGTCCGGTGTTAGGCGTGTTGCAGGAAAAGCTCGGAATTGAAAAGGGCCGGGAGGCGTGGGAGGACATCGTGGAATTTATGTCCGGCGGGCGGCCGAGCCGGATCGCCGACGACCACAAGAACGAATCCGGCACCGAAAAATGCATCGCGATTGTCTATCAAGGCGAGGACGCCGTGCAGAAAATTCGCGAGGTGCTCGGGCCGACCGATCCGAGCAAGGCGCCGCCCGGTTCGATTCGGAAAGAATTCGGCCAAACCATCATGATCAACGCAGCGCACGCTTCCGACTCGATCGAGAACGCACAGCGTGAAATGAAAATCGTCCAGGTTGAGGAAAACAATTTGAAACCACTGATTGAAAACTTTTACCGCTAGAAATAATAAAGTATGAGTACTACTCCAATGGAAATCTCAGGCCGCGCCGCTCAACTCACTCCGTCTCTCACCCTCAGCATCGACGCCAAAGCCAAGGCGATGAAAGCGGAGGGAATCGATGTCTGTGGATTTGGTGCCGGCGAACCGGACTTCGACACCCCCGATCACATCAAGCAGGCCGCGATTGCCGCGTTGCAAAGCGGATTCACCAAATACAC
>JBKPMO010000097.1:0-4020 GCA_046732175.1 Verrucomicrobiota bacterium
CGAGCCGACGTAATCGCATAACTTGCGATCGCGGATTCCAGCGTCGCGCAAGACATAGCCCGCCAAAACATAAAAGTAGAATTGAGAGGAAATTCGCAGTTGAGCGTCGTTGCAGAGAATGGCCTGGACCAGACGCGGCGAATCAAGTACACAATCGCGGGTCTCGGAATCGGACAAAAGGTCGACCAGGGAAACGGATTCGGATTGGGAACGCGCGAGAGTGCGGACGACAAAATCGAAATCCGCTGCGGTAAATCGCGCCCGACAATTCGCCTGAATCATCGAGAACCTATTGTAAGCACCAGAGGTGCCATAAAGCAAGGCTAACCGGTAACCGATGCGAGTGAAGCGGGGTGGGCGGAGGCGGTTACTTTTCTACTTTCAAATGGCCCAACGAAACGGGCGGGGCCAGAAAATTCGAGGGTTGGCCGCGACCGATGGTTTGGAACCAGGCTTGCTTGGTATTATCAAGGAAGAGCACTTCGAGAACGTAATCCCCGGGCAACAGTTCGGTCGTCGTAACGGTCCAATTCTCGAGATGGGTCCCTTCAGCTACCTCAGGCGCGCACAAGCCTTTGACGAAAAGCATGCTCTTTTGATCGCGCGAAAGGCGGAGAAGCATCCAGGGAAATACGTCGCGCTCGCCCTGAAACTTCCAATGCAAACGAATCTGAAGTAGCTGCGGAGGAGAAATAGCCTTGTTGCCGGTTTCGATCGCGAGGAGCTCGGTAGCACCGACCGCGAAAACTGGTGCTTCGTCGCTCAAGGATTCTTTGTTGGCCGAAGGCATCGTCGCGCCTCCGGTGTTCCGCAGAAGGGTGAGTTCATCCTGCGACTCTGCATTCCATCTGGTGCGCTTGAGGAAGTCATGGAGCAACCGATCACTCGACGGGATGATCCGTCCATCGACTGTTTTCATTGTCGGATGATAGAAACCTGCACTTGGATCGAAGGTGGCTGTATCCTGATAATCAATCAGCACAAAATCGGGTGGCGGCGGCGGCTCGTACGACGACCGGCTCAGGGTTTTAAGCCCCTTCAAAATGTAATGCAGCGAGTACAATTTTTCCCGCATCGCGAGGTGCGAGAGGTAAGGGAGCGGCGCCACCACGCTGCTGGTCGGTGGGATTTGCGCGATGAATGCGTTCTTGCGTGCGCGATCCGGCCCGCCTTCGAACCAATCGGCGTTTCTGGAAACAATGCCGGAGAGAAGGCCGAGCCCAAATTGTGCAATCATACAAGCAACAACGATGAGCCACGGAACAATGCGCGGCAGCAAAGCGGGAAGTTTCCAACGATCGAAAGCCGCAATCGCTTCAACCGATGCGATCCAAAAGAGTGCGAGGAGTGGTGCGCCGTAATGAAGATGAATCATCCACTCCGAAGAGCGCCAAGATAGAAGATGCTGCAGCAGGATCGGCGTGGCGATCAGAATCCAGCGTGGCCTCAACAGCGGCAAGCAAAGGAATGGAAAGAGGAGACCCCAAACAAGATTTCCGTGAGTAAGGGATTCGAGAAGCGCTTGTCCGATTAGTTGCGGCCGGACGAACGCGTTAACCAAAATATTTCCCGCAGACGTTCCGAGCCGATCGTACAAGCCGAGGTAATCGATGTTACCGGAGTTAAGCGACGGCGTGATGACTCGGGTGCAAATCACAAGCCAGATAATGGCGACGCTCATCGGCCACACATACCAGCGGCATCGTTCAGCAAATGTGCGATCGCGTTCCAAAACACAGAAGGTGGCGCAGTAGACCGCCAGAAGCGGTGCCATGTTTTCTTTGCACGCCAGAACCGCAACGAACCAGAGCCAGTGTCGCCACAGCGACTTCGTCAGCCGGGCCTGAAGCATTAACAGAAGGAAAGGCGCGGTTAGAGCTTCGGGATGGAACTCGTGCAGCGCGATGTAGCCTGCGGCGGGCGCGAGAAGAATGGTTACGCCCAGCAGACATGCTCGTTTGTTATCAAACCCGAGCCGCCTTGCGATGCTGTAACCAACGGGCCCCATGCTGGCAAGAACGGCGTTCTGCACCGCCACAAAAACCATGGGATGACGGAAAATGGCGAGGAGCGGAGCAAAGAGAAAGACGATCGGCTCGACATGGTTACCGAGCAGGGGAACGTTTTCGACCGAGACATCGAAACGTCCGTGAATCAATTGCCAGATCGCCTGAACATAATAGGCGAGGTCGAAGCTCCGATACTGGAAATCCGCCCAGCGCGCGTAGGAGGTCCAGGTACAGACAAGGAAGAAAATGACGGCGACGATTGTGATAACAACGTTGCCCGGTGTTCGCTCGTTGCCTTTGATCATTCCCTGGCTGGTCGCCGAAACTGACCCGCATCTTCACAGCTCTGGTGAACTGCTGCCAAGCTCAACTGTTTCCCCAAGCAATCAACCAAACTGGCGGAAGGGGTGGGATTCGAACCCACGGTGGGTTGCCCCACGCTCGATTTCGAGTCGAGTGCCTTAAACCGGACTCAGCCACCCTTCCGGCGAGCCGAGCTGAGTATGGTCAAGGGCGCAGCCCTTTGCAACGATGACGCCCATTAAGAAAACGTGGTGGGCACCAGCAATCCCAGCGTAACCAGATTGCTTAATAGACAGGTAATGAAAGCGGCGGGCCAGCACCACTAAATGTTTTTCAAAGCGCGTTAGCCATCGAAATCATAGCGAAAAGGAGGAAAGGCAAAAAATACCGGCCGTGATTGGCCGCGGGAAATTGCGCGCCGGATGACGCGACGCCTGATGCCGGAGGTGGCGGCAAGGATACGCCTGACCCGGAGCCAGCCAAATTCTCGAGGAACGATCTACTCTCGCAGGCGAATTAGGGGTGATTTTGAACTGGATTGTCGGAGCCAAAAAAATTTACAAATAAAAACTTGAGCAGAGGTGGATATCTACCGCATGTTGTAGGTCCACTGGATAGCTTCCGCAATAACTTGTTGTTCGCCGTTGTTCACACGTTGTTGCCTTGGCTGTTCACCGCTGTTCGCATGTATTCGCAATTTTAACCTGATTGACGCGCGTATGATTCAATTGAAAGCAGGGATTCCGGGATCGCAATTCAACAAGGGAAACAAGCCGCATGCTCGTTCGCGGATGCGTCGCACCAGTGGCAAGGAGCGTACCGGCCTGCGTTTCAAACGTGTGTTCAGTGATGCTAAATGCGCGCCGTTCGACGAGGTGAAATGGGAGCGTCGCACTGCCGAAATCACCGACGACAGCGGCAAGATCATTTTCAAACAGGAGAACATCGAAGTGCCGGCTAGTTGGAGCGAACTGGCCACGAAAATTGCCGTCTCGAAATATTTCTACGGCGATATCGCGAATGGGACGGATCCCGCGAAAGGCGGGCGCGAGACTTCGGTGCGGCAGCTGATCCACCGAGTCACACGCACCATCGCAGACTGGGGATTGCTCGATGGCTATTTCGCCGATACGCAAATGGCGGATCTTTTTTATGATGAGCTCACCTGGCTTTGCCTCAACCAATATGGCGCGTTCAATTCGCCAGTTTGGTTCAATGTTGGGCTCTATCAGCAATATGGCATCGGCACCGGCGCGGGCGAAGGCAATTACTTTTACAATCGCGAAACGAGCAAAGCTGATCGCGCCGCCACCCAATATGAATATCCGCAGGGCAGCGCCTGTTTCATCCAGTCAGTGGATGACACCATGGAGGACATCATGCGCCTGGCGACGAGCGAGGCGATGCTATTTAAGTATGGGAGCGGCACTGGCAGCGACCTCTCCAGTTTGCGCAGCACGCGCGAGAAATTGAGCGGGGGCGGCAAACCAAGTGGACCGCTCTCGTTCCTGAAAGTCTACGATCAGGTCGCTAATGTGGTGAAGAGCGGCGGTAAAACCCGGCGCGCGGCCAAGATGAATACGCTGAAGGATTGGCACCCCGACATCGAGGAATTCATCGACGCCAAACAAAAGGAAGAGAAAAAGGCCTGGGCTCTGATCGAGCAGGGATACGACGGCAGCTACAACGGCGATGCCTATGGCTCGGT
>JBKPMO010000098.1:0-19224 GCA_046732175.1 Verrucomicrobiota bacterium
TTCCGTCAGGCGCTGCACCGCTTCTACGGCGCGCTCCGTCCGCTCGTTAATCGTGCCGCTGGCCGTGCCCAGCCACGCGTAGACATCGTCAGTCCACTCTTTCATTTGCGGCTGCTTTTCCTCCGGGAAACCAAGAATGTGTAGGATGACGCGGCCAGGAATGAGGTTGGTCGCATTTGCCACCAGATCGACGGGACTGGACGGATCGAGATGATCCAAAACGTCTGCCACAACTTCGGCGACAAGTGGTTTTTGGCGCTGAATGGAGTCACTCGCAAAGGCGTGCATGAGGAGCTTGCGAATACGGAGATGACCTTCCCCTTCCAAAAAGAGCAGGCGATCTTTTAAGGCCGCGCGTAGTGACGCCGCCTCGTCTTTCCCGTTATCCGGCACGCGCCTCATCAGCTCATCGAGACGATAATTAGAGCATTGAGGCGAATGCAGAATCTCCATCACATCGTGATAGCGCGTCACGACCCAATGCCCGCTGATGGGGTTATGCCAAAGCGGATCCTCCTGCTGCATCCGTCGATAGTACGGATACGGGTTGTTGTAGAATGCCGGATCGTGAAAGTCGTACTTCAGGGCGCTGGGATGATCCTCCACGCCTTTCACTCGACCGCCTTGAGCGGACGTCAGAATTTGCAACGGCGTGTCCACGCGAATGCCTCAGAATTTAATTAACGATTTGCCATAGCCGCGAGGCCGTAGAATACAATCCCAGGATCAGCAAAGTCACGCTGCGATTACAGCGGCGCGAACAGAACGTATTCTTCGCCCAGTCTCGTGCAGGTCACAGCGCCTCCGCCGCGCACGGTGCGATTCACTTCCCCCGCGATGATGAAGCCGCCGGTTACCGCATAGCGGCCGGTCCGTGCCTCGCTGCGGGTTGAGATATTTAACGCGCTCGCGCTTGGTCCGCGTGTTGGATTGATGTGACATATAATCAATCCTGATTTTTCGGGCGAGGGGATCAGAATTCCTCAAACTTGAGACAAAGTCGGACTTGCTGGCTAATACGCTGGATATCCGTCGAAATTGTCGGCATATTCACATGTTAGGTCTATGCGCGCGTCGCTCGCCATCACAATGATCCTGTTCGCGGCCTTGCATTCCGCGGCCGCCTACGAGAGCCGCTTCAGCGCTCCGAACGAACTTGTCGAAGCCTTCACTACTGCAAAGGAGCCGGATGGCACAGGTATGAAGCTTTTCGTGCGCCACCGCCGCTCACGGGCTCCAGCCATTTTCCTCCTCCAGAATAACCGCTGGATTGACGCGAAGTGGTCGCCGGACTCTCGGTTCCTAGCAGTCATCGATCACCTCGACGGCCACATAGCGGATGTGTACGTTTTCGGTATCACCGCCGGTAACCCAGCTGGACCGCCTATCGCAACCCTCTTTTACCACACGCCCGACTTGCGGACGTATGACGTTCAGTGGGACGTTGTAGATTGGCTGTTGCCCGCGCGGAGTATCATCCTTAAAAAGAACGTTCACTTCGGCTTTCGACAGGAGACGATAGTGGCGCATATCGGCACCACCGCATTGAAAGCCCCACGCCCAGACCAGACCTAACCAAGCGCTGGAGCTAACGGCTACCCGGCGCATAATGTTGTTTGCTCGCGATTAAATCCTTTAGATCATATTTGACGCTCGGCTTCCGTAGCCGTAGCTCAGCTTTGTCTCGTTAGGCCGCATCACTTGCTATGCAATATATTTCAGACCATCTGAGGGAGTACGAGTCTGCTGCGAGGGACATCCCAGGCGGTTTGCATGAGGTTCACCGATTGCTGGGCGGCAAGTGGAAGCTGGCTCTTTTCAGCGATACCGCGTTAACGGCAACTGGATTGCGGGGCTGGAGCTTGACGATCGACATTTTCGTCTAGTCTGCGACCGAGGATATGTTGACGTTTACGAGATTACGGGCGGACGAGAGACTCAGATTCTTCCACCGGAAGAGCAGCGCACCAGCATTTCACCGAGACAGATTTATGAGTTGCTTGCAAAAGCTGTGACCTAGCAAATCGCTGTAGCCGACAGCGAGCCGGTGCGATTCCGACTGAAGATTGGGCCCAGCGCAGCGGCGACAACGGCTCTACCTAATATATAGTAAAGCGATTTTTTAGGCTTCTTCAGAGCGTGAGAATTCCTCAAACTAAAGTCGGACTCGCTCGCTAATAGCCTGGATAACCGTCGAAATTGTCGGCATATTGATATGTTAGGCGTCAAAAAGCATCATCCTTTATGATTAAACGAATTGCAGCTTGTAGTTGTGGGCAACTTACCGCAGTCACAACCGAAGACCCCATTCGCGTATCTGTTTGCCACTGTACTGATTGTCAGCGGCGAACGGGCAGTGTCTTTGGTGCTCAGGCACGATTCCGGAGAGAAAGCGTCGAGATCGATGGACTGTCTACGCAATATGTTCGGGTAAACGACGAAGGGAAGAAGGCTACTTTCAGTTTCTGCCCTCATTGCGGCGCGATCGTTCATTATCAATTGGAAGGTCAGGAAGAAATGATTGCCATCCCAGTTGGTGCATTCGCAGATCCACGATTTCCAGCGCCCACGTTCTCAGTCTGGGAAGAGGACAAACATGCCTGGGTATCCCTGCCCGAGAACATTGAACATATGGCATAGTCAACGATGACACCTAATCATGCGATCCAGCCAACGCCTAGCCCGGCACGACTCGTTCTTTTACATGACATATACTCAACCTGAATTTGCGTTACGTCGCGCCATCGATACTTGTCGAATCTGAGACAAAGTCGGACTTGCTCGCTAATAGTGTGGATAACCGTCGAAATTGTCGGCATATTCACATGTTAGATGATGAACGGGTGGCTCCGTGGTTTGCAGAGCGTGACTTCGATAATAGCAGTCGTCGGGTCAATTCTCGTCTTTGGCACCTCAATCCTCGTGCTGCTGAAGCGCAGGCGCATCAAAGAGTTTATGAGGACGCGGCCTTATCCGACTCCACCACAGTATCGCTGGTTCGGCGTTGCCATAGGCGCAGCGCTACTAATGACGTTCGAGTTCGTGGTCATGCCTCACCTCGCGCCGCGGCTTTCGTTGCGCTACCACGTCGTTATCAGCGTCGTCGGAATCGCGGTTTACATCGCCCTGATGGCAGCTTTGTTTTTCGGGACTCAGCGCATGCAGACCTGGTCCGTCGCTTCACGTCTTCGCACCGTCTACATCATGCTCGCCGCGGCGTGTATTTTAGCAGCCGCTTTACTCTTCCATGTCTTTTCATAGCGCCAATCGTCTAACCAAGCGCTGCAGCCGACGCCTAGCCGGCGCGATTCCGTCTTTTTACATCACATGATCAAGTGTGATTTTGTGTTACGTCGAGCCATCGATACTTTTCAAATTTGAGACAAAGTCGGACTGCTGGATAACCGGCGAAATTGTCGGCATACTATAATATAATTCTCGTTAGTTGTCAGCACCGTGGCCGGAACCGTTTAAGACCCGCTGAGGACCGCGACAATTTGCCACGGCCCTCGCCTCGCGTGGAAGACCTCGTCCTTTTACGGGCAGGGACCGGGTCCGGGCATGAAGTCAAAGAAGCCGGAGACGGTGCCGCTGAACTGCGACGATGTCGTAATCGTCCCCGTCGTGTTGACCACCACGACAAAGTCCGATTGGCCCGGCACGACAAACGAATATGTCGCGTTCGGGACTGTTGTGCCCAAACCTGATACTCCGCTGTCGCCCAGATAGTTTAGACACAGGTTTGTTGGATCGTAGCTGCTCAGATATGCGGCGCTCTCGATATCGCCAGCGCCTCCGAGCTGAGCATTAATCGTGACAGTGAAGCACGCCGCTGCAACGCTATTATTTCTGAAGGTGAAGGTCTGATAGCGCTTCGTTCCAGGGAAACCGCCGCCCGGGCAGCCTTTCCCAGCGCAGCTACTCGGTTGACCATCCCGTCCGAGCCGATCAGCCTGGGTTGGATCATTCGCGTCAAGCACGTTTGGCGGAATGATCTGGTCCGCTCCACCACTGCAGCTTGGCACGGTATACGTGATGACCTTGTGTCCACTCGCATAGAGGAGATCCAAGTTGAAGGTGATGTCCTGGCCGCAGTCAAACGACTGCGAGGTCTGAATCTGGAAGGGCGTGTTGTTGTTGGCACTGGCGTCTATCGCCAGGTTCGGATACGCCGATCTGGCCTGTATGATGGCAACTCCGGGAGTGGTCGAACTTAGCGTAGCCGAGATGGCCGACTCATTCGCGCAACCGTTGTTCGCCACCTTGAAGTTCACGTTCACACACTCATTGTTGTTAATGACGCCATTTCCGTTTCCGGGCGAGTCGTCAATCGTGAAACCATCCGGTTCGAGATTTGAGCCGCCGGTCACCACAAAGTTCCGACTCACGCTGCCGCCGCTGGTGACAACAACATTCACGGGCGATGACGCGTTACAATTGCGGTCGGGATCGGTGGCGATCGCAGTATAAGTTCCTGCTGGCACCAGGATTGAATAAACACCGTTCGCATTCGTAGCGCCGGCGTATCCATTGTTCAAAGTAACGATCACGCCGGAAAGTCGCACGCTGCCGTCGGCCGCTGCAGATCTCACTACACCTCTAACCGTTCCCCAGGCAGGTGCGGAAACGCACGAGGAGAACCGATGGGTGGAGATCTTCGTAGCCCAATTGAATGTGCCGTTATTCGGAAGGTATTCGTTAGTATAAAAGAAAGTGCACTGGTCAACCGGATCGATCGTCATAGCGCTGTAATCACCCCAACGGTTTTGGGCGCCTGTGGTCTGTACGCCTACTCCTGCGAAAACGGTGGCCTCTGAGCCCAATGTGTTGGGAGCGTCTGTGCTCAAACGGCCGTTGATATAGATGCCGGGTATAATCGTCAGGCTCGACTTACTGTAGCCAAGCGCGATGTTGTGATCCTTGTCCATGGCAATTGATCCCATCCAGCGATAGGCGGAATCCGGGTCATAGGTGCTCGCCTGAAAGACCGTAGGAGTAGTAGTTAACCCTCCGGCGTTTCTGAACTCGTACCAACGAATCGCCCCATGCTTAGGGGTACTCGGACCGCCTGTAACCGAAATGTTACCGACCAGCGATTCCTGCGCAGGGTTGCCGCCGAAATTCCGATATGCCAAACGATACATGAAGCGGAAGTCGACATTATCGAGGAAATCATTCGCGGTCGCTGGCGGAGGTTGCGGTACGCAATCGCGACCGTTGATCTTCGCGTTCACACAGGGCGCGGAGTCCCAGCTCTCGGCGATTTGGGTCTCGGTTAGCGTGATCGTTGGGTTAGTGCCCCAGGTCACGTGTACTCTGGTTGAGTCGAGTTTGTTCGTGGTGGTAGGATCAGGTCCGATGAGAAACGCTGCCGCGCCGGCCGGCGGCGGCGTGAGACTGTCCAGATCGGACGGAATCATTCCGAATTGAGGCTTACCAGCATATTTCTTCAGGTCTTTCTGAAGTTGGCGGGCCGGGAGACCTTGCAGCATCTTATCACGTTCGAAGACAAAGACTCTTCCGGTGAAATAAGCGGTGCCGGCCGGATTAAACACATGGCCAGTCATATAGTAGCCATCCGGCCACACGGCCGTCTTCGGATAGTCCACGAAGTTTACCGGATCGGTGACGAAGTCGTAGAGGTAGTATGAACCCGTGGCATTGCTGGTCGCGGACACCGCCACACACTGATGTGAGAAGTCTGGGCTCGCCCCGACGGCGAACTGGGAGAGAATCCAGCGCCCACTTTGAATGTCATATGAAACTATGGGGTCGCCGTCATTGTGTATAGCGCACGTGCCGCCCAGTGGCTGAAAAAGGGTGTTTCCTGCAACCGGCCCATAAAGTAGTTGGCCGGTTTTGCTGAACACAGCGAAACTGGTGTTGTTCCACTGAACGTACTGAGTAGCGCCGACGCGGCCATTTGTATCGGGTGGGACACCGTTCGGAGTAAAGCCAGCAAGGCCAGTCCCGATTCCTTCGAAAATGATACCGGTGCTCGGCGCAGACAGGGGAGACCCTGCGAAAGTTTGCGCGGTGCGGCCGGCCCTGCTCGCATCGGTAGGTGGGTTCGGACGAATGGGCTCTAGCTCAAAGCGCGCCGGCGCCAGGAGCGGCGGAATCGCGGGCAATTCACGAAGAGGAGCAGTTCGAATCGGGTGGACGGGGCGCAGATCATTATGCGGGCCTCGATAAGGAGCAGTCGCATCGGCTTGAGGTGTTGCTTGAATTGGCTCTCCCAATGACTTGAAAAATGGCCCGCTTCCACCTCGTGCAGTCGATTTTGGCGAGTCAACGCCAAAGGCAAATAGAGCGAGGAGCGCGGCGCCTAACCCCAACAATAGGGAGAAGCCTAGTAGAACGGGTCGGTTAATGAATGCGGAACGAGTGGATAAGTTTTTTTTCATTTTAGTTAAGCCCACAACGGAGCTTGTGACCGAGTCCTGCTGGCCTCGCCAGTCGCCCCTGTAAGCGATTTTGTCTTTTGCGGTTTGAGCAAGCCGAAACACGCGAATATCAATTCGACAATATTAGGTCAATCAATTGTTCTATAAAAGGCGTAAAATGCTGGATAAAAGGCTTAAAGTGTCGGTTCCATTGAAACCGGAAGGCCACGAGTCGACGTAGCGCGCCGTCATTCGGCACGAGAATGGTCCCGTGCGATGTTATCGAGCGCATAGAGCCCTGCCGGTCGTCGCACCGAAGAGAACCGCTGATATAGCCGCATTTCCTAGCGGCGTTTGTGCCCCGGTGATAGGGTTTATCTGATACAACGTCGATCCAAAAAGAGCCATGCCATAAAGCATGCCGCTCCCTGTGCTTCCGAGACCAAGTGCGGGACGGCTAGAGATCTCTCTGGTTATGCTTGTCGCTAACCGAGCCGAATGGTTTGCGTCAGGATTGCCTGCGTACTAGCAGAGGCTTAACGCCGAATGTAGCCGTTAGGCCGAGCAGGAGAAGCATCCAAGTTGAAGATGCGTCGGGAACCGATTCTACCGAGGGAAGAATATCAATTCGCTGAGGAATACCGAGACCCGAGATTAGCGCACGGTTTACCGGTGCTCCCGACAATGTGTATTCGCCAATCGTGCCGTAGCTAGCGTTTACGACAAAGAGATGCCCTTCAAACACCGCGATGTCTGTCGGAAACCCCAGCCCCGTGATGAACGCAGGATTGACTATCGCCCCCGAGGTTGTGTACTCGCGAATCGTTCCGTTCAAGGCATCTGTAACAAAAAGCTTGTCTTCCGACACGGCAAGACCTTTGGGGATTGACGGGAAACCCAACCTAATCAACGGCCGGTTCACGCCCTGCCCCGAGGTCGTGTATTTGAAAATCGTGCCGCCATGCGTGCCGCCGCTGCTCGAAAGAAACAGGTGGTTCCCGGACACCGCGATGCCTTCCAGAGCGCTGAGGCCAGAAATCAGCGCTGGGCTAATAGTCTCCCCCGAGGTGGTGTATTCGCCAACGGTGCCAGGAAAGAAAGCGGAAGCAAACAGCTGATCTCCGGACAGAGCAATATCTTCAGCTTCCACCTGCTTGAACAGTCTTGCATTCACCGTCGCCCCTGAAGTCGTGTATTCGCCAATCCCATATCTGCCAGGTCGTCCGAAGCCATGCTCCACAAAAAGTTTGTCTCCGGAGACCGCGATTCCCCCGAGGGATCTTATCTCTGGAAGCAGGTCTGGGTTCACCGTCGCTCCTGATGTTGTGTATACGCCAACGCTTTCATTAAAAGTTGGGATTTCGCCTAGGCTTGTGACAAAGATTGTTCCAGCGTCGGCTCGGGGAATACCCAAGAGCACTGCAGATGCAAGCAAACCAGCAAGAGTTAGTCGTAGATTCATAAGTGCGTCCTTCCTAAATCGAAAGAAAAAGTCATTTCAGCGGCTAATCCGCTGTTGTTTTAGCTGGAACGGCTTGGCGCCTTCGGTTAACGGCCACAGTCTTGAAATCGCTGCGCAAATGTCAAGAATCCTTGTCTTTCAATAATCTAAGAGTTGCGGATGAGAACATTGGTAAGGTTGTATTCGCGCCTTGCCTCTCGAGGGGCATAAAGACATGCATCCCGATCAATTTGAAACCAGCAGAAGAACGGCTTCCTATCGGCATGGGCTTATCCCATTTTGTATGACAATATAGCAATCCTGATTATGTCAGTCTAACCAATGGACAGCAGACAGGCTGGGTGACAGGGCAGGGAAATCAGATCGATCGCTGCCCTTCAGCTCGCTCGATCTATTCGACTCGTTAGGCCAACCGCCGAGCACGCTGAGAATCCCTCAAATCTGAGGAAAGTCGGACTTACTCGCTAATAGGCTGGATAACCGTCAGAATCGTCGGCATATTCACATGTTAGACCTCGTACGCATGCTCGCTCAGATATTTCCAGAAAAGTCCCGTGGTGCCATTCGTGGTTTGACGGTTCCAGTACTGGCGATGATCGCCGGAGGCTTGGTTCTTTTAGCTCTGCCTGTCCAGGGGCAGACTGGGAAGAGCCTGTCCGAGGCGGACATTAGGAAGATCGACGATATCACGAAGACCGCGGTCAATGCCGCTCTCACCAGAGACTTCGCGACTTGGGCGGCCCTATTTCTCGACGACGCCGTTGTCAACCCGCCCAATGAGCCGGCCGTTAAAGGCCGAGCGGCGATCCGCGCTTGGTTGGAGAAATTTCCGCCGATCACGGAATTCAAGCTCAGCAATGAGAAGGTAGAAGGCCGAGAAGACTTGGCGTATGTGCTGGGAACTTACACTATGACGATCACACCCCCGGGGGCGCCCGGACCAGTTAAGGACTCCGGCAAATTTGTTACAGTCGTATGCAGACAACCAGATGGCAGGTGGCTTTGTGCCGTGGATATGTTCAGCTCGGACCTGCCATCACCCCCGCCGCCGAAGTAGGCCTAACCATGGATGAACAGGCATGCTTTTTAATCTGACATATACCAAGTGTGATTTTGGCAGAGGAGGGGAACCTCGGGATTTGCTGGATTAACTACCTGTTACGCTAAGCGAAGAGCGCGCAAACGAGTCACAATTCGGGGTTAATTCTCACAAATAGAAAGAGAATAAATTGCAGGGTAAGCAATGTCCTATGGAAGAAGTGAAATTTGAATCATTGAGTTCGAAAAGGCTGCTCCTAAGAAAACCAGTAGTGGATGATGCAAGAGAGATCTTAAATCTCCGATCCAACGAACAAGTGAATCAATATCTTGACCGGCAGGCCGCCACTTCTATTGAAGACGCAATTACATTCATTGAAAAGATCCTCGCCGTTATAAATAAAAATGAGGGTTGTTATTGGGCCATCTGCCTAAAAAAAAATCCCAGGCCGGTGGGAACGATTTGCTATTTCGATTTTTCAAGCGATCAAACTACTGCGGAAATTGGCTACGAACTTCATCCCTTGTATCAACACAAGGGTATTATGCAAGAAGCGCTCACCACGGTGCTTCATTACGGATTCCAAGTGTTGCAATTAAAATCTATTACTGCTTTTCCTTCGGCCGATAATGTTCCTTCTATAAGGTTGTTGGAGAGGAATGGATTTAAAAGAGAAGATGATGCCCAGAAGCGGGAGGGGAATCTAGTGAGGTTTATATTGAGAGGGGTTGAAGTCCCGACGCGGCTTCAGCCGGTAGGGCTGCACGTCTGAGTCGCTTGCATTTGAGGTTTGAGGCTTGATTCTGACAAAGGTCAAGGCGGCTGATTTTAGCCGACATATAGCAAGCAATTCTTTTGTCGTGGCATCGCACACGTGATAGCGGGCGAGCTAGAAACAGAGCGGGGGATACTAGGTTGAATGCCGTAGGGATTGCCGAAGGCGATGAGGGTCGGCATGCTTATTGGAGCGGTGGCACCTTGAACTCGATCTTGGCGAGCTGATCGGGGGCCTTGCCGATTTTGCGCAGGAAGGGCAGCCAGCGCGGGTCGGAGTGGATTTTGTCGAACAGATTTTCTGTTACTATTTCGCTTAGTCCCGGGTCCTGGTATGTGACCGCTTTGTCCAGCCACTCGAATGCCTTGTCGGCATCGCCGCAGAACGCGTAGACGGAGGCAATGTTGGAGGGCGATTCCTTCTCGAACTTCGCGATCAGCGTGGCGAGCGCGGCATCGGCGTCGGCTTTGCGCCCCAGCGCGCAGTAGGCCATCGGCAGACCGATCATCCGCCACACCTCGCTCTTCTCCTGCTCTATCTCGGCGAGCGCGGCGGTCGCATCGCCCTTCTGCATCAGCGCCGTCCCGAGGAAGCAGTGCGCGGCGCCCCGGCCCGGACTCAGGCTAAGCACCGTGCGGAATGAAGCGATCGCCACGTCGTACTGGCCAGCGCTGCGCTGGGAGTTGCCGCTGTTGTTGAGCACCGACACGTTCACCGGATCGCGACGGACCATAGCCTCCTGTAGCGCCAGCGCCTCATCCAAGCGTCCGAGGGTAACGAGGAACGTAGCGGCGTCACGAAGCACGTCGAGATCGGTCGGATCGAGCGCCAACGCCCGTTGGAAATGTCGCGCCGCACCGGCAAGATCGTTCTCGCCGTACATCGCGATCCACCCGAGCCTCGCATGCGCCGGCGCGTAGTCGGGATCGATCGCCAGCGCCTTCTTCGCCGCCTCCCGGGCACGGGCGAAGCCCTCTTGGTTGGACAACAAGCCCATGCCCGTCTTGTTGCCGAAGTTCCTGGCCAGCTCATTCCACGCCGGGGCGTAGCGCGGATCGATTTCGAGCACCTGTCGGTAGAGCGCGTCTGACTTCGCGAACGCCTCGGCGGTTCTTTGCCGCCCGAGTTCCCTGCCCTGCAGATAAAGCGCATAGGCCTGCGGATCGGTCGTGCGCACTTTCGGCGCCGCGCCGAGCAACTTTACCTTCAATTCCTTCACCACCTCGCCCGCGATCTCGTCCTGGATCTTGAAGATGTCGTCCATCTTGCGGTCGTACGTTTCCGACCAGAGATGGTAACCTTCGGCGGCGCGGATGAGCTGGGCCGTGATCCGTAACTGCTCGCCGCTCTTGCGCACCGAACCCTCAAGCACATTGCCCACGTGCAGTTGCCGAGCGATCTCCGGGATCTCGACTCCCTTGCCCTTGAACGAGAACGACGACGTGCGTGCCGCCACCTTGAGTTGCGGAATCTTCGCCAGCAAATTGAGCAGTTCCTCCGAGATGCCGTCGGAGAAATACTCGTTAGTCTTCTCCTCGCTCATGTTCACGAATGGCAACACCGCGATCGCGTTTTCGGAAATCGCAGCGTTCTTCGGCGCCCGATGCGCTACGAAGTAATAAGCTGTGCCCGCCACTAGAACCGCGATGACCGCGAGCGCGGCGATCCATCCGACTTTGCTGCGGATGCGAATTGGCTTGGCCTGCTGAATTTTCTTCGGCACCGCGGCGTTGCCCAGCGGCTCGGCGTAGAGATTGACTAAGTGCAGATGGACGCCGTGCTTGACCTCGCACTCACCCAGATCGCGCAAACGGGACGCCCATCGCCGGGAATGGATCAGATCATCCGCCACATGCTGTGATAGGAGAATGTGCCCGGCGTCGCCACAATCCATCACCCGTTGCGCCATGTTGATGCCGGCCCCGGCGAGGTTAGTGCGTCCGCTCACGTCGGTCACCTTGTTCACCGCCCCGCTGTGAATGCCCATCCGCACCGGAAGTTCCGGATGCTTCTGGAGTGCCTCGGCGATCTCCAGTGCGCACCGGGCTGGTTCCTGCGCGCTGTGATGGAAGACCAGAGCCATGCCATCGCCGGTTGGCAGCCTGACCAGTTGTTCATCCGTCGCTTCGCGCACCGGCGTGGTCGCTAGCACGATCTCAGTGAGCTGGTGCAACCGCTCCTTCTGCTCCTCGTTCAAGAGCTTGGAGTAACCGACAATGTCGATGAACAGGACATGACCGATCTCAAGGTGAAGATTGTCGTCGGATTCCGGCGGCACCACCTATTTCTAGCTGAGCGATGGCAGCCTCCCTATCTCTTTTAACGGGAACGCATCGAGCATTTCTGAACAATGTTTAAGGCGACATATATCAAACGTTATTTGTACCTTGCTGCAAAGGTCGGTCGGCAACTCTCAATCAAGGCGCATAGAGATGAATTGTTTCCATACGATTGCGGGATAGGCGAAAACCGGGGCAACCAATTACATATTTGGTTATCCTTGTCGGCTAACTGAGCGGAATAGTTGGCGTCAGGATTGCCGAAAAAAGGCCGGGACGGCTAAATCGGTTGATGATAACCCGTCCGGCATCTTATTTTCAATTCGCACGGGTATTCCCAAGTAGCGATAGATTCCACCGTCATTTGGAGTCGGCGCTTTTCCATTGCCAGTTATCCGAAGCCACATTTTCGGTCCCATGATAATCTGGCGGGGAAGATTCCCTTGATGGTCACACTTATACTTATGTATCTGCTGAATTAAAGCAGTTTCGATCACAGGCAAGGACGTGAGCACAAATTACGCCTTTTTGATTAAAACATGGGTCGGTCACTTTCCCCCAAAAACCGGTGCTGGGTTCAGATGGATGTTAGTGCCGCGCAATCTGCGACTGCTGCAAACAGGGCGGGGGATATCAGATTGAAATACCCCCCTTTACATTGCCGCATGCTACTAACTCGTTAGGCCAACTGCCCTAGCCCTCCCCAACCAATTCCCAGCGTTATCAGCCAATTATTTTTGTTTTTGCTCGCACTCCTGTCGAAGTGCTCGGGGTTTGTGAGAAACGAGACGCTCGTCGCTCTCGTAGCTCTCGGCAGGTTAAGGCGATTACCCGAACCACGCGGTGCACAAGCACGCGAGCGCAAAACGTGAAATCAAGAACAACTGCTTACGATTCGCACCTCCCTCGCATCCGGAGGAAACCAGCCCCTCCCGTCCATCATTGCATGTTTGCCGGTCGGGTAATATCGCAAAGATGTTGCCCTAATTTGTTCTCTGTAGCGATGGCACCACGAGCGCCCAAACTGCCGGTGAAGATCTTTTAGCGAGTAGCACCCGCGACGGACTGCCCACTGGCACACTTTTGATCTCCAGACCCAGCCCTTTTCGCCTGCCCACGAAAAACCGGCCTTGACCGGTCTTCGGAACGATCGCGAGTAACGAACAAAGCGCGCGCCGTTATGTTCTGCCTTCCGATTCACCAATGATTCGGTGATGTAGCTCGTTAGATAACGCGCCACCGCCGCCCCGGTTTTCTTGATCGGAATTGTTTCGCATCGACCGACACCATAGGCCCGCGCTGACTCTCGAATTCGCTTCCAGAGCGCTTTCAACGCTTGATTGCTTGTCAGTCCCCGGGACAAGAATCGCCGGAGCTTTAATGGCATCCGCTGGTTCACTGGCTTGCGCGAGTCGCGGTACAGCGCCTCATAAAACGAAAAATTAAACCCTGCGCGAATATCTTCTTTTGTCGTGATGAGGAGGTGGTAATGGACGAAAATTTCCTTCAGCACCCGACGACTGAAGGAATGAAAGCGCGCTTGCGCTTGTTGCCACGTCGTCACGCACCTGAGGAAGGTAATAGTAAAAAATCCTACGTGAGATTCGCCGTATTGCTGGATAAAGGCGCGGACGTTTTGCTCGACCGAATACATCCGCTTTACCTCATAAGACGAAACGGGCGATCGTTTGGCTTCAGGATCTCCGTTGTCGCAATTATTACCCCTTTCGACAAGGAAGGCCGGGGGCGGCCCTTCGGGCCGCTTCCCGGCGTTTCCCTCAAACTCCAGAGAATCTGCCAAAGGTCGAGACCGAGGTTCATGTCGCCCGCCGCGCTCTCTTTGAGATAAACTGCCGTTTAGCTTCGGCTCGCTGCAATTCTTTGATGGAATCGCTGGACGCGTTGAGTACGCCTTTGCCTTTGGCCTGCCAGTCCCGTTGCATGGCAGTGTGGAGTCCGATCAAATATTGAAGCTGCTGACGCAGGTTCCACAGCGCGTGAGGTTACGCCACCCAGCGCAACCGCTAACGCTCTGCATTTTATATGACATATATTGTCTGATGTTATAACAACAGGCGGCGAAAGGCTGGTCCTGCGCAATCCTGGTTCCCCCTCTGGTTGGGATGTTTACTTCGATTCGCGGTGGCGGATCTTGTGTGCGCCTTGGCCAGCCTCGAGGCAGCGAGTGCGATTCGGCGGAAGAATCCGCTTTTCACCTGGTGCTTTTCGATTCTGCCGTCGCCTGTGGCAGATTCCACCTTAACAATTTTGGCGAAGCCCAGGTCAGATATGTCGCCGTTGATGAGGATGTTCGCGGTCGTGGCTATGCCGGCCGGATTTCTTCAGGGGCTCGAATCGGAGGCGCGTCGGCGAAAAACCCGGAAAATCGTCTTAAATGCCCGTGAACGTCGTCCAATTCTACGTTCGGCACGGTAACGCGGTGGCTACCTCAGGCTGAAACGCTGTTTTGGGGTGATTCGTCATTGGCGGATGGAACAGGTTCTCTAGCGCTGGATCAATGCGGGTTCGGAAGACCCAGCAAACTCTAAGCTATCTAATATCAGGCCAGAAGTTTATATTTTACTGTTATAGCGTGATTATCGATGCGACGTGTATACCCACATTTTTTGCGCGGGATCGGCTGGCAAACCAACATTTTTGGCGGATGGCGGGTCCGAGCGGCATTGGTGTTGGAGACAGCCGTTCCTTAAGACTCACCCGCTCGTTAGAATACCCTGTTGGGCCGTTTTCGCAGCAGGCCTGCGTTCTCAACTTGAAAGCAAACGCGCAGCTTGACGATGCGCCCGCGGCGGGTAGCCTCGCCGCACCGAGCCTATGAAATACCACCGATTCCTTACCTACGCGTCGCTTTGCGCGCTCGTTCTACTCGTTTGCCCCGCTGCGCATGCACAGGACGAGGAAGGTATCAAACAAGCGATGTCGCCCGAAGAATTTCACAAAGCCGGGCTCGACAAGCTTACCGATGAAGAATTGCGAAATCTTGATCGGTGGCTCCAAGGCGACCGCGAAAAGACCGCAAAGAAAGCAGCGGCGCGGACGAGCAGGACGAAAATGGACCTGGTCGTGAGCCGGGTCGCGGGGGGCTTCCCGGGCCTGACCGGTGGGACCATAATCCAACTGGAAGATGGGACCGTGTGGCGACAAGCAAATAAGTATGATCACTACGGCCCCTCTCCCGTCGATCACCCTGGCGCTGCGGTCGTCCACACAGTTATGGGCTACAAGATGCGGATCGAAGGCGTGCCGGAGTTTTATGTCAATCCGGTGAGGAAGTAACCGGAGGAGTGGCTCGCTGCCGCCAACAACCGCAGCTACAAAGTCAAATCGCTGTTGCGACCGGCCCGAGTCGAGCGAGACCAAAGGCTTCGTGTGTTAAACGTGCAGCCTGATCGGCTTCGGCTTCGTTAATAACAACGGCGATCTTTATTTCGGACGTTGAGATCAACTGAATGTTGATTCCGCCGCGGCCCAGGCAATCAAACAATTTCGACGCGACACCGGAGTGTGACCGCATGCCGATGCCGACAACACTAAGCTTGGCAACACCACTCTTGGCGATCAATTGCACGGCTTCCAGTTCAGTAACGATCGGAGTCAGTATTTTTTTTGCCGACTCGAGATCGTTTTCGTGAATGGTGAATGAAAGGTCGGTAGTGCCGTGCTCGGAAACGCTTTGCACGATCATGTCGACCACGATGTTTGCTTCTGCGATCGCCGAAAAAATGCGCGCCGCTACGCCGGGTTCGTCGCGAACATCGTCGATGGTAAGCTTGGCTTGTTTGCGGTCGACACTAATACCGCGCACGACGACATCTTCCATGTGCTTCGTCTCTTCCTGGGCGAGCGTGCCGGCGGCAGGGTGAAAGCTGGAGCGGACCTCAAACGGAACGGAGAATTTCTTCGCGAATTCGACCGCACGTGACTGCATGACCTTGGAACCGGCGCCCGCCATCTCCAGCAACTCGTCATAGGAAATCTCATCGATCTTCTTGGCCTCGCTAACCAGGCGCGGATCGCAGGTGAAGACGCCATCGACGTCAGTGAAAATCTGGCAGGCATCGGCATTGAGTGCGCCCGCCAGGGCTATTGCCGTTAAATCGGACCCGCCGCGCCCGAGCGTCGTCGTCTCGCCCTCGTTAGTCTGACCCTGAAATCCGGCAACGACGACAATGTAATCTTCGTTTAACAGATAATGGATTTGTCGCGGGCTGATGTTTGCGATTTTCGCCTTGGTGTGCACGCGATCAGTCAGAATGCCCGCGGCCGCTCCGCTCATCGAAACCGCGCGTCCGCCGATCGCATTCACGGCCATGGCGACGAGCGCGCTGGCGGCGTGCTCACCAGTTGCCAGCAAAAGATCGAGCTCACGCGGCGACGGCTGCGCCGAAACTTCCCCTGCCAGCTTGATCAAATTGTCGGTCACGCCAGCCATTGCAGATATCACAGCGACGACGCGGCAACCTTCGCGCTGCGTTCCCAAAATACGTTGTGCAACCTTGCAGATTCGCGTGGGATCGCCCACGGAGGTGCCGCCATATTTTTGGACGATCAGGCGCATCGTGAAATCGCGGGGTTCGATAAGAGCTGGAGCGGCACGCCAGACGAGGCTTTGCGATGTTGTCGGCTTCCTGTCAACTGCGCCTGATTATTTCGCGTACCGCCTCGACTGTCGGCGCGACGGGCGCAGCTTGCGAGAATCTTGCGGACATGATCTCCGGATCTTTCAAGCCATGCCCGGTGCAGGTGCAGACAACGATAGAGTTTTTGGATAGTAAATCGCGCGCGTTGCTCAATTTGAACAATCCGGCAATCGGAGCGGCGCTCGCTGGCTCAACAAAAATTCCTTCCGTTTTTGCGAGCCATGACTGTGCTTCCAGAATTTCTTCATCGGTCGCGATTTCAACCGCACCGTTGGATTCATCGATTGCACGTTGCGCGGCTTCCCAGCTCGCCGGGTTTCCAATGCGAATGGCAGACGCGACGGTCTCAGGCCTTGCAATGACACGGCAATGAAATATGGGCGCGGCGTGTTCCGCTTGGATTCCAATCATCCGCGGCAGAACCCGCGCTTTACCGAGCTGCCGGTATTCCGAATAACCGGCGGCATAGGCGGTGAGATTTCCAGCATTACCAAGCGGAAGAATGTGAATGTCAGGCGCCTCGCCGAGTTCATCGACAACCTCGAAGGCCCCGGTTTTTTGTCCGGCGATTCGATCGGGATTGATTGAATTTACGATCGCGAATTCACCTTTGTTGCCCAGTTCACGGACAATCCGCAGCGCGTCATCGAAGTTTCCCTCGATCGAGATAATGCGCGCGCCATGAGCGATAGCCTGCACGAGTTTACCGCTGGCAATTTTGCCAGCCGGCAAAATAACCGCGCAACGAATTCCGGCGCGTGCGGCATATGCAGCAGCCGAGGCAGACGTGTTCCCGGTCGATGCGCAAATCAAACCCTGGGCTCCGCCTTCGACTGCCTTGGAAACGGCCAGGGTCATTCCGCGGTCCTTAAATGAGCCCGTGGGATTTAAGCCCTCGCACTTAATAAAGACGCGACCGCCGGTCCGCTCGCTCAATCGCGGCGCAAAGAGCAGCGGAGTCGAGCCTTCGCCCAGGGTGATGATCGGGGTCCCCTCGCCTACCGGCAGATATTCGCGGTAGCGCGCAATTACTCCCCTACCCCAAAATTTTTTCGATTCGTTTTGCATCCTCCAACAGCGTAATCTGCCGAAATGCGTTGCAAAAAGCACGTGCTCGTTTTTTCGTTTAAAGTCAGCCTATGCCTGAACTGAACCGGGAAGAGAAGCTGCGACTTTTGACCATCCTGCTCGAGAGCAGGCATGGCGATCTGCGCGAGCAAAATCTCAATCGCCAGGGCAAAGGCCATTTTCACGTCTCTGGCATGGGGCACGAAGGGCTGGCCGCCATTTCGATTCAGACACAGGGCGATGATTACATCGTCCCATACTATCGCGATCGTGCTTTGGTCCTCGGTCGCGGGGTGAATTCGCGGCAGCTGGCGACCGATTACTTCGCAAAGGCGAAAGGCGAAAGTCACGGTCGGCAGATGCCGTCACATTACAGCTGCGCCGAGAAACACATTTGGAGTGTGCCGACCCCGACGGGGTCACAACTTCTGCCGGCCTGCGGAATGGCTTGGGGCATCCAGCTCGATGGCAAAAACGCCGCGGTCCTCACCACCGTTGGTGATGCAGCGACGCGACAGGGCGATTTTTTCGAGGCAATTTGTTTCGCGAAGGAGAAGAAATTGCCAATGCTGTTTGTCGTCGAAGACAACGCATACGGCATCAGCAGTCCCACCCGCGAAATCAATCCGCGTGCGCTGGATGTGGTGCAGCCGAATGATTGGCGCGAACTCGATGGCGCGGATGTCGGGCAAATCTACGAGGAAGCCACGAAAGCCTTCGTTCACATTCGCGCCGGCAACGGGCCGGTATTTTTCTGGGTGATGATGGAGCGGCTTTCCAGTCACACCAGCTCCGACGACCAAAAACTTTATCGCACCGTGGATGAGCTGAAGAAATGCGCGGAGTGCGATCCGTTACAAAAATGGAAGGAACGATTGATTGCGGAAAGGCTCATCACTGAATCGGATTACGCAAAGCTCGACAACGAAATCAAAGAGCGCATTCGCCGCGAATTTTCCGATGCGGAAAAAGAACAGGACCCATCGGCGAACGAGGTGTTTCTTGAGGTTATCGGAAAATTTCCGCAACTGGAGGATGAAGTTTTGCCTCCCGGAAAATATCGCATCGGCGACACTGTGAACAAAACGCTGCGGCTTGGTCTCGAGCGCGATAAGCGGCGCGTAATTTTCGGGGAAGATATTGAAGATCCGAAGGGCGGCGTTTTTCGATTGACGCAAAAGCTTTCCACCGAATATCCAGATCAGGTTTTCAATTCGCCATTGGCGGAATCGACGATCCTTGGCGTCGCGTGCGGTCTCGCGTCGTACGGTAAGCGCCCGGTTTTCGAACTGCAGTTCATTGATTTTATCGGGCCGGGTTGGAACCAGTTGGTGACGAACATTTGCTGTTTGCGCTGGCGTTCATTCGGACAGTGGAAATGTCCGATGGTAATTTATGCGCCTTATGGGGCCTATTTGCCGGGCGGAAGTTTGTGGCACAGCCAGGCTAACGAATCAGCACTCGCCCATTACCCTGGTCTTTCCGTCGTCATTCCATCTACGCCCGAAGACGCCGCCGGGCTTTTGTGGACGGCGATGCACTGCGAGGATCCCG
>JBKPMO010000099.1:0-93139 GCA_046732175.1 Verrucomicrobiota bacterium
TCTCTCCGTCTCGTGGGCTCGGAGATGTGTATAAGAGACAGGCGTGGTGCTGTTCGGCGAATCGTTGAACTACTATGAGCTGGCCGGGATCGTCCTGGCCGTGGCCTCGCTCGTACTGTTAATGCGCTTCGCCTAGTAGCCGCCGAGATGAACGTTACTGTTTCATTAACTGATCGTAGATGAGTTCATATGGACCCGGCTGAAGACCGAGATCGCCGCGAAATGGACGGTCCAAGGCGAAGATGATGAAAATGATCATCCCAATGAAGATCGCCAGGAGGACCACCTGGATTTTTTGCAGGAGCGTATCCTCAACGTGAAAGAAAAACGTTGAACTAAGGCTGACGAGCGCGCCGATCACGATGACAAACCATAAAGCACCAGGTAATCCGGTAAGGACGGCATCAAGGCGCAGTCGCCGAGCTTCGATCAACTGGCTGTAGGCCCGGAGGGTTTCGCCGTGGAAAAGTTTCTGGCCTTCGGTTGCAGGTTCAAAGGTAACCAACTTCGCCTCCACATCGTTCATCTCTTTCACGCCTCCGCGCGGCACCTGGCCGCGCCGCTGTAGCGGCCACGCTTCCTTGATTACGTACTCGAGGTATTCACGCAGCTCTTGCCGCAATTCCGAGCGGACCGGTTCGGGGTAGCCGCCCATTTGCCGATACAGAACGCCGATGGCGGTGGCTTCCCTGGAAGTGGTCGCCGCGGCATCCGTGTAGGTCTGCCAGACGCTCACCGCAATCAACGCTACTGCCAATCCATAGAAAACCATGACCGCCTGCATCATGGCGCTGGTGAAAACGGACTCTTCCGGCCCAAGTTTCAAGCGCGGCAGGATATAGCGGCTAAAGATGGCGAGCCCGCTGAGAGAAAAGCCGCAGAGCAGGATTAAAATGGCCGCACCAATGACGACCAAATGTAGATCGAACAAAGAATCAAACATCTAAGTGTTCCTCCCGTGGCTGGTTCTACAGCGTTAACAGGATAAGGAAACGTTAATTTCCTGTGCTGTCATGAAACCGCCGTTGCGGTCGCGAGCTCGGAACCACCGGTTCGGCTCGGGCCTTTTCCTTTTCCAAGAACGCTAGTGTCGATAATGTGCTTCCTTTCCGTTGAGTGAACGATCAAAACGATAGTCACGAGCCTCACCACAATCGTCCTCCGCGCTGGCGGCGGGTGCACCACAGTTGGATTTTCTGGGTCGCGGTTTTCCTGATGCTGCTCGCCATGGTTACCTACATCATGACCGGCGACCTTTTCTGGGCACTCCATCGGCGGTAACAGAGGGAAAGTTAAAGTTGAGAGTTGATGGTTGAGGGTTGAGAGGTCGGAAACACTGAAACGCAGCAATCGGCAACGCTGACACTGAAGCTGAAAGAGTTGAGAGTTGTCCGAGCCGGACTTGCGTTTGCTGAGCGTTAAGTGGTTGGAAAAACTGCATAAAGATCGAACAGTTCTTCGCCAAGACTGTCTAGGTGTAGGTGAATCGGCTTAATCGTTACGCTGACCCGGTGTATTGCATCGTGCGCATCGTGATCGGGCTATTGTTTGCTTCTCATGGCGGGACCAAGATCCTTGGTTTTCCGCCAAGCCTCTATGGTCGGCGACGAATGCGCTGGGACTTTTTACTGGCTGGATTGAATTAGGCTGTGGTTTGCTCATCGCGCTCGGCTTGTTTACCAGGGTCGCGTCATTCTTTGCCAGCGGCGAAATGGCTGTCGCATATTTTTGGGTCTCTGCCAGTCGCGGTCTCTTCCCTATTGCCAACGGTGGCGAGATAGCCGTGGCATATTGCTTCGCGTTTTTCTACATTTTCTTTCAAGGTCCGGGTTCGTGGAGTCTAGATTCCCTTCGAAGAGCAGAGCGCGGGGTCGCGTCCACGGAAACCAAAAATTAACCCGAAGACACAACTGGACTACCCGCTTCGCGACGAGGGTACAGCGCGGCGTGCGAGTAACAAGCGAACGGCAGAGAGCCAAGCAGAAAGTAGAGAGTAAAAGGAAGAGAGCAGGCATGGAGTATCAACGCCCAACGCTCAACGCCCAATTTTGGAGGTAGCCCCCTTCGCGCGAGGCTACGACGTGACAAGACGGCGAGCCAGGGAGGGCGAGCCAAACGCAGTTTTTTGCCTTAGCCCTCGCCACCCGCCCAGTTCCTGCTCCGTAGAGCAAAGCAATGAAACAGAACCTCATCATCGTCATCAGTATCTGCGCGCTAATTACTAGCCTTGCTCAGCAGACCCAAACCCTCGACGTGAGAATCGGCGAGCGCGTGAAGTTAACAAAGCTGGGAGGGCCGAATGTGGAGCTCATTATTAACGGAGTCGATCAGTTCGACATTAGTGTTACGGCGATCGACTACGAAAACATGAGATTTGTTCCCACGAATGGCCGCTATGGCTACCAGCAGCCGGGGATCACGACCAAGCAAATTAAGAAAGCCGATCGCGGTCACACTCGAATCTTTCATCGGGCTGATTGCACCGTTTACTACCTACCCGATATGGCCACGGGTATGAACCACGCGAAGCTCGAAGTCAAGATCGAACCCTAATCCCTGGCCTTTTTGCAGCGCTGCACACCGACGGCCGTAATCCTGCAGCTCCCAGGCCGGATTGATGGTTTTTATCGGTTACCGGATAATGAATCTCCCGGGCTGACTAGGGAAGCGCATTTTCGAATCGGATTGGTGAACCCTATCTGCTGGCATACCCGCACCGCAAAGAAATCTGGACGATAAACCCTGGCCAAATGCGCGATAGCATGCGCGCTCCGCGAAGTCTTAGAATCTGTGTCCCTTGCCTTGAAGCTCGAGCGGGCAGACCATTGAGATATGAAAGCGCGGCTGGTTAAATTTGGCGAGATCGAGGTCGAAGGAAAGCGCTACACGCATGATGTGGTGATCGACGGCGGCAAAGTGCGGAAACGGAAGAAAGGACCCTCCAAGGAATTCCGCGAAAAGTTCGGTCACACGCCCCTTTCGGCCGAGGAAGAAATTCCGTGGGGAGGCAAGCGGCTCCTTGTCGGAACGGGGGCTCATGGTGCGCTTCCAGTAATGGATGAAGTCCTAGCGGAGGCGAAACGGCGTGGTATCCGCGTCATTGCAGCGCCTACAGTGGAAGTCTGTCAGCTGCTAGAGGAAGTAAAGAAGGGCCAGGCACACGCCATCCTGCATTGCACATGTTGACTAGGATTTGAACTCGGTTCTGCAGGTGTGATCAACTTCACATTGCCGGTGGACCTTGTTATAAAAATCCTTGGGTACGCCACGGGTAAAAACAACATCGTCTGGACAGCCTGCGGACTTTGCTTTTTGCCAAGTCGCCCGCGCGGCAAGCGAACGCGCAGAGCCCTACGGTCATCAAAGGTACTCGTTGAGCACGATGCTAGTGGCGCGAATATGCCGCCGTTGAGCGCGTGCGCGCCGAGCTGAAGTTGAAGATGCGCGATTAATCAGTCGCCAGGCGACTGTGGAGGCGGATCCGGATCAGGTGTAGGTCCCTCTTTTCTCTGTGCCATACCGCAAGACTACAGGACAACGAGACTACGGCAAGAGCAACGAGAGACTACCCTGAGGGTTTCGGGTCAAAGCGTTGAAGGGTCGAAGCGTTAAACTGTGAATCATTAAATCGCCTGCTCGCGAAGAGTTTCGGAGTTAAATCGTCAAATTGCGATTAGATTACGGCATTCCTATTGCCGGATATGACAGAATGGGACGCTGCTGAATACACTCGCATTTCGTCGTTGCAGGCAGCGATGGCCCACGAGGTCCTTGCTTTGCTCGACCTTAATAGTTCGGAGCGGGTCCTCGATGTCGGCTGCGGCGAGGGCAAGATTACCGCAGCAATCGCGTCACGGGTGCCGAGGGGTTCGGTAGCAGGCGTCGATCCTTCTCACGACATGATTCGGTTCGCTCAGGATCATTTTAAACACGCGAATCTGCGATTCGAAGTGGCCGACGCTCGTCGTCTTTCCTTTAAGAATGAGTTTGATCTCGCAGTTTCTTTTAATGCCCTGCATTGGATTCCCGATCAGGATGCGGCTCTGCGTAGCATATGCTCCGCTCTGGTTCCGGATGGCAAGGCGCAGTTTCGTTTGGTGACGGTGGGTGCGCGTCAGAGCTTGGAAAGTGTCGTTGAAGAAACGCGGACTGCGCCGGAATGGAAAGCTTATTTCAAGAACTTTCAAGATCCCTATCTGCGTCTGACGCCAGATGAATATGTCGCCGTCGCAGAGCGGAACGGTTTTCGTGTGCTGCGTGTTAACACCCAAGATCACTCATGGGATTTTGGTTCGCGGAAGGCGTTCGCCGATTTTTCTGCAGTAGGATTAGTGGCATGGACGGACCGCCTGCCGGCGGCGGAACGACAGAAATTCATCCATGACGTGCTGGATCGCTACCGTTCAGTCGCGGCAACGCGCGCCGGAGAAGAAAATACGTTCAAGTTTTATCAGACGGACGTCGCAATGACAAAGTCCGGATGAGCCTGCGCTCCACGTCTGTTATGAGACAAACTCGCCATGGGGAGGCGAGTCTTCGACCCAGCTGGCAGAATTGACAAAGCGTTAGATCGCTAAATCGTTCAAATTGTAAATCGGCTAATTGCCGTTCTTGCGGCAATAAAGGCCGCGTTGCCCAGACGCAGCTCTCTCTTCGCCTTGCGGCGTGACCGCAACCCAGTGCGTAACGGTCGAGTTCCAGCGCAAATCGCCGTCTTGAATTACTTCGCCTACTTCCAAGAGACGCGCCCCATTCGGCAGCTTTGGTTTGGTCTCTATTGCTTCACTCATACCTTATCTAACTACGCTGAGGGTTGCCTGGCCGGCCGTAGCCGAGCCAGACGCATTGCGTATGTGGCGACAATTCCGCCGAGGACACTGCCGGCAATCACGTCTCCAACAAAGTGGTAATTCATAGCCACCAGACTCACCAGCATGGGAAGAGCGAGAATCGCAAGGATGACCCGGCTGCCCGGTATCGCAATTAGCCAAACCATGGCAAAGCTCAGAATCCTCGCCGCATGACCCGAGGGAAAACTGCCAATATCGTCGCCCCGCTGAAACGGATGAAATCCATAGGTTCCGGTGTCAATAAGCGATGGATTGTCATGCCGCCACGTTTCCGGCCAGTAGCGGCCACAAACGTCGCCGAGACAGAAACGGAATTGGTCGGCCACGATCACGCTGACGCAGGCGATGAGGAGAGCTCTCTGCCAGTGAAGCAACGGTCCCCAGGCGCGTCGAACGAGCAGCAAGGTAAGCAACAGAGGAGACCAGGTCTGGAGTTCCGGCGGCGGGTAGGTAAGCCAGCGCAAAGGTTTTATTTCATCGATGTGGTGGCGATGGACAAAAAATGCAACCGGCCGATCAACCCAAAAGTAACAGATCAACACCGCGATGAGAGTCATCGTCAGTGCGATTGAGGTACGGCGCAGCAGTGTTGCATAATTCATCGTCAAATCGTAACCGTCGAAAGTGCTTAAATCGTTACCTCGTTAAATTGTTAAATCGCTAACACAACCGCCTAACGAGTATTAGAGGTCGAAAGGACCTGATCGACTTCGGGGATGACTTTGTCGTAGAGTTGCAGAATGGCCGGCTCCTTCTGGTTGATGTCAAGGAGGTAGTATTCCATTGCAGCGACGAGCCCTTTGACGTTGTCGCTGGAAAAAGTGGCCGGAGTAAAGGCGGAAGCGAGAAAGCTGTTCTCCAGAGTCTGGAAGGCATTTTGGGCGGTATAAACTTTCGAGATATCGAAAGCCAGCTCGGGCTTGAGGTAGGACAAGGCCTGAGTCGCCAGTGCCAGGTCCCAGGCGGTATGCTCGAATATGATCGGGCGAACTCCCTTGAACTTAACGCTCTTCTGGAGCCGCTCTTCGGTCGGCGGTTCGTTGCTGATAAGGAATTCATGCAGTTGGCGAGCGAGGGTTTCGTGGTATTGGCGTTCGCTTCGTACGGCTTGCTGGTTCGCCCGCAGTTCCTCGGCGAAATTGTGCAGGGTGGAATGGGCCAGCGCGCGGTGCTCGCGTTCCTCGTGCCAGTTGTTCGCCCAAAGTGCGAGAAAAACGCCGATGCTGATGAGGACGACTTCCAAGATAAGATTAAGCAGGGACTTTTGGCGTTCCCGACTGCGCAAGCTCATCGCGCTATCATTCGCCATTCACGGCCGGGTGTTCAAGCAAGGACGCAAACGGAAAATGCCCTTGTCAGCTCGGTATCGTCAAACCTGTCGCTCGCAGTGGTTAAAACTTAAACCGCAGCCAGTAATCACAGACGACGGACCATCGACTACGGACAAAGGATATTCTAAGCTCGGCTTTCCCTGCGCTCTGCCTCCTAATAGCCCAAGGCCTTTTTCCGTTCCTGGGCGCCGGGCAATGCTTCCTTCTTGACCGTGATCGCGTCGCCCCCGGCATCCTTTACCTGTTGGGCCTGGATGGCATTGAACTCGGTGTCTTTGGTGAACTCTGGCGGGAGGTCTCCTTCCGCGTAGATGGCGTGCACGGGGCAAACCTCGACGCATGCCGTGCAATCGATGCACTCATCCGGATGAATGATGAGCTGGTTATCCAGTTCGTAGAAACAAGTTACCGGGCACACCTCCACGCAGTCGGTAAACTTGCATCCGTTGCATTTCTCGGTGACGACGTGGGCCATAGGGTTAGGGTGGTTATGAGTTGATAAAAAAGCCCGCAATGCCGGGCTGGTCAACGCGTACTATAATAATATAGCACGACGGAAACGCACGGCCTGGTTGCGACATGCGTGGCCGCGGGTGAGCGTCGGCCCGTGAATGAGATCGACATTCTGCGTGATATTTCGTGCAAGCTCCAAGGGGTGCGGATCGGATACATGCTTACCGGTTCGATGGCGATGAACTATTACGCGCTGCCCCGCATGACCCGTGACATCGATGTCGTGGTTGAAATTTCGACGCAAGATATCGAAAGAGTCGCGGCCTTGCTTCGCCCGGATTATTATGTGACCGAAAAGAACATTCGTGAATCAGTCGCGTGCGAATCGGTATTCAATGCGATCCACCGCGAGAGCGTGATCAAGGTAGACTGCATCGTGCGCAAGAACGATCGATACCGCCGACTTGAGTTCGAGCGTCGGCGGAGGGTCTCGGTGCTCGATTTCACAACCCACATTGTAAGTAAGGAAGATCTGATCATTTCAAAACTATGGTGGGCCAGGGATTCGCACTCTGAGGTTCAACTCGGCGATGTGAAAAACCTGCTCGCGACCGGATTTGATGCCGGCTATCTGGAGCATTGGACACGTGAACTGGGAGTGAATCGTTTGCTTCAGGAGTGTTTGCATGACTGATACGCCACCAGAGATCAGGCAAACGTTTCGGAAACAGGTCATGGCACGATCCGCCCAGGACCGGCTGCTCATGGGCGCGCAAATGTTCGAGGCGGCCGTGGCGATGGCGAAAGCCTCGCTGCCAACGAACCTATCGGAGGCCGAGCAGAAACGCCAGTTGTTCAAGCGCCTCTACGGGTTCGAACTGCCATTCGTCGACGAACGCTGATAGCGGATGAGTAATCGGAGGCAGGGAGTGAAAGGCAGACGATTCGTTGAAGCGTTGAACCGTTAAAGCGGTCTTCATACGGCGCGACAAGTCGGCGCGACGCGGAGGACGAAGGACGCAAGCCAGACGACAAGGCCACTACGCCAGCGCTGCGTAGCCGCAGTCCAAAAGACTGCTACAGGTTACCGTTCTTGCGGCAATAAAAGCCGCGTTTACCGGGGGCAACCGTTTCCTCACCTTGCGGCGTGACGGCAACCCAATGCTTAACCGCTGCGTTCCAGTGCAGATCGCCATCATTAATTATCTCGCCTTCTTCCAAGACCCGCGCGCCAGCCGGGGGCGGCGCTACTGTTTGTTCCGCCTCACTCATGGAGAAAGTCTAACTCATTTATCGGAAAGGAGAAAGCAGAAAGGCCACGAAGAGCAAAGAGCAAGAAAGCAGCGGTGATTTATTAACGCGGTGAAGGCTTGAAGCGTAGAAGCATTCAAGAAGTGGCCGCCATTGCGCGAGGCTACTCCGAAGGTTTTCGCGAGGCGGCGGGGCGAAAGGAAGGACTATTGGATAACGTTCCGGATCAGCGGGGGTATTTCTCTCAAACTGCCGAGGACGTAATCCGCGTCTCTTTCGTACTCGCGTGGATCGACGAAGCGGGTATCGGGGATGGCGGCGACGCGCATATTCGCGGCCTTCGCCGCAGCAATGCCGGAAAGCGAGTCCTCGATGACGAGGCAGGCGTCGGTGGCGACATCAAGTTTTTCCGCGGCGCGCAGGTAGATATCGGGATGCGGTTTGCCGCGCTCGACCTCTTCGCCGGTGACTATGACTTCGAAGAATGGCGTCAGTTTGTGACGATCGAGGAATGGACGAGCGGACGCGCTCACGGAGCTGGTAGCGAGTCCGAGCCGGGCGGGTGGATTCATCTGCCGCAACTCTTGCAGAACCTGCCTTGTGGAGGGAAACAGATCGATGCGGTTGGCAAAGAACTCGGTCGCGATTTCTCCACGCCGGCGCATCATTTCTTCAGCCGGCACCGAGAGGCCATACGTCTTTTTGTAAAACTCGACCGCGAGCCGGTAGCTAACTCCGAGCACATTGCGGTGGTGTTCGCCGCGATAAGTAACGCCATGTTCGGCCAGCAGTTTCGCATCAATCTCGTTCCACCACGGTTCGGAATCGGCGAGCACGCCGTCCAGATCGAAGATCACAGCGCGGAATGGTTTTGGCATAGATGTCGCGCCTTTTACTCAGCCGAAGTGTGCGAGCAACGGCGTTAGCGTTACACTGTTACAGTGTTGAAGCGATTAAAAGAGTTCGCGATGGCGAGGCGTCATCACTGCGAGCCGGACTGGCGATTGCGCGCGAGAGACGTCGGCTGCCTGGCAACCTACGTTCCGCAGAGAAAAGCGCTAGATTGCTCCACCGCATGATCATTTACAGTGTGACGGTAACAATTGAGGCGGCGATGGAGGGCGAATGGTTGGATTGGATGCGACGGATCCATGTTCCCGACGTGCGCCGGACCGGTTGTTCCACAGAAGAGGCCATTTACAAACTGGTCGAGCCGACGGGCGATGAGGCAACATATGTGATCCAATATCGATGCTCTTCGATGGAGGAGTATCAGCGCTACCGCGATCACTTTGCCCATGCACTGCAGAAGGAACATGGTGATCGTTTCCGCGGGCGTTTTCGCGCTTCCCGCCAAATTCTGGAAGAGAGGTGAAGACCCAATGGGTTTCGAGGTGGCGAAACGGGGTGCAGGTGTCCGAGCAGGGAACCATCGCAGTTATCGGTGAACAGTTATCGGGTATCAGAAGCAAAGAGTAGAAGGTAGACGACAGAAGCCGGGGCGAAGAGCAAAGGCCCGGACTACAAGACCATACGACAACGAGGGAGCAAGGCGCTTTCCTGGAACGCGCCGGAAGAGCCTGGCGACGACGGCGCGTTCAAGATGCCAAAAGCGGTGTCGCGATCCAAAACCCCGATACGGCGGACCGCGCGGGCGGCGCAGATAAATTTATCTATTATGCAACCCTGCTATCGCTTGAGTTGCATATCAACGCCACCGCCAGTGGCGTTGACACTAACGCCTTTTTGCGTGGAGGAAACACGAACTATCACACCGGCTTGATTTGTCATAAGAGTGCCACTTTTCCCACCTCCAAGCGTCACCCCGCGCGTGCCCTTGGCACCGACATCATAATGACCGTTAAAATCTTGAAGACGCTTCAGATTGAAAACCTCGCCGTAAGCGGAAGAGCTGGTAATCCCGACTTTGCCTACCGACAGTCCGTTTACGTTAACCGGATAATCTTTGCCCTTATAAGTAAGGGTTCCGCTCCCGCCGCTGAAGCCGACGCCTACTGCGACCGATTTAAACGAGAGCCGCAAAGTAGCGTCCGGGCTGCTTTCCTTGGCCGCAAAAGTAACGCTCGTCATTACGGCGAAGGCGACCAGAGAGAATAGGATTGTTCTCAGATGATTCATTTTATTTCTCCTTTGATTATTGTTAAAGAATGGTTGCCGAACAAATCAGCTTCTGCTGACATGCTCCATAGGACAAAGGTCTTATGCCGAAAGCGACTGAAGGCAAGCTTTTCTTGAGTCAGAGACCAAGGTGCGATACCATCTCGGTGATCTGACACGGCATAATAGCGTCCCATGAGTTTCCCGCAGCATGCGGCAACGACTATTGTTGCCGAAAGATCTTTTCCTCCCACGCTGCCGGCCAATCGTGTGGTGAGCAATGATGTCGCGGCCGAGCGTCTGAGCACCTCGTCTCGACTCTTCGCTTACACACGGTGGGACGCCGTTCCAGTGATGGCCGCGATTTTCCACTGTCTTTATTTTTTCGCCCTGTTCTGGCTTTTCTCGCGCGTCTCGTTCTGGGTCATGCTGCCGCTTGGTTTTATTTATTCGGTCAGCATTTCATGGAACATCAACGGCATTTCACATAATTTCATTCACAATCCTTATTTCCGGTCGTCGCTGTTGAATCGGCTCTTCAGCATCATGGAATCCATTACGGTCGGATTCAGTCAGGTGTTTTACGAATGCATTCACATGCAGCACCACAAGGGAAACGCCGACCGGCCGGATGACCACGGGCAGACCATTGATTGGATTTCCATCTACAAACATGGCGAGCACGGCGAAGCGGAACACCCACTGAAGTACACATTCCTCAGTTTCTTTCGCGAAGATCCCAAAACGGTCTTCCGCACGCTCCAGCGCAAGGATCGGCGCGAAGCTTTCTGGGGCGTGACGGAGCTTGTCCTTTTTGTTGGTACCTTTGTCTCGTTAGGTATTTTGAACTGACATTACCTCTGTTTTCTTCTTCCCTGCTGGTATTTTGTGGCACTGCCTTTCCTATCTGAACGGTTATTACCGGCATTACGGTGGAAATCCTGATGAACCCATTGCCTGGGGAGTAAGCAGCTACGACAAAGTTTACAATGGATTTGGTTTTATAATGGCTACCACGCCGAGCATCATTTTCGACCAAAAGTGCATTGGACTCGGATGCGCGCGTTTCGGAATCAGATTATTAACCAGCAACGCGCAGCGGGCGTGCGCGTAATTAGACCGCCACACGCTCTCGGATTTCTCGATCCCGATTTGCCGCGGCGGTCATAGAACGATCTGTCGTCGCACGCGCAGTCGAGGTGAGCAAAATGCATCGGGTCGATCAAGTAGCCGGGTCAGCCTACCCTGGGCCTCGATGTCCAGCGTAGGCAGCTAGGCCGTATCTACTTTTGACTTCCCTCGGGGACCAGGTCGTGTAAAATTCGCGGGGCCGTGCGAAGGTATCCCCGCTTAGCAGCTCGTGCCGGCCCCGCTGCTCATTTTGCAATTTTTTCGGCCTCTCGGGTTCCATGAGCTGGATCACCGTTGTTTGGTCGATGGCGTCGGCGGTGTGCTTGACGCTGGCGGCGATCCATTTTGCTATTTGGTTGAAGCGACGTCGGGAGGTCGCGCACCTGCTCTTTGCGCTGTCGGCTCTGGGAGCAGCAGGGCGTGGTTTCATCGAATTGACGATGCTGAAGGCAACGACGGTCAGCGGCTACGTCGCCGCTCTTCGTCTCTCTTATCTACCGCTGACATTGCTCTTGATTGCGATGGCGTGGTATGCCTGCAAGTACTTCGGTGTCGGCCGACCCATTCTCGCGATGGTTATCACCGTCACGTGGGCGTTGGTCGTGATCGTTGACGCGTTCGCGCCGTATGGCCTCAACCTTAAGGAAATCTACGCACTTCGCATCGCCCAGACTCCTTGGGGCGAATCCTTTGCTTTGCCAAGAGGAGTGAGCAGTCCACTCCATCATTTACTGAACATTGCTGATGCAACGCTCATCATATTTGTGCTCGATATGTCCGCCACGATCTGGAAGCGCGGCAATCGGTGGGGCGCAATTTATGTTGGGGTTGGCATCACCGGAGCAGTCGTTGCCGTAGTTGTCCTGGCGCGACTGACTGACGCGGGTGTTCTGCAAGTACCCCATATCGTCACGTTTGTTTATATGGTCAGTGTCTATATCGTCGGCTATCCGCTGAGCGCCGAGGTTCTCCGTTCCGCGCAACTCGAGCGGCAATTGCAGGTCAGCGAGGCCAAACTCGGCGAGACCGAACGGCGAATGACTCTCGCCGCGGAAGCAGCCCACCTCACCCTTTGGGAATGGGACATCGTGCGGGACGAAATCTGGGCGACAAACGAACGTCGCGAGGGCTCAGGTGTGAAGAGGCTGGAGAAATTGGATTTTAACCGGTTTCTACACTCGTTGCATCCTGATGATCGAAATGTCGTCACGGCGGCGATGAGGAAGGCCGTCAAAGGCGACGGCGTTTATGAAAGCAAACACCGAATCGTCCGGCCGAATGGTAAGACCTTTTGGATCGCGGCACGCGGTCGGGTGGAATTTGACGACGAGCGAAATCCTGTCCGGATGCGGGGCGTTTCGATGGACATCACGGCCCAGAAACATGCGGAAGAAAAATTTCGTCTTACGGTCGAAGCGTCGCCCAATGGAATTATCCTGGTAGACAAAGAGGGCCACATCGTGCTGGTGAATTCCCAGACCGAAAAGCTGTTTGGATATGCACGCGAAGAGATTATTGGCCGTTCGGTCGAGACCCTGGTACCGCAACGATTCCGTCATGCCCATCCCGGTTATCGCCGGGCTTTTTTTGAGGCGCCCATGGCGCGTGCGATGGGAGCCGGCCGCGAGCTATTTGCTCGACGAAAAGATGGCACCGAGTTTCCCGTGGAAATCGGATTGGCTCCGATTGAGACGCCCGAGGGCACGTTCGTTCTCAGCGCCGTCGTAGACATCACCGCCCGTAAAGAAGCGGAATTGGAAACGCAAAGACATCGGACAGAGGTGGCGCATCTTAGTCGGGTCGCGTTGATGAGTGAAATGTCCACCTCGCTGGCTCATGAATTAAATCAACCGCTTTCAGGAATCGTTAGTAACGCGGCGGCTGGCCAGCGTTTTATTGATCGGGGCGATGTTAGTTTCGACGAGATTCGCGAGATTCTGGGGGATATCGTGGCGGACGGACGCCGGGCTGGTGATGTCGTTCGCGGCATCCGCGCCATGGTTAAGAAAGGTCACGCCGTCCGACAGCAGATGAACCTTAACGATGTGGTCGCCAAGGTGGTGCAAATCGTTAGTCCGGATGCGTTGCTGCGTTCGTGCGAAGTGGAGTCTGCACTGCAGCCGAATCTGCCGCCGGTAATGGGCGATCCGATTCAGTTCCAGCAGGTCCTGCTCAATCTCGTCCTGAATGCGTTCGATGCCATGCGCGATACACCCGTTAGTAACCGCAAAGTCACGATCGCGACGGAATGGAACGGAGACGGAGCCGTCCGCGCCAGCGTGCGAGACTACGGAGCTGGTATTCCGGAGCACACGCGCGATCGTATCTTCGATCCGTTTTTCACCACGAAAACGGAAGGCCTCGGAATGGGTTTGGCCATCGTGCGGTCGATCATCGAATCACATGGTGGCACCATGGCGGTCGACAATCCCGATGACGGCGGTGCGCGCTTTTATTTTACTCTTCCAGTTAAGATGGGACCCTCATCATGACTGCACTCGTGTTCCTGATCGATGACGACGCCTCCGTGCGAAAAGGCGTTTCCCGGCTTTTGCGATCGGCCGGCTATAAATGTGAAACCTTTGCCTCGGCGATTGACTTCCTCGCCCGCGAGCCCCATGCAGGACCCACCTGCCTGGTCGTGGACGTGCGTATGCCCGGCTTGAATGGGATGGAGCTTCAGGAGGTTTTGATGCAGCAGCGACGCGAAGAGCAGCTCGTCTTTATCACCGGGCACGGCGACATCTCGATGTGCAGCCAGGCAATGAAAGCAGGCGCGGTGGACTTTCTGCCCAAGCCATTTGGAGACGAGCAATTGCTTGAGTGTGTGGCGCAAGCATTGAGCCGGTCGAGCCAGCAACGGCAGCGGAGCGCGGAAAAGAGCGAAGCCCGGCAGCTGCTTGATTCCTTAACGCCGCGAGAATTCGAGGTGATGCAGCTGGTTGTGGCCGGAATGTTAAACAAACAGATTGCGAGTGAGCTGGCCATCGCCGAGAAGACGGTGAAGGTGCATCGCGGCCGCGTCATGCAAAAGCTTGGGGTCAGATCCGTAGCCGAGCTGGTGAGATTAGGACAAAGAGCAGGGATGGATGCGATGGATCGGGCTAAGGTCTAATATTCGCCGGTGGTGCCAGTGCGCAAAATGGCAACGTGTCAACGCCGCCTTTCTTAAACCCTTCGAGCACGCGGAATTTCTCGACAAAGTACAATAAGCCCTTACCAGCCGCGGCGGTCGTGGGACCAAGGTCCGATTAGTAGTTGCGAACCCAACTGACTAAGATAAGGCGTTTTGCCTGACAACAATTTCAGTGCCATCTGCCTGCTAGACGATCATCCGTCGGTCTTAAGGGGATTAGTTCGTTTGCTCTCTTCCGCTGGTCTCAAGGCAGAACCGTTTTCCGATCCGAACAAGTTTTTGGACTACGAAAGAATCCATCACTCACTTGTCGCGGTTATTGATATTTGGATGCCGATCATGAATGGCCTCGAAGTTCAATCGCGACTCCGCGACGTTTCGCCTTCGACTCGCGTCGTTGTGCTCACCGCTAACGACGATCCCTCCCTTCGCGCAACCGCCTTGAATGCCGGAGCCTCGGCTTTTTTGACCAAGCCATGTGATAACGAGGAATTTCTCGCGACCGTTCGACGCGCGCTTGTCGCGACCTGAAGTAACTGCATACCGCGATTGCAGGCCTAAAGTCCAATACTCCGACAGCCGATGTATACCGACATCGGGTGGCGCTATCTCAAGAACGACTTCAGCTTAGGCGGGTTCGTTAATAAAACCGAACTCGATGTCCCGTTTCTCGTTAACCGGCATTGATTTCTGATCAAGTTATCAGATACAAAAATTCAACCGTCCAAACATCGAATGAAACCTATTTCCTTCTCTATACTCGTTACGCTGGCATCCTTTTTCGCGTGGCTCGCTAACGCACAGCAACCGGCTTCCAATCAAAAGCCTAATTTCGTTCATATCGTCGCCGACGACCTCGGCTGGAAAGATGTGGGCTTCAATGGCTGCACCGATATCAAGACCCGCCCTGGCAGGTGCTTCCACCGCCAAGTGCAAACCGCTCGATGGCGTCAACGTCTGGGATACCATCGCCGAAGATAAACCCTCGCCGCGTACCGAAGTGGTTTACAACGTCGAGCCCTTTCGGGGCGCGCTACGACAAGGTGACTGGAAACTCATCTGGCGCACGCTGCTGCCCACGAGCGTTGACCTCTACAACCTCGCCGAAGACCCCTATGAGAAAAACAATGTAGCCGCCGCACATCCCGACAAAGTTGCCGCGATGCAGGCGCGCCTCGTCGCGCTGGGCAAGGAGCAGGCCAAACCGTTGTTTTTCGTGTTCGTCGGCAGCGTGGCCATGAAACACGAAAAACCGCTCATTGCCTCCGAAAAGGGCAAGCCTCAAGCTCTGATCGGCGGCAACGAACACGCGATCACCGAAGAAGGGTTCGGCGAAGAAGATCAGGTTCATCCGTGAGGCTGCGCGCCGCCTACGTTATCGCCTTCGTTGCGGTCCTCGCATCGAGTCTTCCGCTGCTTTTACCAAAGGACGTGCTATTGCCCCGTTAACTCCGAACCTAAAACCGCACGAGTACGTCTGTCACCCATGTACGACTAAGGTCCCATAGAAAAATCTGGGGCGTTTGAGAAATTCGATTTTGGGGATCGGTCGTTGCGGGTGACGTGGCACCCAGTCGACCGTGAGGTGGCGGAGAAGGAGAACGGATCCGCCTGGGCAGAGGTGCTAATCACCCTGGGGGTGGAGGGATTAGCACCCTGTCGGCATCTCGTGACTCTCTTTTAACAGGCGAAATATCGCCAGCGTTGCCGAGTGAGCCTCTGCAACGGAGTTAATCACGACCTTCGGGTGGAAACCAGCCGCGCGCACAGGTGTTGATGCGATCCAGAGCGATCCGCTTAAAGGAAGTCATTAGGGCAACGAAGCTTTGAAAAAACCGTTACCTTTGCTTCCTTTTGTTAAAATCTTTTCGGATGCGTGTTCCAGCTGTCCTCATCATTGCCGCCCTCTTAATATATAGGGCAGCATTTTCGGCCGGGGATGAGTTCGCTCGCACGGTGGCGAACAATGTTTCATCCCGAGACAAGGCTCCGGAGGGGATGGTCTGGATTCCCGGAGGCGAATTCTCTATGGGTGCGAGCGGAAACGGCGGAGGTAGTTGCGAGATGCCAATGCCCTCCAATGATGCCGGGCCGATCCACCGCGTACGCGTCGACGGATTCTGGATGGATGCGACGGCCGTGACGAACGAACAATTCGAGCAGTTCGTTAAAGCGACCGGATATGTCACCATTGCGGAACGGACCCCGACAAGAGAAGAATTTCCGACTGCTCCTTCGGAAAATCTTGTCGCGGGGTCGATCGTTTTTGCACCGACCGATCACGAGGTTCCGCTCGACAATTATTTTCAATGGTGGACCTACGTCCCGGGGGCAAACTGGCGGCATCCACTCGGCCCCGATAGCGATATCAAGGGAAAAGAAAAATATCCCGTCGTCCAGGTCGCCTATCCAGACGCCGAAGCATACGCCAAATGGGCTGGGAAACGTCTGCCCACCGAAGCGGAATTCGAATTTGCCGCGCGCGGTGGTTTATCTGGAAAAACATACGTATGGGGAGACGAATTCCGGCCTAACGGGAAATGGATGGCCAACACCTGGCAGGGAAAATTTCCGGTGAAAGATGCGGGCGAAGACGGGTTTGCCGGAATTGCACCGGTCAAAAGTTTTCCGCCCAACGGTTACGGTCTCTACGACATGGCTGGCAACGTCTGGGAATGGTGCAGTGATTGGTACCGGCCTGACTATTACAAGACTCTGGCCGAGAAAGGTGACGTCGCGAATAACCCACAAGGGCCGGATTCACCTTTCGACCCAACCGAGCCCACCGAGAAGAAGCGCGTTCATCGCGGCGGTTCGTTTCTTTGCAACGATCAATATTGCTCGCGCTACATTATAGGGACGCGCGGCAAAGGCGAAGTAAACACCGGGACAAACCATCTCGGTTTTCGATGCGTGAAACCAACCGAACAAAGGCTGCAGACCAACGCGCGGAAAAACTAAGCATGACCAGTCGACGATCGACATTAAACCAATAACCATGAAGAATTCTTGGCGCGATTGAACCCAGCGAGTGCTTACGCTGCCGCCGTTACGAGATTGAGCAGCTGGCAGTCGGCGGGATTATTCGTGACTGTTCTCAAGGTGATTGGTGTTGCTTTTCTGAAAATCGTCGACCGCGTCCGCCAGGGATCTGAATCGACCTATGCGTCCAACTTTATCCTCCACGCCTTCCGCGTGTAGCCGATCACGGACAGAAGACCGAGCTTCGACAATTTGCAGCCGCACGTCCAGCAACGCGAGTTCGTCGTAAAGCCCCGCCAGCATCTCTGCGCCAGCCAAATCCACATGAGGAGAGGTCGAGAGGTCGCAAATCGCCAGGCGCAGACCGGCACGCGTCGCGGCCACCCGTTTCATCACCACATCGCGCACATAATCGGCGTTGAAGTACAGAAGGCTCGCTTCCGTGCGGAAGAGGAGTGCGCCGGGAACAGGTTCGTTGTCCGGATGGCGCGCCAGATCAGAGAATCGCCGCGCACCTGGAATCCGCCCGAGGAAAGCCACGTGCGGATGCGAAGCACGGCGCAGAAGTTGCACGAGGGAAATGACTGCGCCAATGAGGACTCCCCTTAAGAGGCCGGAGGTGAGCACACCTGCTAAGGCAACGATAGCGACTACGAACTCAGCGCGGTCCGCCCGCCAGAGGTGTTTGAGGGCTGTCACCTTGAAGAGACCCGTTACGGCCATTAGCACGACGGCTGCGAGGACTGGCTGCGGGAGGTAGCGCAACGCACCAGACACGAATAACACGACCGCTAACATCAACAGGGCAGCGATGAACCCGGACAATGGTGTACGTGCACCACCACTTTCGTTAACGAGCGACTGTGACATCCCTCCGCTAACAGGAAATCCGTGGCCCAGCCCTGCCATCACGTTTGCGCTGGCGATGCCGAGTAGTTCCTGGTTAGCGTCGAAGCGATAACGGTGCTTGAGCGCAAACGTGCGACCAAGAGCGGCCGTTTCCACCACGCCCAGAAGAAAACAACCCAACGCGAGTGGAAGCAATTCGTTAAGGTCCGACAAGTGAATCGCTGGGAGCCCGAATGGTGGCAGTCCCTGTGGCACTTGCCCCAGTAGTTTTACGCCGAGACTAGCGAGATCCATCGTCGCAGCGGCAATAATACCGGCAATGACGACGAACAGCGCGACCGGTTTGTTCTTGAGAAAACGTTTGCCTAGCAGTAACAACGCCAGCGCGCTGAGTCCGAGCAGTAGCGACGCCGCGTTTGTTTCACGCAGGTGTGAAAAAAAATACGCAGAGCGTTCCCAGAAATCGCCGTGCGATCCTTTGAACCCGAAGAACTTTGGTAACTGAGTGCTGGCAATAAAGAGCGCGATGCCGCACTTGAACCCGACGAGAACGCTTTCAGAAATGAAATTCACGATCACGCCTGCCTTGGCCAGCCAGGCGATGAAAGCGAGCGCGCCGACAATCAAGGCAGTGCACGAGGCCAAGGCCCAAAATCGTGATGTGTCGCCTCCGGCCAGATCACCAAGCGATGCCCCGACCAGTACTGAAATGGCAGAGGTGACCGTGACAGCCGTGTGCCGCGAGCTACAAAACAACCAAAACACGAGCCCGGAGAAGAGACAGGCGTAGAGACCAGCTTCCGGTGGCAGATTAGCAAGCGAGGCGTCCGCCAGCCCGGCAGGCATGAGGTACGCTGCTAGCGTAACACCGGCGATCAGGTCTGCGCGCAGCCACTTAGGCTGATAGGCGCGCAACCACTGTAGCACCGGTGCTATTCGAGCAAGAAACGTAGGTGATTGTTCTGGTGCAGTGGTGGCAATCGAAGACATCGCCGCGTCGTAGCTCAGTATTTTTCTGGCACGAATTTCCGCCGCTGGATCGACGCCTGGTCGTCATAGGCATCTTTCATAGAGCGTTTCGGCAGCTTTACCTTCTCGCGTGGAACTTGTTTATACGGAATCGACTTTAAGATGTGGCGGATGCAGTTTAGCCGCGCCCGCCTTTTATCATCCGAACGCAGGATGTACCACGGGGCGTGCTTGGTATCTGTCGCGGCAAGCATCATGTCCCGCGCCCGGGAATACTCGAACCATTTGCTCCGCGAGGGCAGATCCATTGGGCTGAGTTTCCACTGGCGCAATGGATCATCCACGCGAGCCTCAAACCGGCGCTTCTGCTCTTTGTCACCGACTTCGAGCCAGACTTTGATGATCTGAATGCCGCCATCCACAATGTACTTCTCGATCTCCGGACAAAGTTTAAGAAAGCGGCGATGCTGTTCCTCCGTGCAAAAGCCCATCACGTACTCGACACCACCACGGTTGTACCAACTACGGTCAAAGATAACTACCTCTCCCGCCGCCGGGAAGTGTTGCATGTATCGTTGAAAGTACATCTGCGATTTCTCGCGGTCAGAAGGAGCGGGCAACGCCACAACTCGAAACACGCGCGGGCTAACCCGTTCGGTGATCGTCTTGATCGTGCCGCCCTTGCCGGCCGCGTCACGCCCTTCAAACACGATGATCGCTCGCAGTCGCTTGTGTTTCACCCATCCCTGGAGCTTGCATAGTTCACCCTGGAGCTTGCGCAGTTCCTTTTCGAACTTCTTGCGCTTGAGTTTGGGTTTGCTGTCGGTTGGTTGTTTAGCCATACGTTCTTCCTTTATTCTAGATTTGTGCTGTCATTGTCGGTTTCGTGCCGGTTGGGTTTTCAATTGAAGTGTCGATTGGCGTTGGCTGCATTAGTTGTTGCTCACTTTCGGCCAAGCCCAGGTATCGCGCGGACGATTTTCTGAACGATCGCCTGGATGGAAGCGGCATTCTTTTCTTCGGTGTTTACCCTCCTTTTGCTCCTCCCCCGAAAGACGAGCTCACGAGTTGAAGTATCGACCAGGTCAATAATAAGCGAACCGTAGATGTGTTCCGTAGTGTCGGGCGCCTGGACAATACCGGCTGTGCCGGAGTACCGTCCGAAATTAGAAGGTAGATAAACGCGGCCGCCGACACTAGAGGGGATCCGTTTGCTCTCGGTTTCAATCCTGCAAACCACCTGAAGCCCTGCTTCGTCGGCCAGTACTTCTTCTAGTCCGCGCGCGGTTAGACGCGAACGCAAGCTTTCCTCAAGAGTTTGCTTGCCCAGCGGGCCAAGCTCGGCCGGTGCCGCGTCAAGAGCAAACGTGTGATATTTTTCAAACCTAACCGAGTGTTCGTAGGTGGTACTAACGGAGATCCGGCTATCGCATCCAACTAGAAGTAACGCCGCACAGTTGATGCACACCTGTGATAAGCGTTTCGCCATAAGAGCAGTTCCAACGCGCCGGATATTCAAGGCACCAGGGAATTTCTGTGCAGTAAACGAAAACCATATCGGTCTTTGGTCTGATAGGCGCGCTCCCTAAAGCCGGTCACGCTTATCGCGTCATCTAAAGAAACTCGCCCGCTTCGTGAAAATCCTCTCCTTCGCCATCGCCTTTATTGTCCTCGTTAGTGACTTGCAGGCAGTAAAAAGGCCCTCTTTTCACACGCAGGGCACTTCGACCGGTAAACCGACCGGGTCCCTCAAGCCCGGTGAGTACTGGTGGAGTCCAGACCTGTCGCCGCACGGGCCGGTGGTCGTGCTAATTAGCGTTCCGCAACAGACAATGCATGTGTATCGGAATGGGATCCTGATTGGCCGCTCCACGGTAAGCACAGGCTCCGTGGGGCATTCCACTCCCGCTGGCGTTTTCAGCATTCTCGAGAAGAAGCAGGAGCACTATTCGAAGAAGTACGACAACGCCCCGATGCCGAACATGCAACGGCTCACCTGGAGTGGCATCGCCATGCACTCTGGGCAATTGCCAGGTTATCCCGCCAGTCACGGCTGCATCCGTCTGCCGTTTGATTTCTCGCAGTTGCTCTTCAGCGCAACAAAGAGCGGCGGCACGGTGGTGATCGGCGATGGCAAAACGCCCCAGCCACATCTTGCCGCCAATCCCGGGTTGATGCTTGCGCCGAAGGATTTGAGCCCGGAAATGGTGCGAGCGCTGGCACAAGGCGAGTACGAATGGCATCCGGAGCGGAGTGGAAGCGGTCCGATTTCAATTGTCGTTAGCTCGGCGGATAAATCGCTTTACATTTATCGCAACGGCAATCCCATCGGCCGCGCTGCGCTCGTGGTCACCGGTCGCGGCGGACTCGGCGAACATGTATTCTCGCGTCTCGAAGGCACGACCGGAAAACCAAGCCAGCTCGCACCAGGACACGAAGCTGGAAAATGGATGCGCGTTACTGGGAAAGGTCGCGCCGTGGACGCCGAGCGTCTGTCTTCACGACTGCGGTTCAATACCGAGTTCGGTCAAAAGTTGGCGGGTGAAATTAAGCCGGGCACAACGGTTGTCGTCACGGATCAGCCGGTTGTGCGGAGAGCAATTGTAGAATCGGACGTGTTTGCGGCAAACTGACTTCATTCTCACTGGCGCGACCTTATGCGCCTTGAGTAGCGTTCTCGTACTCACTGGTTGCGCGACGACGCCCTACGCAGAAGTTCACCATATCAACGCGCACCTGAACGGACCGGCGGGAAGTGGGCAGCTGGCATCGGCCGAGCGAATTCTAACGACAGCAATGCGCGAGCGTCATTCGCAACCGCTCACTGCGCTCGGAGATTGCCTGGCCGCTTTGCAGATCGCTTCGAATGAACTGAAAAGCAACCCACGCAACGCCGCTGCTCTGCGCGATTACAACTTCGGCGTTAGCCGCATCTTCCAAATCATCCAGGATGCAAAGCTCGCTCCGTGGACATCCGTGTTGACGGTGCCGAGCGCAGATGGCGATTTTGTGCTGACGCACAAGCCTGATCCGCGACCTGAGTGGAACCCTGCCAATTTCGAATTCACACCGGCTGACGAGTTTGATGTGGGCGGCAAATATGTCACGGAGCGAACCACGCGAGAGGGCATCGGTGCTCCAATTGTTGCCGTTGAGCGGGAAGAGACCAAAAATGCGCGGCAGCAAGCCGTCCCATCGCGGATCTACCGCACCGTGACTGCGGTCGCACACTTTCAGGGGCGCCGATGCGTGCTCGAATTCTACGATCCGCTCGATCACGAGGCCGTGGGGTTCGAAGGCCGCACCTTTCCCCTCGCCGCCGATTTCACGGTCCCGCTCGCGGTGATGCTTCAGGAAACCGACCCGTCAAAACACGAATTGTCGCGCGTTCTTAATCCGGAGAAATATGCGCATACCGCAAGGATCGAGCGCCTCCAGCCTTTCAACCCAAACAAAACCGTCGTGCTCGTGATTCATGGGCTGAAGGATTCGCAGGCCACCTGGACTCCCATGATCAATAAATTGCGCGGCGACCCTGTCATCCGGAAACACTATCAGTTCTGGTTCTATAGTTACCCGACTGGGTATCCGTTTCCCTATTCGGCCGCCATTCTGCGTGAAGAACTCGACGAGGTTGAAAAGCAGTTTCCCAAACTCAGACCAATGGTGGTCATCGGCCACAGCATGGGAGGTTGTATCAGCCGGCTTTTGCTAACCGATGGCGGGAATGAACTTTGGATGAAGATTTTTGGCCGGCCGCACGACGAAGTAGCGCTTTCGCCAAAAACGCGTGAGTATTTTCGGCAGGAACTTTTCTTTCGTCACCGCCCAGAAATTGGCCGGGTTATTTTCATCGCTTCTCCGTTGCGCGGCAGCAACATGGCTACGGGCCTGATCAGCACATTGGCCAACATCATCATCCGAGAATCTGCGCTCACCAGCCAGGCGAGCCAAGAAATGCTTCGCGCGACGAGCACGAGGGAGGAGGAACTGAAACCAAAGCGCCGCGCCAATAGCGTCAATAGTCTTTCCTCAAAAAGCCGCTTCCTTAATGCAATGAATACGATTCCCATGACACCCGGTGTTCCCTACAATACGATCATCGGCGATCGTGGTCGGGGCGATTCACCAAATTCCAGCGATGGCGTCGTGCCGTATTGGAGCTCGCACATGGAAGGTGCGGAAACTGAGCACATCGTTCCCTCCGATCACAATGCCCATCAGGATCCCGAAGCGATTGCCGAGGTGATGCGCATTTTGAAGACGCACGCCCGATAGGAGCAAGGCGACGATAAGACCTAAGTCTGATAGCAGCATGGGCGCAGATCAGTAGACGTTGTCTGGCACCAGATGCCCGCGACTATTGAGTACGAACCAGACGACATTTGTGTGCTGCGCATTAGCGGTACTTTGAAGCAATCGGAATTCGCCGCCGCCCAGCAAGAGATGGCCGCTAAGGTCGATGCCGGGGCCAAGCCGCGCGTGCTCGCGATTGCCGACCAATTCCAGGGATGGCAGCGCGGCGCAGATTGGAATGACCTTGATTTTCTTCTCTCGCACGGTGGCGAAATCGCGAAAGTCGCCATCGTGGCTGATCCGCGGTGGGAGGTGCAGGCGCTCGCCTTTGCGGGCGCAGGAGTGCGCAAGGCGCCGGTGAGATTTTTCCCGCCTAACGACATCGCACAGGCCCGGGTCTGGCTGGCGAAGTAGCGTTACCAGCTTGAATTAAGAGCACCGCGTGTGCGGGTGATTTGCTGTCTCCATAGCTGTCGCCGTCAGATAAAAAGACTGCAGCGGTCCGGCTGTCAGACGAAAGTCGTACACCGCGTGCTTGGGCGGGACAGCGGCTTCACTATCGAAATGCTTTGTTGCATGATAAGGATTCCACCGATATGAAGGGGTCTCGAAGGAGCGAGAATGGCTGCTGAAGCGACGAGCGCCTTATGGCCGCCGATCAGGCCGATTGGCGTGCGAGGGCGTGCTCTAACGGTCCAGTGGCGCACTTTCCTCGCACCGCTGCTCACGTTCCTCGGCTATTATATCGGATCGCAAATCGGCTTCGCCCTGACTTTCCGACCGCATCCGGTTTCGGTACTGTGGCCGCCGAACTCGATCCTGCTCGCCGCGCTCCTGCTCACGCGCACTCGCGGTTGGAGCATGCCGCTGGCAGGAGCGTTTCTGGCGCATTGCCTCGTGCAATTGCAGAGCCATATCCCGGTGCCGATGATGCTTTGCTATTTCGTCAGCAATTCCTGCGAGGCGCTGATCGGCGCGGGTTGCATCCGCTACTTCATCCCTGGGCGCCTCCGCTTCGATAGCCTGCGCAGCGCAAGCATCTTTTGTGTGTGCGGCGGATTAGTCGCGCCGTTTCTTTCATCGTTCCTGGATGCCGGATTCGTTCGCCTCAATCACTGGGGCACGGGCGCATATTGGGAGATCTGGACGATTCGATTCTTCTCAAACGTGCTCACTGCGCTGACTTTCGCGCCTGCTGTGATCACGTGGTTCACATGGCGGCAAAGACCGGCGCGAGACTGGAACTGGAAGGTATTTCTGGAAGCCACGTTTGTTTTCCTTGGGTTAGCCGTCGCAAGCTATTGCGCTTTCTATAAAGGAGAATCGACCGCTCATCCGGTGTTGTTCGTCGCGCCTTTACCGTTTTTGTTTTGGGCAGCGTTGCGACTCGGCACCCGCGGCACAACCACGGCCACGCTCATCATCACATTTGTAGCAATCTGGAGCGCCGCCCATGGTCACGGCCCATTCACGAGCGAGACTCCCGAGCAGAACGCGCGCGCGCTTCAGTTCTTTCTTATTGTAACGGCGATTCCGTTCCTCTTTCTCGCTGCCGGAACTAAAGAGCGCCAGACTGCCGACGAACGTTTCAGTAAAGCTTTCCGATGCAATCCGGATCCGATGTGGATCGCCCGATTAGGGGATGCGACGATGATCGACGTCAACGAGCAATGGGAAAAGCTCTTCGGATATCGGCGGCAGGAAGTCATTGGTCGAAGAGTTTTTGAGACCGATCTTTGGGCTGACCTAGCCGAGCGTGCGGAGATGATTCGGCGCGTCAAGGAGGGCGCCGTGCGCGAGTTCGAAGTCTCCCTCCGCAACAAGGCTGGCCAGCTCGTACCGGTGCTGCTCTCCTCCGATGTCGTGGAACTTGGTGGCGAGACCAGTCTCATCATCATCGTTCGCGACATTCGAGATAAGAAACACGCGGAAAAAGCGGATCGGGATGTGGCGCATGCCACCCAATTAATGGTATTGCTGAGCGCTGCGATTGCACATCAAATCAACCAGCCACTCGGTGCGATCCTTAGTAACGCGGAGGCCGCGGAGATGTTGCTCGACTCCGATGCACCGCCCCTGGAGAAACTCCGCGAAATCGTAAACGACATCCGCCAGGATGACTTGCGCGCGACCAAAACGATGCATCACCTTCGGACGCTGACCACTAAACGCCGAGCACAACTCCAGGCCGTCAATCTGCATGAATTGATCCCGTGTCTTTTGGGTTTGGTCTCAGCCGACGCCCGCCAGCGCGGCGTGTTGCTGGAAAGCGATTTAACGGCGCGAACGTGTAGAGTTTTGGCGCAGCCAATTCACCTCCGCGAAGCCTTACTGAATCTGATCCGCAACGCCATGGAAGCGATGGATGAAACGGCACAGTCGAATAGACGGCTGGTCATCGGCACCAACGGCAACGGTCACGATAACGTGGAAATCTTTGTCAGTGACTTCGGCCTCGGCCTGTCGCCAGAGAAACTGTCGCACCTGTTCGAACCTTTTTTCACGACCAAGGAAAACGGCGCTGGGCTGGGACTGGCGACCGCGCGCTCGATCATTGAGGCGCACGACGGCAGGATTTGGGCCGAGAACAATCCTGAGGGCGGCGCGATTTTCCGTATCGTTCTGCCGGTGCTAAACGACCGAGCCGCATGATTTCTCCGGCGCTCGAGCAACAGGTCGTTCATCTCGTCGAGGACGATGATTCCTTTCGCAAAGCAGTGACGCGTGTGCTTGAGGCGGCGGGTTATCAGGTGCGCAGTTATCGCTCGGCCGGCGATTTCGCGTTGGCCAGCCGTACCTCGCGTCCCTGCGGTTGTCTGTTGCTTGATGTACGCCTGCCCGGGCCAAGCGGATTAGAGCTTCAGGAAGTGCTCGCGCGCGAAGAACAAACCTTGCCAGTTATTTTTCTTACGGGATACGCCGATGTGCCGAGTAGCGTGCGCGCGATGAAACGCGGTGCAGTCGATTTTCTCACCAAGCCGGCGAAGCGCGATGACCTGTTAGGCGCGGTACGCGCCGCTCTCGCGCGGGCGGCTCAACTCCAAGGTAGTCGGCAGCACCAGGTGGAGTTGAAGAATCGATTCGAAAAGCTCACCACACGCCAGCGCGAAGTTTTCGAGTTGGTGGTGGCCGGCAAGTTGAACAAACAAATTGCAGCTGAACTCGTTATGGCGGAGCGAACTGTCAAAGCCCATCGCGCGCAGCTCATGCAGAAGATGGAGGCGACCTCCGTGGCCGAGCTGGTGCATTTGGCTAACGAATTACGTAGCCAAGAAGTATAAGAAGCGGCTAGCGGTCGCCCGATCCCGCTCGAATAGGAGCGTTCGGACCTTCGTCCTATAGAGACCGGGAGGCGAAAAGCCGATTTTTTCACGCGATGGATCCGCCTCCCGAGCCCGAGGACCTCGTCCCACCTTTCGATACCGCGCGCGGCGGACCTTTTCTTCGTCTTTACCCGAGCTACGACTTAGTGACGTGGCGACCGGAGGGCACTCTGGATGATGACATGCTCGACCAGATCGGTGAATGGTTAGTGGCCTTCGAGAAAGTCTCGGTTCCCGTTAAGCGCTTCGTAGATTTCAGCGGGTTGAATCAGTTTGCCTTTCGCACCTCTCATCTTTTTCAGTTCGCGCGAAAACGCGCAGAGCAACTCGCCGGAACCGGCCCGGTGCGAACAGCGTTGTTTTCCGATGATTATGTTGGCTTTGGCCTAGCGCGTATGTACGAAACGCTGATGGAGAATACAGCCATCGAAGCACGCGCTTTTCGCAACCGCACCCAGGCGGCCAACTGGCTGGGTGTGCCGGCTCATGTTTTGACGGCTTAGGCTTTCCACCCGAAAACGCCGAGGAAAGTGATTGCCCGAAGGTGCAAGGCACGGGCTCACCAAAGTGCAATTCCACCGAGAGGTTCTTCCTGCCATTATCAAAATGACTTTTTGTCCTCAAATGTGGAGTAATGACAAAAAAGTCGGGGGCAGTGGTGGCAGCAGTTTGAGCTGCAAAAGAAAGCTATGAGCTGGGTCACGGCGATATGGGCAATGTTGATCGGCGCCTGTGCGGCGATAGCGCTGACGAATCTTGTACTCGGCCTCTCGCAACGGCGTGCGGCGCATTTGGCTTTTGTACTTGCTGCTGTGGCCGTGATTGGAATCGCCTTCGCCGAGTTGATAATGATGCGCGCCCGTTCTGCTGAGCAGTTCGCAGATGTGCAACGCTGGACACACGTCCCCATTTTTTTCCTGGTCGTCGCGCTTGTCGCGTTCGTAAGACTTTATTTCCAAACTGGTCGGTTGTGGCTTGGAATAGGGGCCTGCGCAGTACGCTTCATTGCGCTAATAATTAATTTCGCCTTTCCGCCAAGTCTAAACTTTCGGGCAATCACTGGCGTTCGGCAGATATCCTTTCTCGGTGAAACTGTGTCGGTCCCGATTGGTGTGATCAGTCCGTGGACGCGGTTGGGCGAGTTGAGCTCGCTGCTGTTACTGGCCTTTGTGGTGGATGCATCCATCAGCCTTTGGAGAACGCGAACGACCGATGCGCGGCGGCGGGCTCTCATTGTGGGCGGCGGCATCACATTTTTCATTTTAGTTGCCGCAGGCGTTACCACGTTGATTCACGCCCGGGTCATAGAAGCGCCCTACATTGTGAGCTTTCCCTTTGCGGCCATTCTTGCGGCAATGGGATGTGAGCTGGCGGTGGATTTATTTCGCGCGGGCCAGGTAGCGAAGAAGCTGGAGGTAAGTGAGGCATCCCTGCACGATATCGAGGAGCGGGTGAGCCTGGCGGCTGAAGCGGCGCAACTCGGGGTTTGGGAATTGAATCCGATCACCAGGGAGCTGTGGGTCTCGGATAAAGTGCGGAAGCTTTTCGATTTCGAGCCGGGAAGAAACGTGACCTACGCCGAGTTCCAGGAACGCATACATCCCGACGACCGTGCCGCGCGTGAGGCGGTCATTGAAAAGACGATTGCCGAGAATGCTATTTACGATTTTGAGTACCGCATCATCTTACCCGAGGGAACGGTGCGCTGGTTGGCGGGCCGCGCGCGGTGCTACTACGATTCATCGGGGACACCATGTCGTTTGCTCGGCGTGACTATGGATGTTACCCAGCGAAAGCAGGCTGAAGAGCTGTTCCAAGTTGCGACCGAGGCTTCGCCCTGCGGCATTTTGCTGGTGGATGCTCACAGAGCAATCGTGCTGGCAAACGCTCAAGTCGAAGAGCTTTTTGGCTATCGCCGCGAGGAACTGATTGGAAAGAACATCGGTGTTCTTTTTACCGAGCGGGACGCCGAGCATTACTCGACTGCATGGCCGGCACTCGAATCCGCCCTGCCGCCCGGTCAGAATGGCGTAGGCAAGGAATTGGTAGCGCGGCGCAAGACCGGCACTGAGTTTCCCATCGAGATTGCTTTGAACCCAATTTACACGTCAAAGGGACTTCTCGTGCTGGCGACGATTGTGAACCTCTACGCGCGCAAAGCGGCGGAAACCGAGGCGCGACAGCGACGACAGCAGGTCGATCTGCTCAGCCGTGCCAGTTTGCTCGGCGAGATGACGGCGTCTTTGGCCCACGAGCTAAACCAGCCGCTCTCGGCGATCGTGACCAACGCCACCGCGGGGACTCAATATATTGACAAAGGCTGGCTCGATGCGGAACAACTCCGCGAGATTTTCACGGACGTCGCGGCCGACGGCCGACGGGCCTACGACATCATCGATAACGTGCGGAGCGCGATCAAAAAGGGCAGCGCCATCCGCAGCCGGATCAGTTTAAACGACGTGGTGAAATCGGTCATGCACATGGTTTATCCAGACGCCGCGGCGCACTTTTGCAAATTGGAGGTATCTTTGGCGGAGAATTTGCCAACGATGGATGGTGACCCGACGCAGATGCAGCAGGTGCTGATTAATCTCATCCGCAACGCCTTTGATGCAATGCGCGACACGCCACCGGCGCGACGCGTGGTGCAGATTACGACAAGCTATAACGGCAACAACGAAACGTGCGTTGCTGTGCGCGACTACGGCGCTGGTATTCCAGAAACAACTCGCGAGCGCCTCTTCGAGCAGTTCTTTACCACGAAGGAAGAAGGGCTCGGTATGGGATTGTCGATCGTGCGTTCCATCGTCGAGGCACATGGCGGCCGGATTGCGGCCGAGAACGCAGCCGGCGGAGGGGCGCGTTTTTGCTTTCACGTTCCAATACAAAACGAGGTACTAACATGAGTTCTGAAAAGCCGATGGTGTTTGTGATCGATGACAACGAATCGATACGTAAGAGTTTGCAGCGCCTCTTAACCGGCGCCGACTATGAGGTGGAGATATTCCGGTCCGCTTCAGAGTTTCTGAGCCGTTCGCCTTATGTCGGACCCTCCTGCGTCGTCGTCGACGTGAAGATGCCCGGCCTCAGCGGGATCGATCTCCAGAATGCTCTCATCCAACGCCGGCGTGAAGAGCAGCTCGTCTTCATAACAGGTCACGGGAATATTCTGACGTGCGCACGCGCGATGAAGGCAGGCGCGGTCGACTTTTTGCCCAAGCCATTCAAGCCTAAAGAATTGTTGAACTGTGTTGAACGAGCGCTCGCTCGATCGGCACAACAACGGCAGCATGCCTCGGAGAGGGGGCACGCTCGCGCCTTGCTCGATCGGCTCACGCCCCGCGAGTTCGAAGTAATGCAGCTGCTCGCCACCGGCATGCTCAACAAGCAGGTAGGCGGGGAGCTGGGGATGGCGGAAAAAACCGTGAAGTGCCACCGCGGTCGGGTGATGCAAAAGCTTGGTATTACCTCCGCAGTACAGCTGGTTTACGTAATGGAAAGGGCGAAAGTGCCTGCGTTGGGCAAATCTCCGACCAAGGTCCGATAGGCCGCGGGTAGTTTAAAATCGTACATTAGCGTCGTGTGCGAAAGCGATGCACCGCTCGTTTGTCTTGTGGACGACGACGCGTCGGTGCGAAAATCGGTTGGTCGCCTCCTTGAGTCCTCGGGGTATAGAGTCGCTCCCTTCGGCGAGCCGAAAGCTTTTCTCTCTTACCTGAGCACCCACCCGGTTCCGGTACTGGTCTTGGATATCTGGATGGAAAAAATGACGGGCATGGATGTCCTAACATACCTCTGCACGGAATCCCCCGAGACTCGCGTCATTTTTATCACCGGCCATAAGGACCATGCCGCTGAGGCTGTTGTGAAACAGGCAGGCGCCTTCGCCTTCTTTATGAAGCCCTTGGACAATGCCCCGTTCCTTGCCGCCGTTAATCGGGCATTTAAGCGGCCTTCCGCGGGTCAATAACTCACAAGCCGGGGCCATTCCCCGTTCAGAATCGTTTCAATAATGGAGATGCTTTCTATTATGTCATCCGCTCTGGCGCAACTCGGCATTTCGGATGCTGTTAATAATAAAGTGCGCACGCCATCAAACTATAAAGTCGCTGAAAATGCCTTTACAGGGATCTTAGCCCGCCAGGCTTCGCACGCAGGTGGCGCGAGAACTGAATGCGCGACTGTTTGTCTGCTTGATGACGATGCGTCCGGGCTTAAGGCAAATACGCGTCTGCTGGATGCCGCCGGTTGGAAGGTTGAATCCTTCGCTGATCCAGAAGCGTTTCTGAGGTACGCCGAGATGCAGCAGCCGGCGGTTGCCGTAATTGATATGTGGATGCCGGAGATGAACGGACTCGACGTGCAATTGAAACTCAAAACGCTCTCTCCATGGACGCGAGTGATTGTCCTCACCAGCAAAGATGATCCGATAATTCGCGCCCGGGCGATTAGCGCTGGAGTAAATACCTTTTTCATGAAAGGAATGGCCGCAGAACAGCTTCTCGCTGCAATTAGCTCGGCGCTCTCAAATCCAGACTAGCTCGGCAAGCACGGCCTACGTTTTTCTCACTCCAGGCCCGGTTTCCTTAAGAAACAACGTCAGAATCAAGGCCACCAAGATGCCGTAAAGTAAGGGTTGAAAGCCGGCTTGATAGTGCGCGAGCGCCGCATCAGCGCCGCCTTCAGGCATTGCGACGAGGCGCGCCCCAAACACCGGGCCGAGTAGCGCACTGAATGTAAAGTTGATGAAGTTAATGACGCCCGTCGCCGTGCCACCCAGCTGCGGCGGATTAGTTTCCTTTATCACGGAGTACGGCAGCATCGCCGCGCCCGATGCGATTCCCATCAAGATCCCAACCGCGTGACCGCGAAAGATATCCGGATTGCCGAACAACACCCACGCCACGACTCCGAGTAACATGATCGTCCCGGCAAGAATGACCGGTTTGCGGCGACCGAGCCGATCCGAAATAAAACCGAGCAGCGGGCAACCGATCATCCAGCCGACAGGGATCGTGGAAGCCAAAATAACCGCACCTTCGTATTGGTGGCCGCGCGCTTCCTGAAGGAAACGCACGCCCCAGGTCATCCCAAGAATAGTAGTAGGAATAAATAGAAGACCGGAGATCACACCACAAAGGATGGATTGCGGGTTACGAAATACCTTACCTAGAGAATTGAGGAGGGTAGCTATTCCGCCAGTTCCTGGTTGATCTTTTGGTAAAAGGAAGAAAAGGGTCGCGCTAATGATTAGTCCCAAAACACCGGCGCAAATCCAGAAGCCATACCATGGAAGACCATTCTTAATAAGAGGGCCCACCAGAAACTGGCCGGCTGATCCACCGGCCATCCCAAACATCTGCGTCGCGCCAATGAATGACGCCGCGACTGATGCGGAAAAATTCTTCGTAATCAGATAGACCGCGCCGATCAATGCAAACGCGGCGCCCGCGCCTTGGACAAAGCGTCCGATATTTGCCAGGGGCACATTCCCTGTGCTGAACAACAACGAGCCGATTCCGACAAGGGCAGCACCGATTGGCACCATGCGCTTCGCGCCGAAACGATCTAAAGATGCGCCTGCAACCAAACTAAACGGCGAGTAACCGTAGTAAAACATGCCAACGATTGCCGAAACGCCCAGCGCATTTACGCCGAACGCTTCGGTCAATTGGGGCACCATCACGCTCGGGGCGGAACGCAGCGCATATTGATAGAAGTAGTAGATCGCGACGAGTAACCATGCGCCGACTGCCGCGACCGGGAGTTTGGAACTCATGTCGCGGAATTCTCTGTCAAACTGCGTTCAATCCAGCCGCGCGAAAACGTGACAGCACCTCATTCACCGTCTCGCGACTTGGGGGCTGCGCGTCACGCATTTTGTAATCCATACCGAGCTTTTCCCATTTGAACCGACCCATTTGATGAAACGGCAACACGTCCACGCGCTCAACATTTCCGAGACTCGCGGCGAACTCCGCCATCCGATCCACTTCTTCCATGTTGTCCGTCCAACCAGGCACAATCACGAATCGAATCCACACGGGATGTTTCCGCGCCGCGAGCCGGCGCGCGAATTCATGCACTGGCTTGGTCTCCATTCCGGTTAATCGCCGGTGTAAGTCCGGTTCTATCGCTTTTAGTCCGAGCATCACCAGATCGATCGAGGCGAGATCATCATCCGTCAGTCGCGAACCGAGAAACCCGTTCGTTTCCAGCGCCGTGTGAATCCCCACCTCGTGGATCGCGGGAAATAACTTTGAAAGGAAGCGGTATTGCAATAGCGGCTCGCCCCCGCTAATCGTCAAACCGCCTTTCATCGTTCGCAGGCTGGTGCGGTATTGTTTCACCACTTCTATGGCGCGCTCCAGGCGCACCGGCGTGCCATTGGTCACCTTCCACGTGTCCGGGTTATGGCAGAAGACACAGCGAAACTGGCAACCACTGAGCCACCCGACGATCCGAACGCCCGGACCATCGACCGCTGAGCCGGTCGTAAACGAATGAATGAATCCCCACTCTCCGCTATCCATCGCCGAGCGAATGTCCATCTCGTCGACTTTTTCGCTGATGCCGACGCGCAGATCAAAAGGGCTGCCGATCGGCGGAGCTTTTGGCTCCAGCGTTTCCAGCTTCATGTCAGTAATGTTATGACGCGCCGTGAAAGGTCCGATTGATTACGTCCATTTGCTGTTCGCGAGTCAGGCGCACGAAATTCACCGCGTATCCTGAAACGCGAATCGTTAGCGAAGGATATTTTTCTGGGTGTTCCATCGCGTCCATCAGCATTGTGCGATTAAGCACGTTCACATTCATGTGATAGCCACTCGCTCCGAAAAACGCGTCCAAGACACCGACGAGATTCGTGACTTGGTCCTCCGCTGTACGGCCCAAGCCCTCCGGCACCATGCTGCTCGTGAGAGAAATTCCATCGGCGGCGTCGCGATATGGAATTTTCGAAACTGACGCAGCTGAAGCCATGATGCCGTGCTTATCGCGGCCATGCATCGGATTGGCGCCGGGGCCGAATGGCTCGCCTTTGCGACGGCCGTCCGGTGTGTGGCCGGTGCTCTTTCCGTAAACAACGTTCGACGTAATGGTCAGCACCGACTGCGTGTGAATGGCGTTGCGATAAGTCGGATGCTTTCGCAGCTTGGTCATGAACATCGAGACAACTGTCGCGGCCAGTTGATCCACCCGGTTGTCGTTGTTACCGAACATCGGAAACTCGCCTTCCGTTTGGTAGTCGACAACCAGTCCGGTTTCATCGCGGATCACTTTCACCCGCGCATAACGCATAGCCGACAAGCTGTCCGCAACGACTGACAATCCTGCGATGCCGAACGCCATCGTGCGCACGGGCGCGTAGTCGTGCAGCGCCATCTCAATGCGTTCGTAGGAATACTTGTCGTGCATATAATGGATGACATTCATCGCATTGACATACACTTCCGCGAGCCATTCCATCATGCCTTCGAACTTCGCGGCGACATCATCGAACTCCAGATAGTCACCCTTGACTGGATCAACCTTAGGCCCGACCTGCTTGCCACTGATTTCGTCGCGCCCGCCGTTAATCGCGTAGAGGAGACACTTGGCGAGATTGGCGCGCGCGCCAAAAAACTGCATCTGCTTGCCCATGAGCATGGGTGACACGCAACATGCAATCGCGCCGTCATCGCCCCAGGCGGTGCGCATAAGCGAATCACTCTCGAATTGCAACGCGCTCGTATCGATAGCGACCTTCGCCGCGAACTTGCGAAAGCTATCAGGCAATCGCGGCGAGTACCAGATAGTGAGGTTCGGCTCGGGCGCTGGTCCGAGATTGTAGAGCGTGTGCAAAAAACGGAAACTCGTTTTGGTCACGAGCGGTCGCCCGTCGTCGCCCATTCCCGCAATGGATTCCGTCACCCACGTCGGGTCACCAGCGAATAGTTCATCGTACTCGGGCGTCCGCAGAAAACGAACAATGCGAAGTTTGATAACAAAATCGTCGATGATTTCCTGCGCTTGCGATTCAGTCAGCGCGCCTTCCTTGAGATCCCGCTCGAAGTAAATATCGAGGAACGTCGAAGTCCGGCCTAACGACATGGCCGCGCCGTTTTGTTCTTTTACGGCGGCGAGATAAGCGAAGTAGAGCCATTGCACTGCCTCCTTCGCGTTGCGCGCCGGACCCGAGATGTCGAAGCCGTAGTTCTTCGCCATGTCCCGCAATTCGCTAAGTGCGCGGATTTGCTCACTCAGTTCTTCCCGGTCGCGAATGATGCTCTCCGTTGACATCTCGGAATCGAGAGCCGCTTTTTCGCGCTCCTTTTGTTTGATCAATCGCGCGACTCCATAGAGCGGCACACGCCGGTAATCCCCGATGATGCGTCCCCGGCCATATGCATCAGGCAGACCGGTTAGGATGTGTGAACTGCGACACGCCCGGATGTCCGCCGTGTAGGCATCGAAGACTCCCTCGTTATGCGTTTTGCGATACTTGCTGAAGGTCTCCGCCACCGCCGCGGGCGCTTCATAGCCATACGTCTTAAGAGAGGTCAGCACCATTCGCCAGCCGCCGTTCGGCATGATCGCGCGCTTCAGTGGCGCATCCGTCTGAAGTCCCACAATGACTTCGTTGTCCTTATCAATATAACCCGGCGCATGCGCGGTGATCGAGCTCGGGATAAGCGAAACGTCGAGCACGCTTTTCTTGCGCTCCTCGACAAAGAGATCTTCGAGTTTTTTCCAAATGCGCTTTGTGCGCTCGGTCGCAGGCGCAAGGAATGAATCATCGCCATCGTAGGGCGTGTAATTTTGTTGAAGAAACCAACGCACATTGATGTCGCGCTGCCATAAGCCGGGCTTAAATCCGCGCCAGGCTTCTTTCGTATCGGGTTCAGTCGTCACCGTTTTTTCTTTCGGCGATGACTTCGTTGGTTTGGTCAGGACCTCTGTTGCCATGCTGGTAGCGTGAATTTGTGGTTCAGCAAAGAACAAGATTCTGAGCGAGACCGGCCTCACTCGTTTCCTTATACTTTGTGCTCATGTCCTTTCCGGTATCGGCGAGAGTCTTGATTGTCGTGTCGAGATCGACGCGGTGCCGCCACCCGATCTCGTTCGTCGCAATCATGTAGGCAGTCCAAGCCTTCACTGCGCCGAATGCGCAGCGCTCAATGCAGGGCACCTGCACATAGCCGGCCACCGGATCGCAGGTCATGCCGAGATGATGCTGGAGTGCCGACTCGGCAGCGTTCTCCGTCACCAGAGGCGAGGCGTCCAGCGCCGAAGCAATGAATGCAGCCGACATCGATGAAGCAACACCGATCTCGGACTGACAACCACCTTCGGCACCGGAAAGAGTGGCATTGTGTTTGCACAAGTAGCCAACGGCGGCGCCGCCGAGCAAACCCTGCCGAATTTTTTCCTGCGGCAGTTTTCGCTTTGTTTCCGTTAGCGCATAAACAATAGCCGGCATCACGCCTGCCGAACCTCCCGTCGGCGCTGTAATGACCAAGTGGCCGCGCGCATTTTCTTCCGAAGCGGCCAACGCGCACGCGGACAGGAGCGCCACTGCACGGTCGGCCTCGTATTTGTCGTCCTGGGCGCGTTTCCACACTTCCGCCGCCTTCGAGTGCAGTTTGATCGGTCCCGGAAGCATGCCCTCCTTGACGGCGAGTCCCGCTTTCACGGTCGCGATCATTGCGGCGGCAATCTTGTCGAGGAACGCGTTGATCTGCTCTTCGGTCTTTCCCGACACCGCGAGTTCATTCGCCATTATTACTTGCGCGATTGAGAGATTATTTTTCTCCGCGTGCTGGCGAAGTTCCTTCATCGTCCCGTACGGATATTTGGGCTGCCCTTTTTTTGGCGGCGTGTAGCCCTTCCACTCGTAAAAACCGCCGCCGGGCGAGTAATATTCCAACTCGTAGACCGCATTGTCCCCGCCCATGAGTTTACAGGTCATGGTGTTTGGATGCGGGAACTCGCCTTTGGGTGTGTCGTAGATGATGTCGGCTAGCGACAGATTGAACGTCTTATCGCCAAGCTTTACCGGATAAGATTGGTTCGGCTTCTCTTTCATCTCGTCGAGAAATAGCGGATCGACAGTTGCCGGTTCCTTACCTATTAAGCCGGCCAGAGCCGCTCGCTCGGTGCCGTGACCTTTGCCTGTGGCACTCAGGCTCCCGTAGAGATGAACCTTCAGTCCGGTCGCCTGTTTCAATTGATCAGCCGGCAACTTCGTGCAGCGCTGGTAAAAATCGTACGTGATACGCATCGGTCCGATCGTATGAGAGCTCGATGGGCCCGGCCCCACCTTGTAGAATTCATCGAGAACGGTCATCACTGGACCCTTGGACCTTTTCACCACGTCCAAGTCTTGCGACATGGAGGTAGAATCGAGCGAAGGCAGCGGAGGCTTCGCCGCAGCTTCTTTCGCCGCTTGTTGGGCACGGGCCTCAATCGTCCAGACTGTTCCAGTCATCGCCGCGGCTGCGCCAATGACCGCGTTGCGGATGATGAACGTCCGGCGATCGATGTTTTCGGGTAGATTTGGTTCCGGGGGTAATTCCGGGAAAAGGTTGGCATTTTTGGTTGAGCGGTTTTCGTTCATAGTTGTAGTTGCTGGTTGGAAGTGTTTGCGTTGTTCAAATATCGTTAGTTACTTTGGTATCCTTCGCTTTGAATTCCGTCGATGTAGCCCTGCGCGCCGGTCTTGATGTTAGCGGCGTTGCCTTCATCGGTGTCGATGTGCATGGCGAGTTTGAAACTCGGATCCACCCGCACGAGCACGTCGCCGAAAACAAGTTCGCGATCTCCGGCGATGCGCACCCGCACAAATGACTTATCGCGGACTCCGTAACGAAGTGCGTCTTCCGGACTCATGTGAACATGCCGCAAAGCGCAGATCACTCCGCGATCGATCTGGACGTTGCCGGTTGGACTCTCCAGCGTGCAGCCAGGCGTCTCCGCGATATCGCCGCTTTCCCGGATTGGGGGATGAATGCCCAGTTTGAATTGCTCGGTCATCGCGATCTCCACCTGGGTGTATTTGCGCGCTGGTCCCAGAATGCGGACGCGCTCGATGCGCCCTTTCGGCCCGACGATGGTGAGCTGTTCCTTGCAGGCATACTGACCAGGCTGTGACAGGTCGGCGTGCTTGGTGAGTTGATGTCCCTTTCCGAACAGCGCTTCGACGTGCTGCTGGGTGAGATGAATGTGGTGGGCGGAGATCTCGACCAGAAACGGTTCCTGCTTCTGCGCTTTTAAGACGCCCGTGATGTAAGAGCGGCTCAAGGCGCGCAACGCTTCGCGCGCCATCATGCGTTCCTCGTCAGTGGGCACAACCAGCACCGCCACTTTCGAGTCGTCGGTCGAGATACGAGATAGTTCGTTGCCCGGTGCTTCGCGATTGCGCTGGTCGTCGAGTGTGATGCCCATGCACTCCAACCCCTGCAAGGCCAGCGCGCGAACAACTGCGCTTCCCTGGCCTACGCCGCCGGTGAAAATCACCGTGTCGAGTCCACCCATCGACGCGACATAAGCGCCGATGTATTTTCGGATGCGATAGCAATAGGCTTTGAGCGCAATTAGCGCGCGCTGATGCCCCTGATCAGCGGCCGTTAGAACCTCGCGCATATCGCTCGAAACGCCGGACAAGCCAAGCAAACCGCTTTTCTTGTTCAGCATTTCTTCGCTTTTTGAAGCAGTGAGCTTTTCTTCGCGCTCGAGGAACGCGAGCACACCGGGATCGAGATCGCCGCAGCGCGTTCCCATGATTAAGCCTTCCAGCGGGGTGAAACCCATCGTCGTATCGACGGAGCGACCGTGATCGATCGCACACAGCGAGGATCCGTTGCCGAGATGACAGCTCACGAGCTGCAGCTCGTTAGGCCGGCGCTTCAAAAATTGTGCGGCACGCAAGCTGACGTAATGATGGGATGTACCGTGGAAACCGTAACGACGCACCGCCTTCTTTTCGTAAAATTCGTACGGTAATCCGTAAAGAAACGCGTAGGCAGGCAGCGTGTGATGAAACGCGGTATCGAATACCCCGACGTGCGGAACCGCGGGAAACAACTTCCGCATCTCACGAACGCCCGCGATGATCACTGGATTATGTAACGGGGCGAGGGGATTGAGTTTTTCCATCTCGGTGACGACTTCGTCAGTGAGAAGCGTGCCTTCGGTAAATTTTTCGCCGCCGTGAACAACGCGGTGCGCGACCACACTTACTTCAGCCGCACCGCTGATGACTCCTGTCTCCTTCGAAGTGAGTTCGGCGATCATCGCTTTGAAACCAGTAGCGTGATCGCCTTCGCCTAGGTCTCGCTTCGTTTCACCCTTCGGTCCGCGATGGGCGATACGGGTCCCATCAATGCCGATGCGTTCCACCATGCCTTTGGCATGACGCGCCTCGTCTTCTGTGTCGTAGAAGGAATACTTCAGCGAAGAGGAGCCGCAGTTGATTACAAGAATTTTCTCGGGTCGCTCGCCTTTAAGCGTGAGTCCGTACGGATCTTCGCTGTCACGAAATGCCGCCGCCGTTTTCGCCGGATCGGCCAGCAGCATTTTTGTCCGATCAGCAATCGTTCGTGAGATTTGCCGTACCGCGCCCGGTTCGGCGACGATGATCGATTGAAAAAGCGATACCGGAATTAGCATCACTTCGGAGTGCGACTCGGCGATGAAATCCGCCAGCAACGGATTGCCCGTCATCAATCCTGCTTCTCCGAAGGTGTCGCCGGCTCTCAACTCGCCAAGCGGTTGCCGTGTGCCATTGAAAAGGACTGAAGCGGTGACTTTCCCGCTCAAGACCACGCCGAAGTGCGTGGCTTCGGCGCCGTGATGTGCGATGGCTTCGTTCGCTTCGAACGACTCTACCCGCGAGCCATCAACCAGCTGCTTCAGCCGATCAGGCGTGAACTCCTTGAAGATTCCTACCCGTTCCTTAATAAAACTCGCGGGATCGATCATGACGCTCCAGACAGTGCTTCAATCTGTGCTTCGGAGCGCTCCGGGGATATCGGACCTTGGGCCTATTTCACTGAGGGAAAGGGTCTGGCGATCGCGTTCCCGATCCGAGGAGACTGTTGAAATACTGGAACGGTTCGCGTTGCTGTGGATTTTGGCGTTGGCCAAGGCGCCGAGCGCAGCGCTGATATCCGCAGCGATCTCGGCCAAGCGAGCAACGACGGCGAGCGCCAAAATCAACGCAACCGTCGACGGCGCGAGGCAGAGGGCGGTTGGCAGCGTCGCTCGGTCGTTACAGCCCGCGGCGGGGATGCGCCTTCCTCCCTCCTTGCCATCCGCCTTCTGCCTCTACGCGCGATCCGCTCCAGTATTTCAACAGTCTCCTAATCGAACAATGAGTAGAGGAGCCCGATTTGGAGTCGAAACGCATCGCCTTCAGCACCGTTCTTCTCCTCTTTGTGTCCGTACAATCCCTCAAGCCCAATACTTAGACGTTTTCTCGCCTGCCAGACCAGATTGAAACTTCCGTAGTGCGTCCGATGATACGCATGAGGTCCCTGTGAAAACTCGTTGTCCAACTCGACGTAGCCATAGCTGACGGTCGAACGGAAATAATCGGTCCATTTGTGGGTGTAACCGACCAGCGCTCCGAATGCAGGGATGGCCTTAAGGTTTCCTGAACTATCAAATGCGGCATCGTTGTTGACGAAATCGTCGTTGAAATACCGGAACAGGCCATGTCCATAAGTCACTTGAGCCTGCACCGAATCGCGCTCGAACACGTTAAAGGAGCCGGCGAGATTTAAGCCCCAGCCAAACGTACTTTGGCTGCCCACGGCGGGTCCTTTCACGCCGATATCGCGCAGGATCGTTCCGAATTGAACATGACCGACTTTTGAATCCTCCCAACGAATGTTAAAACCGCCGTCGGGAGCGTGATTCACTGAGTGGGCGTCCGGATCAATATCGGTATCAACCTCAGCTCCTGGTTTCTCCACTCCGAAATTCATCTCCCAATGATCATTCAATGGCAGCATGTATCGAACGAGCGGCCGGCGTGCGAAGACCGCCGAGTTCGGCCCTTCATAATCAACAGTGTCTGGCCACGCGTCAGGATCTTCAAAGACACTGAACGTTTGCCCGACGACGAAATTGTAAATCTCGCCATACAGTTGCCGGACGCGAAATGGAAGTTCTCCTCCGCCGCTGCCAAAGAAGTCATTCTGGTAGTAGAACCGAGGGCTTCCCGGAAGGTCCGGCGCGCGGACGTCGATGCTTAGTTGCGATCCTTTGGAGTTCACGTTGAACTGATTTCCGCCGTTTTTGAAGAAGTCGCCTTCAACTGGAATCTGCGCAGTGACAAATCGGTCAGGATTGCCGGTATTTTGCGGATCATCCGTGAAATCGACGCGAGGTTTGGCGTTAAACTTGATCAAGACCGGCGTGTTCGGAATCGGAACAAACCCGCGGTATTTCGGATCAAGCGTCAGGTCATTAGGCCGGGGCGCAGGTTCCTGGTTGTCATTGAGCGCACCGCGTGGCGTGATCTGACTGGCATGCGCCTCGATGGTCACTGCCGTAGGAGCAATCGTCACAGTCTGGTTACCGTACTGGTCGACCGTCGTAGTCGTCGTAGTAGACACTCTACCGGGTCCCTCTTTGCCACCTGTCTGCGCAGGTTTAGCAGCGGCGGTTTGTTGCTTCTGTTGCTGATTTTCGTGTTCCAGCTTGTTAATTTTCTGCTGCATCTGGTCCATGCTTTGTTTCATGGCTTGGATTTGGGCCTTGAGCTCGTCCAGTTCCGATGCGCGCGCGGGCGCAACGAATCCAACCGCGATGACGAGAGCGACGAAAATGGAACCGACGACAACGTATTTACTTCTGGTTTTCATGTTCTTTAGTGGCTGAGGCGATCTAAACAGAAATCGTATATATATAGGTACAAAACTGTCGCAGCTTGGCCACACTTTATTGTGGTGGCCGCGCCCGAGCCCCCCAATATGTAGCGGGTGCCTGTGACATTGCCGAGGCTGAATTTTGCCAAGTTTTACTCCGCCAATCGCAAATCCAACGGCCAGGGTGAGGAAGATGGCGATCTCGGGATAGCGCTGCGGCGTTTCAATTAGCCATCTCATCGCGTTGCCAGCCGTGTTTCAGGTGCACTTTCGTTGCGGGGACTGAAGTAGAATATCGGACCTTGGGCTTAGTCGTGAAATGTCGGCAGCGGCAGCGGTTCGGTCCGATGATGGCCGAGCTGTTTCTAGAACACGTCTTCTCCGAAAAGGTCAGATTTACTGCTCTTTGGCCCGCTGCGCAGCCAGCCACGCGGTGCGACTCTCACGAATCAGAGCCACGGTTTCTTCGATCGTGTTGATGCAGTGCGGGATAATCTGCTGGGTGGGAAATCTCAAAAGGCGAATGTGTAATTGAGAATGACGCGAAAGTCTTCAGTCGCAGGTTGATTGCTTAACGAGTTGTGCGCATAACGGAGCCGCAGCCAGAAATTTTTCAGTGGGCCGTGATCAATGCGATAATCAGCTGTGATGTCGATTTCGTTCTCGTGCTCATTTCCGTGAAGTTCGCCATGCGCGTAATTGGCAAAAGCGGTGAGGCCCGCAAGGCCAATGCGTTCAAAATCGTAACTAACCCCAACGCGAAACGAGTTCTCGCTGGCTCCGGCGAAGTCTGAAATCATGAGCGAGTTGAACGCCGGGACACCGCCAAATTGTCGCAGAATTTTCAATCCATTGGCGGTGGCACTCGTGAAAGACATGCTGAGCACGGCACTGCGATAGCTCGACGTCAGAGACATGCCATAGAGTTGAACGTTGAAGTTACCGAGCAATTCATCGCCGACACTCCGCTGGTCGATGAATTGCAGCTCACCGCGAAGTTGAAAGTCATTCTGGAGTTGCCACGTCTTGCCGGCTTCGACGTACGCAATGTTCAGCAGGTCCCAAGTCAATTCATTGACTGCTCCAACGTAAGTCGTGTCGGTCGCGCCGAGTAAGAAACCGGCCACGCTGGTGCCACGATCGACTCCGGGAACTCGTGCGACTTCCGACATCGGCCGGAATTCCTCGCTTGCCTTGCTCTTTTCGCGCGTCACGTATGCAAAGCCGAATCGGAAGACGTCCGACGGTTTTACATCGAGACGGTAAGCCTCAAATGTATTTGGGATCATGCGAGTATCGTCACCGTTGATGAAAGGCAATTCCATTTCCTGACGAAATAGCGTGGCTGTCACGGCTTCCACACGTAGTTTTGCCCACGCCTGACCAAGCACTACAATTCCGTCGCCGTCGGGTCGCAGCAGACCGGTGCCGCCAGGATCGGGACCGGTCGCAAGCGGTTGAGTTATGTAACCGCCAATCCCAAGTTGTAGCATTTCGCACCACCATCCCGACGCGAGATTCATCGCGCCGCCACCCGCAAACGCTTCGTGCACACCCTGTCCATTGTCCACGTAGCGATAGTAAAACCGCGGTTCGAGGCTGAAGATCGAATCGCGCAAAAATGGCTCCGTGCTGTCTGGTGCCAAGCGCCAACCGTGAAGTGGCAAGAACGGTTCTTCGATCGGCGATACTTCCTCGCTCGCGCTATCCGCCGGTTCGCGCGTCGCCGCGATATATTCTGGCGGATTTGCCCGACCGAGGCTGTGCGCAAAGAGCACGATCCCGATCAAGGTGGCCCTTTTGCATTTCACGAAATGAGTTTCCTAAACCGAGAACGCCGCCTTCCGCTAAACACGGATGGCATGGCTGAGCCTGGAACCAAGACATGCTGAGCCAAGAGTTGGTGTGTTCATCGGAAGAGAACGATCGCAAGCACTTGCGCAGAAAGGATGCGCAAAAGTGTGGTGAGCGGATACACGGTCGCGTAAGCCACTGTCGGTGCGTCGGAGCGCGCTATGTTAGACGCAAAGGCAAGCGCGGGCGGATCGGTCATGCTTCCGGCCAACATCCCGCTGAGGTCGACGAAGTTCATTTTCCAAGCCGCGCGCGCGATTACGCCAATCAACAGCAATGGAAGGATTGTCACACACGCGCCCGCTATCAGCCATTCAAGACCCGTGGCGGTGAAGACGGTGGAGAAAAATTTCGCGCCGGCGCCAAGCCCGACGGCCGCGAAGAAAAGCGCGATCCCAAATTCGCGGAATGCGAGGTTTGTATTTACGGGCATGTGCCAAACCTGTCGGCGAATGCGACCCACTCGACCCAGAATCAACGCGACGATGAGTGGACCTCCGGCCAAACCAAGCCGGATTGGATGTGGCAGTCCAGGAATCATGATCGGCATCGTTCCGAGTGCGATGCCCAGGACAATCCCAATAAAAAACGGAATGAAATGTGTCTCGTTGAGTTCCTTCAATGAGTTGCCAAGGGTAGCGGCCGCTTTGTCGAGGTCGACATCGCGACCAACAATCTGCACCATGTCACCGAACTGCAGCCTCAGGCCAGGCACGGCTGACATCTCGATGTCGGCGCGCGTGATCCGCGTCACCGCCACGCCAAAGCGATCATCGAGATCAAGCTCGCCCACCGTCTTACCGAGGATGGCGCGATCGGTTACCACCACGCGGCGGAACGTAATGTCGCTCTCAGCGAGGATCAGATCTTCGTCGCTGCGCTGACCGATAACGCGCTCGAATTGATCGAGACCGGCGGCTGTCCCAACAGCGGCGACGCGGTCATCGCGATGAAGCACGGTGGCATCAGTCGCCGCGCGAACTTCGGTGCCATGAAGGACACGCGAAATTGTCACGCCGGTTTCAATGCGGCCGGGAATCGCATCGACACGTACACCTTCGAGGTTGAGGTTCGTGACAACGAGAGTACGTCGTTCGATGGGCTCTGCCTTCCGCTGATTCTTCCTAGCAAACTCGAACGCTTCTTGTACCGGATCGATGCGGAAGATTTGCTTCAGCAGCAGAAGCGTACCAATCATCCCCGCAATAGCAGTCGGATAAGTAACGGCGTAAGCCAGTGCCGGCAACGTTAGACGATCAGGCGCGATGTCGGGCGTCATGGCGATGGTTTGCGTCGCCGCACCAAGCGCTGGCGTATTTGTTACCGCGCCGCACAATACGCCTAACACTGCAGCTGGATCGAAGTGTGCCAGCCAACCGATGAGTGGCGCTGTGGCCGCTCCAAGAATAACAATCGTGGCCGCAACCAAATTCATTTTCACCCCCTGCTGCCGCAGTGTGCCGAAAAAGCCTGGACCAAGCTGGAGGCCGATGGTGAAGACGAACAGGATCAGTCCGAACTCCTTCACAAAATCAAGTGCGCGATGATCGATCTGTTCGCCGAAATGTCCGACCAGAATCCCGGCAAAAAGGACGCCCGCTGTTCCGAGACCAATGCCGCGGAACTTGAGACTCCCAAGAGCCATTCCGAGGACACAGACAAAGGCGAGCACGCCAATGGCGTGTGCGATGGGCTGCGTTTTATGAAGGTCGAAAAACCAGCTCATCCTCAGCCGACAGGCGCTGCGGCTTTCACCTCTGCGCTCGCGCCTGCGGTGTATGTCTCGAAGCTTTTGTTAAATAGCGTTGCGAGTTTTTTCGCGGCCGCATCATAAGCAGATTTGTCAGCCCAGGTTTCGCGTGGGCGAAGGATCTCGGGCGGAACGCCGGGGCACTCGGTAACAATGTCGAAACCGAAAACTGGATCGCGCTCAGTCTTTGCCTTGGCGAGATCGCCACTGTGAATGGCGTCGATGATCGTACGCGTATTTTTCAGGCTGATGCGCTTACCCGTGCCGTAACCACCACCGGCCCAACCCGTGTTCACCAGCCAAACCCGCGCGTTATGTTTGCGCATTTTTTGCGCAAGCAGCTCGGCGTATTTACTTGGATGCCAGACGAGGAACGGGCCGCCGAAGCACGGAGAAAACGTTGCCTGCGGCTCGGTCACACCCATCTCAGTACCGGCGACCTTGGCGGTGTAGCCGCTGATGAAGTGGTACATCGCGTGCGCCGGGGAAAGCGCGCTGACGGGCGGCAGCACGCCGAACGCGTCGCACGTGAGGAAGATCACGTCAGTCGGATGGCCAGCGATACATGGGATTTTCGCGTTTTGAATAAATTCAATGGGGTACGCGCCGCGTGTATTCTCGGTGATGCTCGTGTCGACGTAATCAACCTCGCGATCTTCATCGAGGACCACGTTCTCGAGCACCGCACCAAACCGCAGAGCTTGGAAAATGTCGGGCTCGTTTTCTGGCGTGAGATTGATCGCTTTGGCGTAGCAGCCGCCTTCAATGTTGAAAATGCCTTCATCGCTCCAAACGTGTTCATCATCGCCGATGAGATGGCGCTTCGGGTCGGCTGAGAGCGTCGTTTTCCCCGTACCGCTAAGACCGAAAAGCAGCGACGAGACACCGGTGTCTTTGTCCGCCGTTGCTGAGCAATGCATCGACAGCAAGCCTCGCTTTGGCGCAAAGTAATTGGCAACAGTGAAAACGCCTTTCTTCATCTCGCCCGCGTACTCGGTGCCCAGAATAACGAGTTGCCGTTCCTCAAGACTGACATCAACGCTGGTCGTTGAGCCCATGCCCGTGGTCAGTCGATTCGCTGGAAATGCGCCCGCGTTGTAGATGATGAAATCTGGCATCCCGAAGCTGGCCAGTTCCTCACGTGTCGGACGGATGAGCATGGTGTGCATGAACAGCGCGTGGTAAGGCCGCGAACAGATCACGCGAACTTTGATGCGATACTTCGGGTCCCAGCCTGCGAAGCCATCGAAACAATAGAGCCGCTCGCGGGTGTTTAGATAATCAAGCGCGCGCAGGCGATTGATTTGGAACGTGTGCTCGTCGCACGGAATGTTTACCGATCCCCACCACACATCCTTCTCAGAATTCGGATGTTTAACCACGCGCTTGTCCTTTGGCGAACGCCCCGTCTTGATGCCGGAGTAGGCGACAAGCGCGCCGTTTTCCGCGATGCTTGCGTCTTTCTCGTAACGAATTGCGTGTTCGTAGAGAGCACTTGGGGGAAGGTTCCGGTTCACTTCAGTGACGTTGAGCCCGTGCTGGTCTAGAGTGAAAACGGCGGAATTCGCGGCGTTCATTTCTTGGTGTGGTTGGAGTTCTAATTAAACATCGCAGTACGAGCAACGGGCCCGCGTATCGGACAAAAGTCTTATTCAGATGCTACCGGTTCGGGGCCCTTTCAGGACTGCGTCACAAGCCAGGCTTCGCGATTCTCGCGGATCAGCGCGACGCATTCGTCGATCGTGCTCACGCAATGGGGAATGGTGAAATCGATCTCGTTGGCGAGTTCTTGCCCTTTGCGCAACATCGAGCGGCGACCCCATTCAACAAGATCAGCCCACATTTTTCCGACAACAATCAGAGGCGTGTTATAGAGCTTGCGCACCTGCAGGAGTTGCCACGCAAGCGACAACTCCAACAGAGTTCCAATGCCACCTGGAACGATCACGAAAGCATCGGAGATGATCATAAAATGGTGCAGCCGCGAGAAGAAAGTGCGGTGTTCGTAAGCTTGACCGACGAATGGGTTGATCTCCTGCTCGAATGGCAACTCCACGCGGATGCCTACCGAGCGCTTGAGCGCCTTGGGTTGAACTGAGTGCGCTCCCTCGTTCGCAGCCTGCATCAGCCCGGGACCGCCGCCGCTGATGATATCGCACCCCATCTTTGTCAATTCGGCCGCGAGCTTCTTGACTCCGTCGTAAGCCGGTGTTTTTGGCTTGAGGCGCGCGGAGCCGAAGATTGTCACGCGATAGTTTTGCCGAGTCGTACGACGAAAGCGCGTCAGTTCATTGACAACTTCCCAAAGACCGGTCACGGCGCGCTCCAGTAAGGCGACGGCGGCGTCTTCGTCGCTGAGTTTAACGATGTCGGATTGCCCGAAGCTTTGATTCTCTTGCTTCACGCTCTTGCTACGATGGAGTTAGGTCAAAAGAAGGTGAACGATCTACTTGAACTGGAGGCATTGCGCGTTCGCGAGCTAGTATGTCAAGTTGGAGGTTCATTCTTTGGTCGTCCGGAGCGCCAGCTGCCCCTTGCGTGCGAAATTGATCGACTCTCCTAGGATCCGCAATGCTTCTTCGGGTGCGTGAAAGCCGGTGGAGTTTTCTGCTTCCACGAAGTCCAAATAGAACTGTGCTTTGCGCTGGAAATCCTGCGCCGCGACCAACTGTGCTGGCGGCGGGTTCGCGGCGCGCGCCGTTTTCAAGTCGGAGATAAGTTCGACTAGCGCGTCCATGGCGAGGTTGCGCATGTGCTGAGTGCGTTCCTGAATTCCTTCCGCTCGTGCCTGTAGCTCCGATTCCGGCCACTTATGACAGGTCTGGCAGGATCGGTTAATGTTGAGTAGCGGACTGCGCACATGATGATCGCTGATCTTTTGGGCGCCTTCGCGTTTGTAAGGCATGTGGCAATCGGCGCAAGCCACGCCCGAGCGGGCATGAATTCCCTGGTTCCACATCTCGAATTCCGGATGCTGTGCCTTGAGCACTGGCGCCCCGGTGTCAGCGTGCGACCAATCCTTGAACTGTTCCGCGTCGTAGTAGGCCAGGATTTGTTCGACCTTTAATCCGTTCGCCCACGGATAGACCACTCGCTTCTCCGATCCTTTGAAATAGTACTCCACGTGACACTGGCCGCAGACGAACGTGCGCATTTCCTGGCGAGTAGCATCGCGGTTCACCTGATAATCTTTCACGCCCTGACTGGCTTTGAGTGCGCGCATTCCTTCCATGAAACCGGGACGCGTCACGCGAAGCTGTAACGTCTTCAAATCATGACAATCGATGCAGGCGACGGGATGAGTCACTAACTTCCGCGCCTCTGCGAACGGCATCTGGTTGAACTTCTCGAAACCTTTGATCAAATCGCCGTCGCCAGCTCTTGTGTAGGGCACAACGATGGAAGCGTGGCATTGCAGGCAGGTGCCAGGTTGTTTCGCCGCCTGCTGACGTTCGGTGTAAGTCTGATCGTCGAGCATGTAGGCATGGCCGCGTTCCTCACGGAAATCCTTAGCGAACGCGTAGCCGACCCACATGGTTTTCAGCCGCGGATCTTCCTCGATGCGCGATTGGGCGACGATCGAGCGCGGGTCGGCGTGAGTTGGGGTCCGTTCCATCGCTTCGCTGCCGCCATAGCGCGTGCGGACTTGATCAACCGTGCGGCGATAATCGTCGTACTGTAGCGGGAAGTTTTTACCCCACACCGCGGGATCGTCTGTTTCCTCGGTGAGCTCCACGACGCGGAAGAACGGATTTCGCGCCTCCTGTTTGTGCTGAAAGATTGAGACAAGGAGAATCATTCCTACAACGGCGCCCGCAGCCGCGAGCAGCGCCAGCACTGCAAACACCGCAATCGGCCGGCTGCGATAGAAGGTCAGCAGACGATCTTTGAGCTTTGCCATTTCTCGCTAGTTCATGTGGCCAACATCCCGATGGCAGTGCGTACACGACATCGCGACGGTCGAATCCGCCGCGACATCAATTTGATGCACGATGTCTCCGTGACATTTACGGCAGGCATTCTCGGTCACGCGAAGGCTGCGTTCCTTGATTTGGATCGGATCGTGAAATTCGCCCGTGGTGAACGCGAGCGAATGAAAAAAGCCGTGCTCAGCCTTGGTGAAATACTTCGGAAGAAGTCCAGCCGGGGTGTGACAATCGTTGCAGGTCGCAACCGAGCGATGGCTCGATTTAGCCCAACCGTCTAGATGGTCCTGCATGATATGGCAATTAGCGCAGGATCGCGGGTCGTTACTCAGGTAGGATGCGCCATGAGCATAGGTAAAGGTGTAAGCACCGAGCCCTGCGACCGAGCCGAGAATAAGCGCAATCAAAGTCGCGAGAATAATCGTGAGCTTGCTCGGCGCTTTAACCGAGCCACGAGATTCCACACTCGCTATGTGAACGAGCGTGCGCTTAGCGCCTATTAGACCTTGGTCTTATCCAGAATTAACAGGTCTGACCTGCCGTCGGTCGGCAGTGATGTACGAAACAGCGGCTCCGATTCTCTAATCGTTGAGCACCTCGGCTGCGATTGGAATGGTAGTTAAGGCCCCCACGACGACGAGCGTCCAGCCGATCGCGCGCCTGTGCTCGGGCGCGAGCTTTTCGCACAGAAGTAGTGCGACTCCAGCACCTAACATCGCTCGGTTACCGCGATTAGGCCTACTTCCGGTATGGTTACAGCGTGCTTCTTCATAGAGGAATTTTATTCGCCGCGAGATATTGTTCAAAAAACGACTTTGCTTCGCACCCGTATCGGAGCCGCTGAATTGTTGGCGTGAACCGCCGCGACTCCGTCGCCTGGCGTTGAAATGGCGAGAGGATTCAGGGTGCCATTTCAGTTCGATTGGTTAGGCATCATGGAGGCCTTTTGCGAGACCCGCGTCGAGACAGGAGTTTCGGCAGCGCGGACACCAGAGCCCCGAGTCCAAGTAGAATTAGCAACCAATACGAGGCGGGGCGCTGCTGCGCGGCTTTTGTCGACGTCTGGCCCTTTGAGCGACTGGCGAACTCAATTGGCATCTTAACTTGCGGTACGCTGCCCGGCTTGAACCGCCATTGTGAATACGCTTGAAGAGCCGCGCCATCGAGTTGTTTGTTTCCGGTGCTCTGTAGCATCCGCACTCCCGCGACACTGCCTGTTTTCGGGTCGATCGTGACGAGCACCACGCCTTTGCCGGCCAGGCCTTGTTTCGCCCATTCTGGCCGATATACCGGCTGGGGTGAATAGATAGCCTGCGGTAGGGCAACGCTGGGACTTGCATACTGCGCGCGGACCAAAGGGGTAGCGGCGAAAGTAATGAGATAGACGAGAAGTAGTCGGCGCACCATAGCTTACACATTCCCGGCTTCTGCTCAGACGTAGAATCAGACCTTGGGCGTAGAATGTACAGTTCGTGCTGCTGTTAGGAAAAGGCATCCGCCGCAAAACACCTGATTGACGAGTAAGTCGCGGACCCTCTCAGCGATCAAGTTGCATGAGCTCGATGCGATGATTGGCAGTCGGATTGCGCGGTGATGGTCCGGCGACGAGCATCACGCGTTTGGCCGCGACGCCATGTTCGCCCAGCCACTCCGCGATCCATTGACGCCAGTCGTCAGGTTCCTCCGAAAGGTGGAGCGCGTGCACCCCGTAGGAAAACGCCAGGTTTTGGCACGCAGCCGTGTCACGACTTGGCGCGATTATCCAGACACGCGGTTTGCAACGTGAGATGGCGCGTGCGGTCGCGCCGCCGCGTGTCGGTACCAGCAACGCGTCACACGGGATTGTATGCAATGCATGCTCGACGAGTGAGGCCATGCGATCGCTGCCAGTTACTGCTGCATGCTGTTGCAGGAATTCCCGCTGCGCTGCAAGGCTCGTGCGCGGCCGATGTGTTTCGGTAAACGCGGCGATCCTCGCAAGCATTGTCACTGCTTCTTCTGGAAATTTACCCATCGCCGACTCGCCCGAGAGCATGACGCAGTCTGTTCCGTCGAGGATGGCATTCGCAACGTCCGTCGCTTCGGCCCGGGTCGGCAGTCGGCTCGCGACCATCGATTCCAGCATCTGCGTTGCAGTGATGACGGGTTTGCCTGCAAAATTCGCTTTCGCAATGAGTTGCTTCTGGGTGTACGCAATCTCCTCAATTGGCACTTCCACACCGAGGTCACCGCGCGCGACCATGATCCCATCGGCGGCGACGAGAATTCCGTCGAAGTGAGCGAGCGCATCGGCGCGCTCGATCTTTGCGATGATGAAAGGATGCCCGCCGATCTTCGTCGCCGCCGCGCGCACCGCTTCAACATCGGCGGCGCATTCGACGAATGACTGGCTGATCGCGTCAACACCGGCCCGGAGCGCGAACTCGAGACACGCGCGATCGTGTTCGGTGAATGCGCTAATGCCGAGGTCGATGCTCGGCAAGTTCAGCCCCTTGCGCGAACGCAGTTCGCCGCCGACGGCGACCGTGCATTCCACGTCATTACCCACGACGCGCTCGACCACGAGCTGAACAAGTCCGTCGTTGAGAAAGATCCGGTTGCCTGTCTTCACCACGCGCGGCAGCGACTCGAAACTTATCGAGACGCGTTGCGAGTCGCCGACGATGTCTTCGCTCGTGAGCGTGAAATGCGCGCCCGGCACGAGTTGAATTGGTTCTGGATCGATCTTACCGAGCCGCATTTTTGGTCCCGGTAAATCGGCCATGATCGCTACGCGCCGTCCGGTCTCTCGCGCTACATCGCGAATCCGGCGAATGATTTTTCCGTGATGTGAAAAATCGCCGTGCGAAAAATTCAACCGCGCAATGTTGAGCCCTGCTCGGATGAGCCGGCCGAGGATTTCCGGCGATTCTGATGCCGGGCCGATGGTCGCGACGATCTTGGTTTTATGTGCGGGCAGCGCCGCGGTCATGATGCGAACATCGTCTTCCCATTGCCGCGCAGATCGCTCACGGCCTGCTTCACGCGCTCGGCCATCGCCGCCTCTGCGACCGCGAGATAGGAACGCGGGTCATAGACTTTCTTGTTGCCGACTTCGCCGTCCACTTTCAGCACGCCATCGTAGCTCTTGAACATGTGTCCGGCGACCGCGCGCGTGAACGCGTACTGCATGTCCGTATCCACGTTCATTTTCACGACCCCGTAACCGAGCGCCTCGTGAATCTCGCGCAGCGCCGAGCCTGAGCCGCCGTGGAAGACCAGATAAAAACGCGCGGCTTCGCCGTGCCCCTTCACCACTGCGTCCTGGCATTCCTTCAAAACTTTCGGTCGCAGCTTTACGTGCCCCGGCTTGTAGACGCCGTGTACATTTCCAAATGTCGCTGCGAGTAGATAACGGCCGCCGATCGGGTTGAGCCGGCGCGCGACTTCGAGCGTGTCCTCCGGCGTTGTGTACAGTTTTTCGGCGTCTTCGCCGACGACGTCGTCCTCTTCTCCGCCGACTGCGCCTGTTTCGATTTCCAGCACTAGCTCACTCTTCGCGAATCGTTCTAGCAGATTTGCTGAAATGTCGAGATTCTCCTGCAACGACAGATTACTCCCGTCGAACATGTGTCCGGTGAAAAGATTCGGACGACGCGCAGCTCTCCGCTTTTCTGTTTCCTCGATAAGTGGAACGACAAACTTATCCAGCTTGTCCTTCAAGCAATGGTCGGTGTGCAACGCCACGTAGACCGGGTATCGCTCCGCTGCGCGATGCACGTGCTCGGCAATCGAGATCGCACCAAGCGCCATGTCCTTGACCGACGTACCGGACGCGAATGCGCCGCCTCCTGTGGAAATCTGGATGATGCCGTCGGCTTTGCTCTCTGCAAGTCCTCGCAGGACGGCGTTAGCGGTGGTCAGTGATGTGACATTGACGGCCGGAAGGGCGTAATGCTTGGCGCGCGCTTGATCAAGCATTGTGCAGTAGGTTTTATAGTCGGCGACTGGCATGATGCTCCCTCATTATGTTTGCTGTTGCGCCGGTAACATTGTGCCGGAAAGAAAAGGCTGACCGCTGGCGAAGGCGATCAGATTGGCCACAGTCACACGAGCGATTTCTGAAAGCGCCTCTCGAGTGAGGAAAGCCTGATGCGCCGTGATCAGTACATTTGGAAAGGTGAGCAGGCGGGCCAGTTCGTCGTCCTGTAAAATCTGGCCGGAAAGATCTTCGAAAAACACGCCTTCTTCTTCCTCGTAAACGTCGAGACCGACTCCGCCGAGCCGGCCACGCTTAAGCGCTTCAATCAGCGCCTTGGTATCAATGAGTGCGCCCCGGCTGACGTTGATCAAAATGGTGCCCGGCTTCATCAATTCAATAGTTTCACGCCGGATAATGTGATGCGTTTCGGGAGTCAGCGGCGTGTGCAGCGAAATTACTTCGGACTCGCGCGCCAGTGTCTTCGCGTCGGTATATTCGACACCAAATTCTCGCGCCCAGTCATGCGATGGATAAATGTCGAACGCCAGGACTTTCATGCCGAATCCACGCAGAATTTCGGCAGCGACGCGGCCGATTTTCCCGGTCCCGAAAATCCCGGCGGTCTTGCCGTGGAGATCGAACCCGACGAGGCCGTTTAGTGAAAAATTCAGGTCACGGACACGATTATTCGCGCGGGCAATCTTGCGATTGAGTGCGAGCAAAAGCGCAACGGCGTGCTCAGCCACCGCATACGGCGAATACGCCGGCACACGCGTGACTGAGATACGGAGTTCCTTTGCCGCGCTCAGATCAACCCCGTTAAATCCAGCACAGCGAAGAGCGATATGTTTGACGCCGAGCGATTGCAGCGCTTCCAGGGATGAACGATCTGCGCGGTCGTTCACGAAAATGCAAGCCGCTTGAGCGCCTTGGGCAGACGGCGCGGTTGCGGCGGAAAGACGTGACTCGAGAAATCGCCAGTTGATGGAATTAGCTGAGCCGGCTCGTTGCAGCGATTCGCGATCGTACGATTTCGTGTCGAAAACAACGGTGGAGAACGCGGCCATCTATTGCCCCGGTTTGATCTGCCAGATGCGATCGCAGTAATCGCGAATCGAACGGTCGGAAGAAAATTTTCCCATCCGCGCCGTGTTCAGAATGGACGCGCGCGTCCATGCGCTCTGATCGCGCCAAAGCGCGCTCACCTTTTCCTGTGCATCAAGGTAAGCCTGGTAATCGCCCAGGAGCAGGAACGGATCGTCGACCAGCAAATTTTCCACAATCGGACGAAACAGTTCCACATCGCCACGCCCGGCCTCGCCGCCGGCGATGAAGTCGATCACCTCACGGAGCGTCGCGTTTTTGTTGTAAAAATCCCGGGGCCGATGACCTTTCGCGCGCACCTCGGCGACTTCGGGCGCGGTGAGGCCGAACAGGAAAAAATTTTCCGCGCCAACTTCTTCGCGAATCTCAACGTTGGCGCCGTCCAGGGTCCCAATGGTGAGCGCACCATTGAGCGCGAACTTCATATTTCCGGTGCCGCTAGCTTCCTTCCCGGCGGTGGAAATTTGTTCGGACAAATTTGCCGCCGCGTAAATCGGGAGCGCGTTGGTGACGTTGAAATCGGGAAAATAGACGACCCTGAGCCGATCGCGGACGGCGGCATCGTGGTTCAGGATTTCGCCGATTGAGTTGATCAGCTTGATGATGCGCTTGGCCATGAAGTAACCGGGCGCAGCTTTGCCGCCGAAGATGAATGTGCGCGCCGGGACATCAGCCGAAGGATCACGTCGCAGCCGCAAATACAGGGTGATGATGTGGAGGGCAGCGAGATGCTGGCGTTTATACTCGTGAATCCGTTTCACCTGGACATCGAACAATGATTGTGGCGAAACGATAATGCCGGTGCGTTGTTTGATGATTGCGGTCAGGCGTTGCTTGTTCGCAAGCTTTACGTCGCGCCAGTGATTTTGAAACGGCGCGTCATCAGCGAAGCGCTCGAGCTCGCGCAACCGATTCAAATCTTTCAACCAACCATCGCCGATTTTTTCCGTGATTAATTCGGTTAACGCCGGATTGGCGAGGGCAACAAAGCGCCGTGGCGTTACTCCATTGGTGACGTTGCTAAATTTCTCCGGCCAAAATTCTGCGAAATCACGCAGCACGGTTTGTTTCAGCAGTTCGGAATGGAGCCGCGCGACGCCGTTGATGCTGTGACTGCCGACGCTGGCAAGATGTGCCATTCGCACGTAACGGCCGCCGCTCTCATCAATGAGGGAAAGGCGCGCAATTCGTCCGTCGTCGCCCGGAAACTGCGCGCGTACTCGATCCAGAAAACGTTGATTGATCTCGTAAATGATTTCGAGATGTCGCGGCAACAGTTTCCCAAAAAGATCGACACTCCATTTTTCCAGCGCCTCCGGCAGCAAGGTGTGATTGGTGTAAGCGAAGGTCGCGCGCGTGACATTCCACGCTTCGTCCCAGCCGAGCCCGTGTTCGTCTATGAGCAGGCGCATCAGCTCCGCAACGGCGATGGCTGGATGTGTGTCGTTTAATTGCACCGCCCATTTTTCGTGGAACCTGGCAGGCGTGTCGCCAAGGAGCGCATGAATCCGCAGCATGTCTTGCAAGGAACAACTGCAGAAAAAGAATTGCTGCTTTAGTCGCAGCTCTTTCCCGACCGCGACCTCGTCATTCGGATACAAAACCTTGGTGATGTTTTCCGATGCCATCTTGTCCTGGACCGCGCGGTAGTAATCGCCATGATTGAAGGCCGCGAAATCGAACGACTCGATCGCTTCCGCTTTCCACAACCGCAGGAGGTCACAGGTATCTACTTGATAGCCGCTAATCGGGGTGTCGTAGGCGACGCCTTTTACTTCCGTTTCCGGAATCCAGCGCACCCGAAAACGACCGTGTTTGTCCGCTGCCGCTTCGGTGCGGCCACCGAACTTGACGGAATACGAAATCTCCGGCCGCACAATTTCCCAGGCGTTGCCATGGCGCAGCCATTTGTCGGTGATTTCCTGCTGCCAGCCACTGCGGATCATCTGATCGAAAATTCCGAACTCGTAGCGAATGCCATAGCCGATCGCCGGCACTTCCACTGATGCGAGCGAATCCATGTAACAGGATGCGAGCCGGCCCAGTCCGCCATTTCCCAGACCCGGCTCTTCTTCCTGGGCGATCAGTTCATCGAGATCGTGACCGAGCGAGCGCATGGCTTCGCGGACCGGTTCGGTAATACCGAGATTCAACAGGTGATTGGCCAGATGCGGCCCGGGAAGATATTCAGCGGAAAGATAGGCGACGCGCCGCGCGTTGGTTCCGCCATAGCTGTCGAGGCTTCCAACGGTTCGTTGAAAAACACGGTCACGAACTGTTAGGGCGAGCGCGAAATAAAGATCGTGTTTCGTGGCAACGCGTTGGCTGCGTCCGAGTGCATAATGCAAATTGTCGAGAAACGCCCGCTTGATTTCCTCCGTGGAAGAACCAATGCGAGTAGCTTCCTTCATCGCTCAAAGGGGAAGTATGGCGATGCGCGTAAGTACGAACACGAAAATCGCGAGGGTGAAAGTGAATGCGACCACGCGGACACGGCGCTGCTCGAATTTGCCGGCGGCGTTGGCAAAAAAAAGAACCGTCGCGAACAACACGGTGTTGGCGAGATACTGGCCCGACAGATTGCCGGCACTGCGCGCCTCCTCTGCCTTGGTCGCGCCCGTTGCCATTGCCTCGGCAGCTTCACGGGCACCGCGTAATTCGTAAAGATTCGGCACGAAGGGGTGTGGATAGGCCTTGGGATTTTCAAATGGCTTCTGCGCGAGCCATGCGTCATAGGCTTTACGGAGATCAGGCGGAAAACGGTCGGCGTAAAAATTGGCCAGCTTATCGTTTCCGGCCTGTTGCGCCGCGAGCACTTGCATGAACATGGCGACCTGAATCTGGGCCGTCTGCATCCCCTGCACGTTCAGAAGCCCTGCCTTTCGCTCGAGCGAATTGAATTCATTCATCAGCCGGTTGCTGCGACGTGTCCAGGATGCCGATTCAAACGAGCACCAGGCGGTGCCGACCGTCGCCAGGGCCATGACCAGAGCGATGATCGGCTCAATCCATTTATTTCTCGATTTGCTTTCCGACCGACTCTCCGGGCTCGTGGTTGCAGCGCTGGAATCCATGCGTGAAGAAACCTCTGAAGGCCGGTCGGGATTATTCCAGTTAGCCCGCGCGGAGGTCATTGGGAGACTCAGGGCGCGCCCGGATAAGCCGCGACAATTTTCGCCACCGCCTCGCGGATTTTTCCTGCATTCGATTCCGGCCCGCCCGCCACCGCTTTTCCGACACCGCGGAAGACTAGTTTCTTCGTGTGCGCATCCACAAAATCGAGGATCAATGTGCCCTCGCCATACACACTGATATCGGTATACGTCATCGGCGCACCGTTCCACATGCCGTAGGAACCAAAGCTGTAGGGCCAGCTACCGCGATATCCCCAGTCGGTCCATTGTTGAGCGGAGACTTTTTCCTGCACAAAGACGTGACGGACGATGTCGAGATCGGCCTTCCGGGCCGGCGCTTCCGTAAGTCCGCGCGAAGTGAGTTCGGCGCGCAATGCGTCCTGCAAAGCCTTTTCCGATGTCGGCGACATGATTGATTTGTGATGGGGCGGCGTCAGCGCGTAGGTTTTGTATTTCGCGAAATTGGCCGCGTGATCGTAATCGGTCGTGACCGTGACAGCCGCACAGCCGGTGAAGACGCACATGAGCGCGGCGGCGACAAGAAATTGAAGCGTAATTTTCATGCGTTAACTTGTTTTTTGTGGCGAGAACCTTGCCATCCGACTTTAGTCCCAGATCGGCCAATGTCCTCGTCTATTCGGCGAACCATACGCGCGCCTGCGCCAGTTGAATCAAGCGGAAAAAATTTCATCGGTTTAGCGGGGCATGATTTTCCATCGACCACAAACCGAAACGATGCGGATGGGACATTGGTCGTACTTCTGACGTTCGCCGCGCCGTTCAGGCAAAGTGCTTCGGTTGTCCGGTCGTTGCCAAAACCGAGCGCCACCACCCGCTGGCCGGGTCGAGGCGTTTGGTGTGCGTGGCCAGCAGCTCGATGGGCACGTGAATAAAACGTTCGTGCAAAAACCCGATGACAATGCCTGTCTTGCCCGCCATGGCAGCATGCACTGCGTTCCGCGCAAACAGATCGCAGAGCAGGGCATCTTCGCAATTGGCCGGACGACTCCGCACCTGATAACTCGGATCGAAATAACGCAGAACGACGGACATTCCTTCTTTTTTGAAGAACGTCCTGATCTGCTCGCACAAGAACGGTCCTATATCTTGAAGCTTGATGTTACCTGAAGCGTCGCGCGCGCGCGGGTCCGCGGCAAACATCTCCTGGCCGGCGCCTTCCGCAACAGCAATCACTGCGTGTGACTTCGTCGCCATTCGTTGTTTCAGGGCGGCGAGGAAAACCTCGAGCTTGAACGGGACCTCCGGAATGAGCGCGAAGTTCACGTCCTGATTCGCCACCACCGCACCAGCGGTGATGAAACCGGCATGGCGTCCCATCAATTTTACGAGACCGATTCCGCCGCGCACACTGCGTGCTTCGGTATGTGCGCAATCCAGCACTCGCGCCGCTTCCTCCACCGCACTGAAAAATCCAAACGTCCGCGAGACAAACCCGACGTCGTTGTCGATTGTTTTCGGCACACCGACAACCGCGAGAGCATGTCCGCGTTTGCGTGCTTCCCGGTAAAGATCATTCGCGCCTCGCTGCGTGCCGTCCCCGCCAACAGTAAAAAGAATCTTCACGCCGCGCGCGACAAGGTTGTCCACTGCCTTGCCGGTATCGACCGGTCCGCGTGACATGCCCAGGATGCTGCCGCCTTTTTGATGAATGCCGTCCACGAACTGCGGCGTGATCTGCACCGGCTCGACGCCGCAGGTCGGATCAAGTCCACCATAACCGCCGCGGAAACCAAGCACCTCGCCGACGCCGTAGCCGTAATGCAGTTCGAGAAAAAGCGAGCGGACGACGTTGTTTAGCCCTGGACATAAACCGCCACACGTGACGATGGCGGCGCGGGTCTCTCTCGGATCGAAAAAGAGTTTTATGCGCGGCCCCGCCAACTCGAACTGCAACCCCGGTTCGGCGCCAATCTCAATCCGTTCGGAAATGCGAACGTCGTCACTGACAGGATGGGTGGCTTTGGAAGCGAATTGCGGCGGACCAAGCGTGGGCGCTTCCATAATCTTGGCGAGATAAACTACCGTGCGTTAGCCTTCAAAATTCGCAATACTTCCGCGATCGCCTGCGGATCCTGGTGTCCACTGTGCTTTGACGGCACGATGTATTCGCTTTCTGCATGCTCCATGTGCGAACTCCAATAGGACACGACACCATAGTGTGCGATCGGTTTAATAGCCAAAGTCTAATACAGCGAGCAATGTGTCGTCGCGCAAATTTAGGCACCATCTACTCCTTTCTTTTTGGAATCAGCAACCGTGTCAGTGACCAGAGAAGCAATCCGGGGACTTCAACTGTTAGCTAACGAGCTAGTGATGTGACACCGAAGAAATGAACAACGCACCGGCGAACAAACCGACCACGCCGATCGACCGACTCGTCAAGCCGTTTCAGGAATTCGCGAAACTAGAAGCGTCTGGCGGAATTCTTTTGATCGCATGCACGGTCATCGCGCTGGTGTGGGCAAATTCACCGTGGGCTGCGACCTACGATCATCTGTGGCACACCAATCTCACGTTCGGTCTTGCGGGCAATAATCTTTCCGAGCCTTTGCACTTTTGGATCAACGACGGACTGATGGCGCTGTTCTTCCTTCTTGTCGGCTTGGAGATCAAACGGGAAACGCTCGTCGGTGAGCTGGCTTCGTTTCGAAAAGCGGCGTTACCGATTGCAGCGGCGATTGGCGGAATGCTGGTCCCAGCTGCAATCTACGGGCTCTTCAACCATGGCGGACCGGGAGTGTCTGGCTGGGGAATCCCAATGGCAACCGACATCGCTTTCGCGCTTGGTGTGCTCGCTCTGCTTGGCGATCGTATCCCGATTTCGCTGCGGGTTTTTCTGGCGGCACTTGCTATCGCCGACGACATCGGCACAGTGCTGGTGATTGCGTTTTTTTACACGGAGCAAATCTCCTGGATTCACCTCGGCGTCGCCACTCTGTTCTTCGCAACGTTACTTGCGATGAATCGCGCTGGCGCGCGGCACCCCCTGACTTATGTGGTGCTCGGCCTCGGCTTGTGGCTCGCGTTTCTTGGATCCGGAATTCACGCCACCGTGGCCGGAGTGTTGCTTGCCATCACAATCCCAGCGCGTCAAGGAATCGATAGCCGTGCTTTCCTCCAGCGCAGCGAAAAGATACTCGATGAATACCGGAGCGCCGACGAAGCAGGTCAGTCGATCGAACATGGCGCAACCAAGAGCACCGTAGTGCACGTACTGGCGGAACAGTGTAAAAGCGCCGAATCGCCGATGCTTCGCTTTGAGCATGCGCTCCTCCCATGGATAAAGCACGTCATTATGCCGGTCTTCGCACTCGCAAATGCAGGCGTCGCGCTGGGCGCGGGTGTCGGTAGCGCGCTCGTAAGTCCGATTAGCCTTGGTATCCTTGGCGGTCTCGCTTTTGGCAAGCCAATCGGCGTCGTTTTATTTTCCTGGCTAAGTGTGCGAACTGGACTTGCATTCCTGCCGAGCGGCGTTGGCTGGCGACAGATCTTCGGTGTGGGTTCGCTCGCCGGCATCGGGTTCACCATGTCGCTCTTCGTGGCAAATCTCGCCTTTGGCTCGTCACTCATGCTGGAGACGGCGAAGGTCGGAATTTTGGCGGCATCGATTGTGTCCGGCGTTGCCGGCGCAATCATTTTATTACAGAGGACAAGGGGCTAACTATCGCTTCGACGGGAGGCGACGGCTTAATTCACGTCGCTTGGTGGCGCTTCGGCCAATCTGTCGCTAACGAGAATCCGGCAACGCGACGTTCAGATTCGTCGTTCAACCAGTAGCAGTCGAGCAGCTCGGCCAACTCGGCCCGAATCCACTCCCTTGATAAACCAAATGCCTCAAAGTCCTACAGCGGGAATGGAGAACTGAAAACGGGCCGAATGTAAATCGCGGCATCAGCCTAAAGTCCGATACCGAGGCAACACCGCGTATCTCAAATTACTTGCGCTGCTAATTCGCGAACCAAGCCAGGTAGTTAGTATAATTATGACTCGCAAACAGTTAAAGTGGCTCATTTTGGGAGCGTTTCTAACGACGCCGTCACTGGCGCGCGCCTCTCTTTTTCAGGGCGAGACGCTGGACGCAATCGCTAATGGTATTTCGTGGGTCGTGCTCGTCATTGGGCCGATTATTGGAATCGCGGCCTTTTGGATGGTGCACATCCTGCCAGAAAAGATTGCGGAAAAGAGAAGGCACCCCCAAGCCAAGGCGATCCAATGCGTATGCCTGTTATCACTTTGCTTTGGCGGATTGCTGTGGCCATTTGCCTGGCTTTGGGCTTACACCAAGCCGGTCCTGCACAAGATGGCGTACGGCACAGATGTCGACGAATCCCACGGCCACGTTGGTGGGGAGGTAATCGGCGAGGAGAAAGAAATCGACAAACTCCGAGCCCGAGTCGCGGAGCTCGAAGCAAAAACCAGCTCAGGACGGAGCTAAGGCGCAATGGAACTCCTTCTCCTTATCATCTACTCCGTCATCGTTTGGCTGATCTTCTTCAAGTTCAAGCTGCTGCCGTGGAACATCACCAGCCAGGTAATTGTCGTCACCATCCCGATCATCGCGCTGACAGTTCTGATTTTGTTCATGAACATCTGCGCGCCGTCGTCGGGCGATGTGCGGGCGCAAAATTATGTAATCCCGATAGTGCCGCGTGTGACCGGTCAGGTAACGGAGGTTCCGATTGAACCAAACCGGCCGATCAAGAAAGGCGATGTGCTTTTCAAGATCGACCCGGTACCTTTCGAGGCGACGGAAAAAGCCGCCGAGGCGACGTTGCGCGGAGCGCAGGATCAACTCAACAACGCCACCAATAAAAAAGCCTCGCTGACCCCGCGGATCGATCTGGCGAAAAAACGCGTCGAGCAATTCACCGCCTTGGCCACAACTGGGGCAGGGAAGCGGGCTGACCTTGAACAGTCGCAAAGCGACCTCGGCAATCTGCAAAGTGAATTCCTTGCCGCCGACGCCACGGAATCGCAGGCCAGAGCGCAGATTAGCAAGTCGGAAGCGGACCTGATCAATGCGAAATTCGATCGCGAAGGCACGACCTACCTGGCGCCGGCCAATGGTCGCGTAGCGAATCTCGCGCTGCGCCCGGGGGTGCGTGCGACGCAGTTTGCGACCATGCCTGTGATGAGCTTTATCGAGGAGGACAACCCCTGGTTGCTCGCTTTTTTCCGGCAGAACGAGTTGCGCTATGTCGAGGCCGGGGACGAAGCGGAAATCTACATGATGCAGTACCCCGGTCGCATCATTAAATGCGTGGTGGACTCAATCCTGTGGGCCACGGCACAAGGGCAGATGCCAATCAGCGGGAATTTGCAGAATACACTACCAGTAGTAGCACCGGAACAGCGCATCGCGGTACGCCTCCTCCTTTCGCCTAAGGACCGCGAGCTTTTCCTCGCCGCCGGTGCCCGGGGCGGCGGCGCGATTTACACCGAACACGGCAAGATGATCCACATCGTGCGCAAAGTCTTCCTGCGAGTTTCGGCGAAGCTGGACTGGTTCGTGTGGAAGCTTCATTAAACGCGCGTCGACATGAATAGCCGAGTTTTTCTGGGGGCCGCATCGTGTCTCACGCTAGTCAGTTGCGCGATTAAGCAGCCGCCGTTTGGCGCGGACATCATGCCCGAGTCCGCCCGCGCGAAAATCCCAGGCACTTGGGCGGGCCCGCATCGCGGCGGCGCTGTGGTGCCGAATTGGATCCTCACCTTCCACGACCCGGAGCTGACCGCGCTCGTTGCGGACGCGGTCGAGCGGAACCCGGACCTCAAAGCCGCCGCAGCGCGGGTGGAGGCATCGCGTGCTGCCGTGCGAATAGCTGCATCATCGCTTTATCCGCGCATCGCAATGAAGGGACTCGGTGAGCGGCAGGGGCAGGAACTCCGTGGCGATCTTGGTCGCGGCATTAACCCGCCGGACTTCGGGCCTCCAGGAACCGAAAATACCGGCGGCGCCGGCCTCGACACGAGCACGGATGAATCATCACAGCGTTGGGTGTATGGCATCGCTGCTGGCGCCGCATGGGAAGCCGACGTTTGGGGCCGAATTCGATCGAAAAAAGCTGCTGCGCTCGCTGAAAGCGGGGCGCTGGAAGCCGACTACGAATTTGCGCGGCAATCGCTCGCTGCTGCTGTGGCGCGGGCGTACTTCACGACAATTGAGGCAGCACAACAGGAAGCGAACGCGCAGGAGACGCTCAATCTTTACCAGGAGTATTCGAAGCTCACCGACGTGCGCAAACAGCAGGGGTTCGCAAGCGATTTCGATGTGTCGCAGATCAGGTCGCGTACCGCCAGCGCAGAGGATGCGCTTTACACTGCACAAGCAGTCCGAGCGCAAACGATTCGCGCTATCGAAGTCGTGACCAGCCGCTATCCTGCCGGTAGATTTGATGTGCGACGTTCCTTTCCCGACCAACCGAGAGCCGTACCCGCTGGTCTGCCGGCACAACTTCTCGAACGCCGGCCGGACGTTATCGCCAGTGAGCGTCGCTTCGCTGCTTCCTTTCATCGCGTGAACGAAGCTCGCGCCGCGCGGCTGCCCCGCTTTGTGCTCAGCGCTACTGGCGGACTCGGAACAGCGCAACTGGATTCCGTCGGCACGCTCGATGCCGTCGTTTGGAGTTTGGCCGCTGGCGTCACCCAACCGATCTTTTTCGGCGGTGAACTCAAGGCTGCGCAAGACCTTCGCACCGCCGAGCAAAAAGCCGCCGCCGCAAGCTACGTGGGCGTGGCATTGCGCGCGTTTGAAGACATAGAGAATGCTCTCGCGAACGATTACTACCTGCATAAGCGCGAAGGCGCGCTGACCGACGCTGTTTCGAGCAGTGCCGAGTCGGTGAAACTCGGCGGGCACCAGCTGGAACAAGGCCAGATCGACATGTTCACCGTCTTACGTCTGGGCGGAGAAAATCTCGCTGCGAAAGTTCAACTCACTCAAGTCCGCGCCTCCCGCCTTCGCGAACGCGTGAATCTTTATCTGGCCCTCGGTGGTGATTTTAGGGGAACTGACGCGCCAAAATGAACTGGATATTTCAAATGAATATTCAGCGTTACCTGCAGCGCTTCCCGGCAGCGGGCGAGATCGTAATCAGAAGTGGAAATACTGAGGCCGCAGACCGCGCTGACGGACGCACGAGATTTCTATGCCACAGCATTTGCGCAACTAGTCGGTTGCCTACTCCGAACTACTCCGCGCTACTGGCTGATTTGCAAGAGCTAAAATGACACTGGGATCAACTTCTACGGAATTTATGAGAACTATCACTAATGACTATCACGACGCGCAGATATTGGATTTGGGCTCTGGCTATGAGACCGGTCCGTATCTCGTAACACAAACCGGAGTCGCGCCAAGCGATCCCGTGCCACGGACACACATGTTCGTGCTTCGAGCAGATGGACGCTGGGCCAACTTCCACGCTTATGCGTCCCAGGGTAAACCGGAAGCAATGGACGAGATCGTCTTTCCAACCATGAACGCTGTGCGGGCCACGTTCATCAAATTAACTGGCAGGCCGCAGGTCCTTGAGCTGCCAATCGACAAGGAGGGCCTTAAGGCATGGCTCGAACGACACGAAGGAGGCAATCCCTTACAAGCGGCACATTCGTGGGCGATTCAGTACCGGGCACGTCAACGGGAGAAACCAAAGCGATGACCTGAGTCCCCTCCGCCATCTAGGCCAAAGGTCCGATAGCACCACCTGCAACACAACCGCAAATTTGGGATGAACGGCACGAAAGCTATGAAGTTAAAATTTGATCGAGCCAAATGTTGGGCCAACCGCTGTTATAGCGTGTTTGCCATTTTCTTTATCGGCGTACAGATCTCGTTAGGACAAACTGGAAGTCCTGCCCCGCCGCAGGGCCAGGCCCCGGTGATGACGACGACCACGACGGAACAACAACCTGCGGCAAACCTTCCGCCCGAGCAACTCGACTCGCTGGTTGCACCGATTGCGCTCTATTCCGATCCGCTGCTGGCAACGACATTGGCGGCTTCTACCTACCCTTTGGAGATCATCCAGCTTCAGCAATGGATGGACAAAAATAAAAACTTGAAGGACAAGACGCTGGCGGATGCTTTAGCCAAACAACCGTGGGACCCGAGCGTCCAGTCTCTGGCTGCGACTCCCGATGTTGTTCAACGATTAGCGGGCAATATCCAATGGACGACCGATCTCGGTAACGCTTTTCTCGCACAACAATCCGACGTCATGGCGGCCGTCCAGCGAATGCGCGGCAAGGCTCAGGGGACCGGGAACCTACAGACAAGCGCGCAACAGAAAGTAGAGACCCAGACGGTCGAAGGCGGCAGACAAGTTATCACGATTGAGCCGGCTCAACCCGACGTAGTTTACGTTCCCTCCTATGATCCGACGGTGGTGTATGGAGCTCCTCCGCCCGCTTATCCCTATTACCCCTATACGTATCCGGGCTACTACCCAGGGATGGGGCTGGCGTGGGGCGCGGCGGGATTTGCGCTCGGTGCCTGGGCCGGTGGCGCCTGGGGCGATTGCGACTGGCATGGCGGTGGCGACATCAACATTAACAACAAGAATAATTTCAACAGGAACGTGAACAGAAACACCAATCGAAACGTGAACCGCGGAGCTGGCGCTGGCCAGGGAAATCGCTGGCAGCACAACCCCAGCCACCGCGGCAACGCTCCGTACGGCGATCGAGGAACGGCGGACAAATTCGGTGGACGGGGACCTGGCCAAGGCGGGAATCGGCCTGGTGCCGGCGGAACCCGTCCTGGTGGTGGCGGGGCCGGCATTGCAGATAATCGGCCTGGTGCCGGTGCTGGTAATCGCCCCGGCGCAGGCGCGGGGAACAGACCATCAACGAAACCTGGCGGCGGAGCGTCGACGAGGCCGGGTGGCGGGAATCGCCCGGGCGGCGGGGCTAGCACTCGACCAAGCACGAAGCCCGCAGGCGGCAATCGCGGTAGCAACAGCGTTGGCAACCGCAGCGTATCGAGCGGGGGAAGTAAGAGCGCATTTAGCGGCAGCGGTGGCGGCCGAAATAGTGGCAACTATGCGCGCGCCAGCAGCAGCCGCGGCGGCTCCAGCATGAAGGGCGGCGGCTACAGTCGCGGTGGCGGTAGTTACGGCGGAAGTCGTGGCGGCGGGTTTAGCGGCGGAGGCAGAGGAGGCGGCGGCCGTGGCGGTGGTGGCAGAGGCGGCGGCGGAGGGAGAAGATAGGCCAAGGAGAAACAAGACTATGATGAAGAATGTGAAAACAAATAGCTCATCGAAAACTCTTCTCGTCACTTGTGCGGCTATCACGTGCGTTGTTTTAGTTCCGGTATTACTCGGAGCGGCGACTAAACAAGATGCCGCTGCAGAGACAGCGACAGGCCAAAAGCAGTTCGCCAGCGCGAAAGAGGCTGCTGATGCCCTTGTGCAGGCGGCTGCATCATTCGATCAAGCAGCCCTGAAAGAAATTCTCGGACCTGACAGCGATGATATCATCGCTTCGGAAGATGCAGTGCAGGACAAGAACCGGGCTGTCGCTTTTGCCGCGATGGCAAAGGAAAAGAACTCGCTCGAAACGAAGGGTGACCATGCCATTCTTGAAGTCGGCAAGGATGACTTCCCCCTGCCGATCCCGATCGTGAAACGAAAGGGCAAATGGATGTTCGATACAAAAATCGGTAAAGAAGAAATTCTAAACCGGCGCATCGGCGCAAACGAACTCGATGCCATTACGATTTGTCGCGGGTTCGATGATGCGCAGAAGGAGTACGCAACTGAAAAACATGACGATTCCAAAGTGAATCAGTATGCGCAGAAGATCATTAGCACGCCTGGCAAACATGATGGTCTGGCGTGGAAGAATGCCGATGGCACCTGGGCCGGCCCAGTCGGCGAGGAGGTCGCCAAAGCTCTGGAGCAAGGCTACACAGAGAAGGAGAAGCCGTATCACGGTTATTATTTCAAAGTCCTAAAGAAACAGGGTCCGGCTGCTCCGATGGGTGAAATGGATTTCGTTGTCGGAGGTGCGATGATTGGCGGCTTCGGGCTGGTGGCGGCGCCAGCAGAATACCGTGTTACCGGCGTGAAAACCTTCATGGTCGGACCGGACGGCGTCGTCTACGAAAAAGATCTCGGACCCGACACGCTCAAGATCTTTCAGGGCATGGACACTTACAACCCCGACAAAACGTGGAAAGTGACTGAAGACGAGTGGCCGGAGGAGGAGGGGGAAACTCCAACGGAGGAACCGTCTCCCGGTCAATCTCCTGATTAGCAACAGTAAACGGCCAAGTTTGTCGGCCCGTGGCGTAGCTCAGGGTCCAGGCACAATACGAGCATGTCCAGGAGCAGCATGATGATTCCAGGGTAAACCAAGTACGACCAGCGTATTCTCAGCACCTAGTAAAAGACGATAGTCTGGCGTGGCAAAACCCGGGCAGCACTTGAGGAGCCCGGTTGGCGAAAAGTGGTCAAAGCAATGGAGGAAGGTTATTCAACGGAGCGCGATAAACCTTATCATGGTTAGTATTAGGGTTTAGGAAACCATTGTTCTCTCCGTTGAACTACGGGGACGAGTTAATCTTCCAATCTCGGATCGCCGATTCTGAATTTCAATCCAAGAACGCGAACGATGACGCATTCTGCCGGAATATCCTCGAAAATCGGTTTCATCTTTTTCATCGTATCTGCCGATATTCTTTCACAAATGCCACCGCATTGCCGTCTGACCGCAGATTCTCTCTGGACTCCTGCTTTGCTAGCATCATTTTCAGTTCTTCTACCAACTCAGAGCGCTTTCCGGGAGCAAAACGTCCCGGCCCTCATCCAGATATTCGCCTGTATTATAATAAGGCGGAACCTGACATAAGGCGATATAGGTCCAAGGTCCTATAGGCTCCTTGGCTGTAGGGCATAATCCTATCTCTTAACGGATCTGAATCAGGCGGAGGACTTTTTCTTCGCTAGGTTCTTCGTCTCTTCCGGACCCGCAATCCCACAATCAATTTAGCTGGGGAAAAGAAAGGAATTATCCATGGACCCATCGATTTGTTCTTCATTCTGCCCGCGTCGGATAGTGGTAATGCTCGCAGCTGTTTCCGCCGCAGTCGTGTCAGCACACGCACAGACACTGACGGTGCTCCATACGTTTACGTCACGCCCGGATGGCCTGACTCCGATTGGGGGCGTCATCATGGACCAATCCGGGAACCTGTATGGCACAACCGCACAAGGCGGCACCGGTACGCGGGGAACCGTTTTCAAGATCGACACGAGTGGTAACGAGACGGTGCTCCATAGTTTCGTGGCCCGCCCCGATGGCCTGGACCCCGAAGCAGATCTCGTGATCGACAGCTTCGGCAACCTCTACGGAACAACGCAAATCGGCGGCTCCCAAGGAAAGGGAACGATCTTCAAGATCGACACCAGTGGCAACGAGACGGTGCTCCATAGTTTCCTATGCTGTCCTCCATTAGGGAAGAATCCCGTTGCCGGCCTGATCTTCGACGGGTCTGGGAACCTGTACGGTACAGCCCAAAACGGCGGCGAACATGGGCAGAATGGCACCGTATTCAAACTCAGCCCCTCCGGAATGCTGACTGTGCTGCATGACTTTAACGCCATAATCGGCGACGGCCACAATCCGCTCGGAAGTCTGCTCTTCGATCCGTCTGGGAACCTCTTTGGCACGACATACCAAGGTGGCACCCAGAACCAGGGCACCGTGTTCGCGATCGACAACGCCGGGAATTATAGTGTGATCTATAGTTTTGGTTCCAATGTCGGAATCGCCGATGGGAAATGGCCCAGAGCAGGTGTGATCAGGGACCAGTTCGGCAACCTGTATGGCACAACTTCTAAGGGCGGTGAGTTTAACGGAGGCACCGTCTTCATAATTCCCGAGGACGGGACCGGGGAGTTCGTAGTGCATAGTTTTGGAGCACCCGGCGACGGCCAGTGGCCGTACGGAGTCCTCGCCATTGATGCGGACGGGAACCTTTACGGCACGACAATATCGGGAGGTGCCGCGCAACAGGGAACCGTGTTCAAGATCGAACCCCTCGGGGAGAATGATTTTTCTTATTCGGTGCTGCACAGCTTTAATGGGAACGACGGAAGCTCTCCAGCCGCTGGTGTGATCGTGGGCGCGGACGGGAACCTCTACGGAACGTGCTCGCAAGGCGGCCCTGGAAATGGGGGTTTCGGAACGGGCGGAACGGTGTTCAAGCTCTCGCTTCACTGAGAAAAACGGCTCAGAGCCCGATTGTGAGCCACGAGCCACCAACCGAGTAGCGACCCTTGCCGACATTAGGCCTCCGCTAGACGTGCTCCGGCGGAACGTTGCCAGTAGAATCGTAAACGCGGATCACGGCATCGCCTGAGCTTCTTGCAAAAGCCGTGTTGAAGGGAGAGTTGCGTCGGATCTAAATATTTGACATTTGGTTCTCGCGCAGAAGTCGCCCCCACCACGCCCCTGTCGTGTTTCGAGGATAGAACCGCGATTAGTCTGCGTGTCAGCAGCAACCACTCATGATGTTCCGCTAATCGCGACGATACCGTTCACGCTTCAATTCCGCGCGCACACAGAGATGGTGGAACAGAGCTTGTTACAAAACCGGTCTTAACAGCCCAATTTGCGCCGTAAGCCAGCCAAGCCGAGTAAAGTGCAGCCGAGCAGAGAAACTGTCGAGCCGCGATCAGGGACACGCGGGACGCCCACCGACCCGACTTGGAGCGTGAACTTCTGGTCCGCTCCATCCCCCCAGGTCCATACGTACGTGCCGGGCGTCACGAATAGGGTGACCAACGTCGTATTCTTATAGATCGCGCTATCTGATAGAGCGGTGCCGGAGACATAATTCTCTGGCACCAGCAGGAGTGAATCGCGGCCACCGAAAAATAGCATACCTGCAATGTCCCCGGTCCCGCTGCTTGCGGACGTCGGAGGTCCTCTTCCAAAACTGCTAGGTCCAGTGATCGCGGCTTCATACGCATCACAGGCGCCGGACGGCGCGTTAGAAGACCCCGTTACTATATTTCCGATAAATGGGTTGATGAAGGACTGGGCAAAGGCGGTAGCCGGGTCCGGCAGTCCGGTCACGTCAAACGCTCCGCTTCCGGTCGCGACGACATTGGGTCCGACTTGCCGCAGGGTTACGATGTATCCAGCCTGCGCCGCCGGGCTGACAATCAGTAAAATGGCGCTTGCTGCGCAAAATACAGGCATGAGGCGAAATCGAGTTTTCATGCTTGACCCTTTAAGTTGAGGTTTTCGCGGGCGGCCATTCGAGCAACGACCGTAGGTCGATGTCAATCATAATTTTCCTGAGCCTTATTAAGTTCATGGCTTAGTGAACGGCAGTTGGCTGCTGTGCTTGTGCCACCGCCGCGTTCTCGAACGGCTTCACTTTTCCGTGCTGGTTTGTTATAACGCTTCGGTGTCGTCGATAATTACGCGCGTAGCCCTCTGCCTCGCTCTGGTTGCGCCAATTTGGTCATGCACAGCTGGCGAGACACTACGAGTAACGACATGGAACTTTGAATGTTTCCGGACAAATCGCCCAAACCCTCTTCCGGTGGGACCCGCGCTTCCAGAAACTCTGTGAAGACAAAGCGAAATGATCCGGTGCGCATGGGTATTTGGGATTCACTGCGTGGCGATCCGCGGTTTGAGCAAATCGTCGCCTCGCTCGCGCCGAAAGACGCAGCGTCACCAACCAAGTAAAGTTGGGCATTAGCTCTAAAGAAGGCTGTGTTGAAATTTGTGTCACCCTTTGTGTCACCCGGGTATCGAGAAATGAGCAGATTCCTGATGACGTGGGATGACGAAGCTTCCAGTGCAAGCTACTAGCAAAAGGCAATTTGAGTAGTTGAGACGATTGCTGACGAAGTGTGATGAAATGCCACTTTCGTCTTAGGAAACCCTCGTTCTCTCCGTTGAACTACGGGGACAAATCAATTTCCGATTTTAGAATTGCGATTGCCGATTGCAAAACGCGAGAAATATCGATGCCGCTCTCGGCAACGAACAAGCAGCGTTGGAGGAAGGACGCCGCGCGACCGAGCTGCTGCCGGTTTCAATGGACGCTCTCAATGGACCGATAGTTAGCGCCTATTTCGCCATGATTGCGGCGTGGACGGGCGAGAAAGATCTCGCTATCGAGCAGTTGAGCGCCGTCGTTCAACCCGGAGTGTGCGCACCTTATTGCACCCCCTACGGCATACTCAAGACCTTCCCGTTCTGGGACCCGCTCCGCGGCGATCCGCGCTTCGAGAAAATCGTCGCCTCGCTCGCACCGAAAGATGCAGCGTCACCAACCAAGTGAAACGTGGGCGTCGCCAAACAGATTCATGCTTCTATTGGCGCTTGTAGGAGAGGTGTAACCCCTGGAGGGACGGGGTTGGCTAACTTACAGCGCCGGCCGATCTCAAATCGGTAAATCCATTTCAAATTTTTCTGCAAATGCGTTTGTCAGCACTGAACAAGCGGGACTTACTGTCTTGGGACGGAGGCCAAAGAAGTCGGTCCGCACTTTAACCAAAAGCGATTGGAGGATTGATTTGAGGCGCTCCAACGAAGGGGTTCTCAATGAATTACTGCAAGGCGCTCGGACGCGCTGGATCGCAGCACCAGTCTGCTTTCCTTATTCGATTCAATTCTTTCGCTATATTTCTGCTTGTTATTCTTGCTTTACTCGCCGCGCGCGTGTTGCCAGCAGCGGGACAGTCCTCCGTTGATTCCGCGGTAACGACGGCAGACCAGCTCAAGGCATTACGCGATCAGACCATCATCGAGTCTAGTCTATGGTTGGACACAGAGTGGGACCAATTTGAACATGGTGCGGAAAAGGCTAAATGGACCTTGGGAGAATGGTGGGTGTGGCACATCCGCGACCAGCAAGACTGGGCTGTGCGTCTTAAGGTTCCCTTCGTTTATGACCGGAGTGATCAAGAGTCCGGCCACCTCGAGATAGGCGGTCTCGGTGATATTGAGGTTGCCACAGCCACCGCGTTTCGGCTGAGCAAGACGTTGCGTACAGGCGGTGGACTCGAGTTGCATGCAGATACCGCTTCGAATCCCGCCCTTGGTGACAGTGTGTGGCGCCTACACGCGTTGTGGGCCGTCGCCCACGATATCACTGGCTGGCTGACGCTTACCCCGACTGCCGAATATAACCATTCCGTCGCTGAAGAACACAATGTGCCCCCGCAGCGTTATCTTGAGCTGTCACTACCGGCTATTTTCATTCTTTCGTACGATTGGTCGATTTTTACGAGATACAAGGCAAAGATTAATTTTGAAAATCGGGATCAATGGACGCACACAGTAGATCTGGGCGTCGCCAAACGCCTCCCGCAGGTTCCGCTTGTCCTCAGTGCCACATTGGAGAAGGACTGCGACGGCGGCAACAAGAAGTTTCAGGTGAACTTCACAATGATGTACTATTTCGAGAGACGTCACGTGCCGAAATAGAAATTGGAAAGGACTCTCGCGCTCGCAAGGCCTAAGAGTCGATTGTTCGAGGTGTCAAGCTGTCGACCTAGTGAGATGCGAAGATAAAGCGCTGCTGGCGAGATGGAACGAGGTCTGTGCCGGAATGCCTCAACGCATCGCTATTGCGCCGTATCGGGCGGTTTCGATGAAGCCCCGGTCACACGCTCCATTTTCCCAGCCAAGTCACGGGCGACCTGCTTCAGCATTACGGTCCGCGTTTCGGGGTTGGCGGCGAGATAACGCTCCAATGCTCCAACCTCCCAACGCATGGCGCGCCCCGGCTCCACTGTTACCGCATCCAAGTCGGCCGGGATTCCGCTCAAAATGAGGGCGGAGCCCACGAAGTCGCCCGCCACCAGTTCACCCAGAACACGGCCACCCTTCGTGACCCGTACTTTCCCACGAACAATTAGCGAGACAGCGTCGGGACGTCTACCCCTTTCTATCAATCGCACTCCAACGTCAAGCGTTGTCCAGGATCCAATGCTCAGAACCTGAAGGACTTTCCGATGAGGTAGGTCTTGGAAAGCAAGCCGTCGAATCTCCTCCTCTTGAGACGTCAGTTTGACTGGACGACGCTCGATGAAGAGACGCCATGATTGCAGCGAATTGATCGCTGCAAACACGACACTCCAACTGAGCGGCGCCCACAAGGTTGTCGGCTGCAGCACGAAATATGGGATCGTGATCAGCGAGGCAGCCACCGCGAACAGACGCAACCACAGAATGTCGCGAACGCTGTAGGCCACCACCAGCAGGATGTTTGCAGCGTGGATGAAATAGTTTGGATTGAATGAGTTCATGGTTATTTCCTCTGTTCTCTCAGGCCACAATGCCACGCACGATTGGGTCCCCCCGCCTGTTCGTGCGCCTCGATCACGTTGCCAGCTTTATCGCAAACGCGAATCACAGCATCATGCGAGCGGCTATAGAACTTTCGCAGCCGATAGTATTGGCGATTGCATCTGGGTGGCCGACCACAGGCGACCGAACGGCAACACGTCGGATATTAGATGGACCGCGGGCCGGCTATGTTCGTCTCCGCTGTGTTGAATTGATTTCCTCAGGGTCTGCGCGGCCAATTGTCTCTGTGTCGCCACTTATTGCCAGATAATTGTCGGCGACTGGCAAATTCTGGCACTTACTGGCAGCTCCACGAAATAGGTTTGCTCGGTGACAAAGGGAAAGCGTTCGGATTAGGAAACCCTCGTTCTCTCCGTTGAACTACGGGGACTTGATTTGGAAGATTAGACTCACTCAGTGAGCATGAACAAGTTCCTAGAGCCGCGCCGGCAACTCTCTCACAACGCCAGCTTTCAATCTCGACGCGCCTGGATCTCTATTGAGATCGGGTCAGATAGGGCAAGGAAATCCGCGGCCGCTAAGGCTAAGCCGATAACACTCGGCGATAGACTGCTTCGTAACGCGGTACTGCCTTTTGCGCTGTGAATTCCAGTGAAGCTCGCTTTCGACCGGCCTCACCTATTTCACAAGCTTGCTCCGGCGATTCGATCAATTCGTCGACCGTTTTCGCCATGGCATCGACATCGCCAAACTTGTGAAGCGAGCCAGTGTCGCCAACCACTTCAGGGATTCCGCCTACTCGAAAAGCAATGATCGGCTTTGCAAAAAACATCGTTTCTAAAATGCTCAAACCGAAGCTCTCAATCTCAGAGGTGTAAAGCCCGGCGTCGGCCGCCTGGAGATAATTTTCAACCGGTTCGGTCGCGGTCCGCACGATCACGTTTTCCCGAATGGCCAGTTCGTCGAGGAGAGGTTCGCAAGAAGCGAAGGAACTGCCGGCGAGAATCAGCAGCCGGACTCGATTTCGGTGTTTCATCTTTACGATGATTCTTAACAGAAGATCAATCCGCTTTGATGGACGAAGATTCGACATGTGTAGCACCAGAAATTCGTCGGTTAGGCCGAGATCGCGGCGGACTTCCTCGCGGCTTCGAGTCGGCGCAGTTGGAGTAAAAAAATTTGGAATTACGTCAACTCTTCCGGTGAGGGCAAATGTTTCAATAGTCTGTTGTCGCAAGTTTTCGGAGACGGCCGTAACCGCATCGGAGTGGGTCAAAGCGTGCGTGATCGCGCCGCGATATTGCGGATTCTGGCCAAGCATGGTTGTATCGGTCCCGTGAAGCGTCGTCACGATTTTAGGGGCCGAATTGCCGATCATTTCCGCCGCTAAAAACGCTGCCGTCGCGTGGGGCACAGCGTAGTGGACATGGAATAGATCAAGGCGCTCCGCTCGGCCTACATCCGCCATCTTTACGGCCAAGGGCAAGGTGTAATCGGGACACGGAAAGACGCTGTGCTTGCCCACGGCAACCTCATGGAAGTGAATTCGTGGCGCCGTTAGGTCGAGACGCACTGGTTTGGCATAACTAAAAAAGTAAACCTCGTGATTACGCGCCGCGAGCTCCATCCCCAACGATGTCGCGAGGATGCCGCTTCCGCCGACCAGTGGGAAACAGGTAATGCCAATTCTCAATGGTCTCCGTGCCATCAATTTTCAGTATAAGCCTCGTCTGATTCGGAAATGTCCATTCGGGGTACGAACGTGATGCCCGGCGCATCAACTTCGTTCAAGTACTCCTGTTCGCCGGCACCGGCGACGTAGTGCGTGCATTGAATGACCGATTGCATCCACCGCAGACGAGTATCACGCGCAGGACTGATTTGAGTGGTATCGAAATCCTGGGAAGGGAGCTCGATGAACCGGTTGGCGCCTTTGTGCAGCAGCAATTTTCCCTCCCGGCAGCGGGCCCGAACCGTTTCACCTTCCCACTGGACATCAACAAAATAATCGTCCACCGAAACTGCACGCTTTCTGAATTCGGGTGAGCTTGATCTCTCCACTCGGACGCCGTCCAGCAGCCCCATCTTGCCGTACATCTTCAGGCAAAAATCAGCCGGGTTGTGAGCGTCAACTTCCTGGAACATGTCGACCAGTTCGCGGTCAACGTAGGTTGGCAGCTGCCGTACCATTTTCGAATGCCAGTTCGGAAGAATGCGCTTTGCATAGAGAGGTGAGAACTCCTTTTGAATCGAGTTCAGGAATCGGAAATTGACGCGATGTTTACGACCAGAATGTCGTTCTCGCAAGATAGTTATCGTCTCGCGCGGATCGTGATCGCTGTCGTGAAAGAAAAACACGATTTCGCCACCCATTTCCTGTTGAAGTTGCCTGGCGGTGACAATCTTGGCATAGAGAAATCGTTTTGGAAAAAAGCCGCACGGTTGTTGCCCGAAACAGATAATCGGCCCGGCCATGGTTGTTAAGCTGGAGATGACTTCGCGAAAATGGTTCGCTGCAGCGCTAGACTAAATACCAGCACCGCCGCACAACCGATCAGGTTGTACCAGAGATAACTGATGCTTAGGCTCCAAAAAAGGATCAGCACCAGGCACTGAGCAAGAAGCGCGGCGAAGAACACCGCCGAACCGCGAACACTGCGCAAAAAGAACGCCACCAGGAACAACCCGAGAATGCTCCCGTAGAAGATTGACCCGAGAATGTTGCCGGTTTCGATCAGGTTCTCGACCAGGCTCGCGTATGAGGCCACACCAATTGCCACCAGTCCCCACGCGATCGTCAATAACTCGGTCGCAACCACGTAATGGTGATCAGGCGCGTTCGGCCGGATCAGCGGTCGATAAAAATCGACCGCGCTGGTTGACCCTAGCGCATTCAGCGTCGCCGCAGTAGCCGACATCGTAGCGCACAGGATGACTGCAACTAGCAGTCCAACGACGCCGTGTGGTAGATGCTGGAGTACGAAAGTGATAAAGACGTAGTCGGAATCCTTGCTTTTCGGGCTGGCGCCGACGCGTTCAAGAATCGCTTTTGCGCGGTCGCGCAGTTCGCGGGCCTCGCCGTCAAGCTGCAGAATTTCCTGACGAGACGCGGGATTTGCGCCTGATGAATTCAGCAAGTCACGTTTGCGGGCGAATACGTCATCGAACTCGGCCTGTAACTCATTTAACTCGGCACCATGTCCGAGGGCAATTGCTCTGTCATAGGCTGGGCGATTAAAATAGATAGGCGGTTTTTCGAACTGGTAGAATAGGAAAACCATTGCTCCCAGCAGCAGAATGAGAAATTGCATCGGCACTTTCACAACTGCATTGAAAAGGAGACCGAATCGGCTGGCGGTTAACGACCCGCCGGCGAGATACCGTTGAACCTGAGACTGGTCGGCGCCGAAATACGAGAGTGCGAGAAAAAATCCGCCAAAAATTCCCGACCAAAAGGTGTAGCGCCGATCCGGGTCTAACGAGAAATCGACCGCCTGTAGTTTTCCCATCCCACCAACGACGGTTAGGGCACGGCCGAACGATAATCCGGATGGCAGTCGATGCACCGCGATGATAAAGGCCAAAGCCATCCCGACAAAGATGATCAGAATTTGATACCGCTGAGTAATGCTAACGATCTTCGTGCCACCAAACGCCGTGTAGGCGACGACGAGCCCACCGGCGAGCCAGATCGTTAGATTCAATCGCCAGCCGAGTAGTGCCGAGAGAATAATTGCTGGTGCATAAATGGTGATTCCGGCCGCCAGACCACGCTGAATAAGGAATAAAAAAGCCCCTAACAATCGCGTTTTTTGGTCGAAGCGTTGACCCAGATATTCGTAGGCTGTGTAAACTTTAAGTCGTTGGAAAATAGGGACGAAGACAGCGCAAACGGTGATCAGCGCGAATGGTTGGCCGAAGTAATTCTGAACAAAGCCGATTCCGCTTTCATAAGCCTGACCCGGCATGGAAAGGAATGTGATCGGCCCGGCCTGGGTGGCGAGCACTGAAAGTCCAATGGTAGCCCATCGAATGCTTTCGTCTCCCTTGATGTAGTGGCCAAGCGTTTCGCGACCGCGCGTCCGCCACAGCCCATACAACGGAATTGCTAAAATCGTCGCGATCAGCACGACGTAATCGAGCCGGTTCACGAAAATATGAGCGTAAACGCGTAGAACAATACGATCTCGAACGCGAATATTCCGAGCGCTACGCAGTAAGCTTTTGACCAGCGGCCAAACAAAGGAGCGGAGTCGCCGTTAGGCTCGCTTTGAAGATCGTTTCCTTTCATTCCGCACTGCGCAGCGAAACAAGATTGGCAAACAGCCGATAGGCACCAGTTACTCCAGCCGGCAATTGTCGGAACCACGAGTAGCCAGTGTAAACAAAGTAACCTTTACCGGCTTTCGCGACCAGCAACCCGCCATCCATCGGTTTTTCGCCGGGATCATTTGATGACAAAATGGCGATCCAATGCGGGTCCCACTTGTTGGGAAAATACAATCCGCGCTCCTGAACCCATCCCTTGAAATCCTGGGCAGTGATCTTGTTGGGCCTATTTAAGACCGGATGATCCGGCGCCAGAATTCGAACCTCTGCGGTTTCGTCTGTCACGCGGTCGCGCGAGATTTCGAGCGGATAAGGTCCGATGTCCTTAGTCTTGAGGTCGGCGGTTGTGTTGTATTGCACGACGACTACGCCACCGGCCTGCACATAGTCCAGCAACTCCCGCTGCAGATCGGCAATTCGATTCTGGGTGTTGTAAGCGCGAATGCCGAGGACAACGGCATCGAAGCGGGAAAGATTTTCGGGCGTCACATCTGCTGGCTCGAGCATTTTAACGTCGTAGCCGACCTGCTTTAGACACTGTGGAACTTCATCTCCTGCACCGGGCAGATAACCAATCTGTTGTCCCGTTTTTCGAATGTCGGCCCGCACCACCCTGGCTTCGGCCGCAGGCATCAATATATGGACGCCAATGTGCGGATATGCGATTTGCTCGCGACTGAACGAGAATTCCTTACCACCAGTAGCTACCACGGCAGCGAGCGTTCCCTCTCCTGTTCCACCCGGGGGTGTTACCGAAAATTCGGCAAACGTCTTCTCGTTAGGCGCTTTCAAATCAACCGGAATGGATTTTGGAGTGACCTGCCAGCCGGCTGGGACAGTGAGATGCACATTGCCCTGCACTACTGAAGTCGAAGAAGCTATCTCGACGGCAATGGGCCGAGCCTTTTCATCGGGAAAAACAAATGCGCCGCTCGACAGATTGGCGAATACTGCTGGAGTTATGGCCAACAACTCGTGAATCTCACCCGCAATCGGGTCCACCCGACGGAAAAACGTATCGATCAGATAGCGTATTTCCTGACCGGCAATGTCGAGCGTCGCTTCAATCGGAAAAACCGGCGGATTTTCAGCAAGCCCGATCAACTGCTGATCGTCTACGATGAATGTTCCGACGGTCGGCGGTTTGCGCAGCCAATACGGTTGCGAGTAAACCATATTCGTAGGCAGCGTTGGACTAAGATCTTTGGTTAAAAATTGATCGCGACCGAGTGGTGCGTCGATGCGCAAGGTTTCGCCGGAAACCGGAGCATGAACACTAATTAGTTTGATCGGGACGGATGATCGATTGATCGCATCGAATTTGATCGGGAGCGGCTGACCCGGTGAGACCGCGGCCAACGAAGTCGAACTCTCCATGTAAAGCGCAGCACAGCTCGCAATCAGCCCGTCAACATCAGCGTGTTTCGATATCGACCAATTGTTGTCGACGGCGGTGAGTGCCTTCCGCAATTCAAGAAGCTTCGGAACCGACGCCGCCGGATTGACTGCGGAAAAGTTTGCAATCAGCTCCTGAACTTGTCGGCCAATATCGGTTGCATTCGGGACTCTTTTCCAAGTCGTATCGACGCCATCGAACAATCCGTTCGTCATGGGCGGCCCAGCCAGCAATTTAAAGTACTCCTTTCGCTCGCCGCGACGTGGCGGACTGCCTACGCCCTGGCTCTTGTGCATGCTCAAGCTGGCCGCAGCAATCTCGGTGAATGCTTTGCCAAGGAGCGGCGCGAATCCGCCCGCTTCCAGATTGGTTAGGCCAGTCGGATCGAAAGCCTGATTCCGGTTTTGGAAGAAAAACGGCGAAGTGTTCCAAACTAATCGCCTCGCCTGCCACGGCTTTACCCACCTGAGTTGCTCAGGAAACCGGTTCGGATCCGCTGCGGCCTTAAACGCCTCCTGCGCCAGGATCGCTGACGCGGTGTGATGTCCGTGCGTGAGATTGTCCTCGGGGCTAAAGCGGGTAACGATAACATCGGGTCGAAATTTTCGAATCACCCACACCACGTCGGCCAAAATTTTCTCGCGATCCCAAAGTCGCAGCGTTTCGTCGGCACTTTTTGAAAATCCGAAGTCAACGGCACGGGTGAAAAACTGCCGGGCATGGTCAATTTGACGGGCTTCGAGCAGCTCGCGGGTACGGATTACTCCCAGACGCTCGCGCAGTTCCGGTCCGAGAAGGTTCTGCCCACCATCGCCCCGAGTTAACGACAAATAGGCGGCGTTATAAAGCGAACCGTTAGACCATAGCGCCATCAGGTTTGTGTTCTCGTCATCCGGGTGAGCTGCGACGTAAAGGACGCGCCCGAGCACGTTTAGCTTTTGCAATCCGAGCTGAATTTCAGCTGCGTTCATTGGCTTCGGCAGTATGGACGGAGCCGCGTCGGCGAGGAGCGGTAGCGACATGACAAATGCCAGCAATGCAATTGCCTGCCGCCGGCCCCAAACCAAACGCATCAGCGGACGTTAGAGAGCGAACGCATCCCTGCGAGTAATTCCGTGAGCTTTTCTCTAAAAAGCTCTGCCAGACGCGCGAGTAGGATGACGCCTTACTTGTTGATGTCCTGCTTCGACTGCAGCCGGCCAATCAAGACCTTGATGCTTTGCTTTTGCGCGTCAATTGTCGTAGCCGCTTCCGCTGCTTTGGCTTCCGTCAGCGCACCATCGAAATCGCCCGCGGCTGATTTTAAGCGCGCCGAGGCCAGGTGCCCAAAGACGGTTTCCGGAGCTTTTGCAGCAACCGTCTTAAAAATCGTCATCGCCTCGTCGCTACGTTTCTGCGCCTGCAGTCCGCGAGCGTAAGTGTAGAGCTGGATTGGTGATGCTACGTGCATGGCCTGGTCGCGCACCTTCTTCGCTTCATCGGCGCGATTCAGTGCCTGCAATAGATCTGCCTTGGTACTCAAGTTTTCGAATCGCTCTTCATTCTGGATTGACAAATCCGCCCACTTGAGGCCGTCCTCGAGATTGGTTTTATGTGTCAGGCAAAAGTTGGCCGCTTCATTCAACGGTTCCCACGAATATTGAGCACGACCGCGCAACTGATTCCGGATGGAGGATACGACTGTGTCGTTTAAATTAACCGAGACACGAAACGGCACCGCCACTTTCTCCCATTTCATTGTCACCGTGACTGAATCCGGTTTCACATCTTCGAATTCGTACTCGAGCGCTTCTTCCATCTCGATAGTGCGTGGCTTCACGTCGACCCGCAGCGCGTCTTCACTTTGGTTGTAGGTGTAACTTCCCCATGCCACCGACATTTTGGAAAAGATAACGGTCCAGGTATCTGCGCTTGGAATCATGTGCAGACCGTAAGTGCCGGCTGGAAGTGGTTTGCCTTCGACTGAAACCGGCGTGCTAAATTCAATAGTGGTATTTTCATTAGCTCCAGCCCGCCATACCTGGCCCATCGGCACCAGTCCGCCCCAGATTTTGCGACCATTAACGACCGGACGGTGATACGTGATCGTTATGTCGGTGACGCCCACCCGTTGTTTGACCTGCGCAGCCTGGCTGGCATATGGCAGATCAAGGACTGATTGAGATTGAACGTGCGGGGCTACGCAAAGCGTTAGCATCAGAACGCTGGCTAAAGGCAAATCTAATTTCATGAGTGTATTTGGTTGAAGTGAAAGATAAGTAGTTGAAGCATTGCCAGAACGCCAGTGCATTTCGGCGAAGGGTTTTTGCTGGACGCCCCAAAACATCCGAAGAACCTTCGTTCTCATGAATAAATTCTCAGTATCGATTGCTGCTATTTTTCTGGTCTTGTTGCAACCATCCCCTTCACACGGACAACAACGCACCCGAGTCAGTCCGCATGACACCACCAACGCAACAATCGACGGAGACGAAATAACGATCGTATATGGGCGGCCTTACACCAAAGATCCGAAAAACGGAGCGACGCGTAAAATTTGGGGAGGACTTGTTCCATTCGATAAAGTTTGGCGACTTGGAGCGGATGAAGCCACGCTGTTTTCGACCAAGCAACCACTGGAGCTCGGCGGCAAATCGATTCCGGCGGGAAGTTACACCTTGTTCATGCTCCCGCACAATGGGAAGTCGGCCACGCTGATCGTGAACAAACAGACTGGCCAATGGGGTACGAAGTATGATGAGAAACAGGATTTCGCGCGCGTAGATATGAAAGGCGAGCCGGCGGGTTCAGCAGCCGATCAACTCGCGATCGCTATCGAGAGTAATCCGAGCGGCGGCGGCACGATAAAGGTGACTTGGGAAACCACCCAATACTCAGTGGATTTCAAGGTCCAGAAGTGATCAACCACTGTCAGCGATACGCGGCGCTTTCCTTGGCCGCGGTAGGTCGTTGTTATCCAGCTAACCTGGATAGCTGACAGGATTGCTGAGGAGATCTGACGAAACGTCTGATTCGTCTTAGGAATCTGGCTCGAGCCGACAATCTTCGGACCGCCAAAGTCGGCGCACCCGGATTTGAAAGGATGCCTTCGCGGCCAGCGCTTCCGTAGCCACGGGCCTGTGGCGTGTCCGGGATCGCCCTGAAACATAGGTCCAATGTCCTATATTGGCTGGCCGGCGAATTCGACAAGCTACGCTTATCCGTGGACGACACGCACTCGAAAAGATACATCCACATTGTGAAGTTACGAAGCCCTCGACCTGCACTTTTCAATCAACGATTTTATATTCTGGTTGTTTCCCTGGCGTTTCTCTCGTCTAGCTCGCCAGTGCTGTTGGCGCAGCAGCCGCAAGCCCAGCCGGACCAATCCGAGGCCATGACGGCACAGGAAGCAACGCCCAAAATTCCGAACGATCAGTTGGACTCGTTAGTGGCACCGATTGCGCTTTATCCCGATCCACTTCTGGCCCAGATCCTGGCCGGTTCAACTTACCCGCTAGAGATAATCGAACTTGAACAATGGTTGAAGCGCAATCCCAATCTGAAAGATAAAGCCCTCGCCGACGGAGTGGCAAAACAGCCCTGGGATACGAGTATCCAAGCTATGGCCGTATACCCAGATGTGGTCACTCGATTGTCGGCAAATGTCGCTTGGACAACGAATTTGGGAAATGCCTTTCTGGCCCAACCGCAAGACGTGATGGACGCGGTCCAACGCATGCGGACCAAGGCGCAGAGCAAAGGAACGTTAGAGACAACCGCGCAACAGAAAGTGGAAACTCAAACGGTGGAGGGAGGGGAGGAGGTTATCACGATTGAGCCGGCCAACCCGCAGTACATCTACGTTCCGTCGTATGATGCGGAGGTCGTTTACGGTCCAGCAGTTTGGCCTTATCCGGCCTATTATTATCCAGGCTACGTGCCCGGGATGGGGCTGGCATTTGGCACGGGAATCATATTGGGAGCAGCGTGGGCAAACAATTGGGGCAATTGCAATTGGGGTCAGGGCGATATCAACATTAACAACAAGAATAATTTCAACAAAAATAACGTCGCCAACATCAATCGTGGCCAGCAGAGCGGAAAATGGCAGCATAATGGGCAGCATCGTGGTGGCGCTCCTTACGGAGATCGAAACACGGCTAACAAGTACGGCGGCCGCGCTCGACAACAGCCGGCCAGCGCAGCTAACCGTCCCGGCGGTGCGGCAGGTCTCAGGAGCGGAGCGGGTTTTGCCGGAGGAGCAAGCAACCGACCCGGTAGCGGAGGAGCTGGAAACATCGGATCCGGCAATCGTCCTGGCGGTGGGGCTGGCGCCGGCAATCGTGCAGGTGGTGGAACCGGACTCGATGCACGCGCGGGAGCGGGGACTCGTCCCGGCGGAGGCGGTGCCAATGTGAACGCTCGACCCAGTACCGGCACGAGCTCTGGTTTCGGCGGCGGTGGAAACAACATTGGCAATCGCAGTATCTCATCGGGTTCGGGCTTCGGTTCGAGCAGCAACGCATTTGGTGGCGGCGGATTTAGCGGGAGCTCTGCGCGATCAGCCAGCAGTCGAGGAGGCCATAGCATGGGCGGCGGTGGCTTCAGCGGTGGAGGACGCGGAGGCGGTCGCGGCGGTGGAGGCGGTCGGAGATAACCGAGAAGAAAATGAAATCAATCCCGATGAGACGTGGAAATCGACCGACGATGACTGGGCCGCGCCCGAATCGGAAGGCGAGTGCAGCCTAACGATTGACTTCTAAGTTTATCGGAAGGGCGTTAAGTCTCTCCTTCACCCTTTGGTCATCGTGGCGATGAGAATGTTTAGATTGCTCGCTTGGTTGCCGGCTTGGATCGTCGCGATCCTTTGTTCGGCATGGGCGTTTGGCGCGATTTATTACGATTTTCCTGCATTTCGCGAGATAGCGGCTGTCATCTTCCTGCTCATTCTGCTCGTCGCCGTGATTTTTGTTCGCGGAAAATTGTTGAAACTGGCGGCCGTCTTCGCCGCCTTCGCCCTTGTCCTCCTGTGGTGGTTCACGCTGAAGCCGAGCAATGACGGCCTCTGGCAACCCGACGTCGCAGAAACGGCCTGGGCCGAGATCAATGGTGACGAAGTCACTATCAACAACGTCCGCAACTGCGATTACCGGACTGAAACGGACTTCACGACACACTGGGAGAAACGTACGGTGCGGCTTTCCCAGATCACTGGCCTGGACATCGCCATCATGTATTGGGGTTCGCCTTATATGGCGCATCCTATTGCCAGTTTTCGATTCGCCGATGCACTCCCGATCTGCTTTTCCATCGAAACGCGCAAACGCATTGGGCAAGAATATTCAGCCCTCCGTGGTCTCTACCGCCAATATACGCTGATCTACATCGTAGCCGATGAGCGCGACTCAATCCGAGTCCGCACCAACTATCGTCACGGCGAGGACGTTTATCTGTATCACGTCGTGGGTTCACCCACAGAGGCGCGCGAGCGCTTCCTTGAATACCTAAACGCTCTTAACACTCTGAACACTCATCCTCTTTGGTACAATGCCATCACCACCAATTGCACCACCAACATTCGAACCCAGCGGCCCATACTTAAGCGCATCCCGTGGGACTGGCGCATCTTGGTCAACGGCAAGGCCGACACGTTATTATATGAACGCCACCTGATCGCCACTGGCGGCCTTCCTTTCGCGGAACTCAAACAACGGAGTCACATCAACGAACGTGCCCGCGCCGCGGATCAAGATCCGGATTTCTCGCGGCAGATCCGCGCAGCTCTGCCGCAAAGCGACTAGCAGCACTTAGTAGTACTATCGTCCGCAACTTTGAAATGTTTGGCCGACGATTAGCCGACCTCCTCCTTTTCTGCGTTACGGCAGCGGAGTTGGTCATCCTCTTTCTCCTGACGCCCACCTTCACGGCCGCGGACTGGATCTACGTCCTGCAACATTTGATGGTTCTTGGGATTGCCCTGACCCGACCCGCTCCCCAGGTGCGGGACTACTCACTAGCTTCCAGTATCGCAGTCGGGGTTGCATACATTTATCCCTATGCCCAGGTGATCTGGCTCCGCTGGTCGCCTGGGGATGTCGCGTGGCCCAAAGCCGGGCTCGTTCTCGTAGTATTAGCGGCTGGTTTGAGTCTGGTTAGTCTTTTGGCTCTCGGGAGACGATTTGGAGTTCGTCCGGCTTTGCGAGAACTGGTGAGGCGCGGCCCTTACCAAATTGTCCGTCACCCGATGTATCTTTCCTATATAATTGCAGACATCGGATACAACCTGCAGGAATGGAATTTAGTTACGGTATTTCTGGTCTTGCTGGGCTGGACGTCCCTGGTTTACCGCATCTATGCCGAGGAGCGAGTACTCTCTCAAGATCCGGGATGGACAGCCTACGCCGCCTTAGTCCGCTACCGCTTTTTACCTGGTGTTTGGTAAAAGCACGGTGCCGGTCAACGCTCCGTGAAGATCGCTCGTTCTCGGCTGGCAATGAATATAAGACTATGGTCGGATATTCCGCCCTGGGCTAAATCGGCAGAGTCATCGTAAGTTACCATGAACGGTCCCCAACCGGCACCGCTGCAGCTCCAGCCGGCGACAAAAGGTCGCGCGGCATCGGAATCCTCGAAGCCAAACCCAATACCGCCACAAGGGCGATTTACCGCAATGCAGCTCCTGATTGCGCTGTCCATGCTCATTATTGCTTTTCCCTTTGTAGAGAAGCTCCACACCGGCCACTTCATTATCTCAATTCTGTTCACCCTTGTGATGGTCGCCGGCGTTCTTGCGGTCGCGCGACGGAGAAAGGTTCTCGCGATCGCAGCAGCCTCCGCAGTGCCCACTCTGCTATTTAGATGGCTTAATCAATACTGGCCGGCCCTTATTCCCGCCGAGCTTTTCTTGATTTGCGGGATCGCATTCATTCTCTTCGTCATCATCAACCTGCTGCGTTTCATTTTGCGCGCCTCGTCTGTCACCCGCGACGTGTTGTGCACAGCCATCTCGACGTATTTGATGCTCGGTCTACTTTGGACACTGGCTTACTGGCTGGTGGCGGAACTCGTTCCAAACGCGTTCGCATTCAATGTCGCCTCCGCCGGTGATACATCAATGCAAGGATTCAACAGTCTCTATTTCAGCTTCGTCACGCTTGCGACTGTTGGTTATGGCGATATTTCGCCAATAGCGAGCAGCGTTCGTATGCTGGCTGTGGCTGAAGCAATTACGGGTTTACTTTATATAAGTGTGCTTATTGCCCGGTTGGTGGCATTGTATTCTACTCCGCGCCCAAATGACAACTAATATAGCTCAGTTGCGCTTTTTTTCGGCTACTACTTTCGTTGTTTTTCTCGCAAGTTGCGCTACTCCGCAGAAGTTAACAAGAAATGAACAACCAGCGGTTACGGCTGCCCTGCGTGAAGCGCGCTCGCCTACTTTGCCGCCGGAAACGCGTGCAGCCGACTACCTGAAGGTCGCCGCCGGTGCAGCGCCGCAGCTTGGCTCCGGGACAGAACCCACCGTCGCGCGCGACACCTACAATGCCGCTGCCGCCGAACTCACGATCCTCCTGCGATCAGCCGACGGGGGGCGATTATGGAATCATCCACTGACCCTTAACGGTGAGAGCACAACATTCCATTTGCAACTCCAACAAGGCAAATTTCCCTCGAGCTGGCCCCCGAATTACTTCACCTCATTTGAGGACCCTAACAAAATCAAACGCACATTAGTTAAAAAGGAAGTAACTCAGGGTGGTGTCGGTGGTGCATTGGTTGGGGTCCGATCATTGAGCCCGCGAGAGAACTTCGCGCCACTTAGAGGAATGACTGGAGCGGTTACCGCCACTCTAGATTTCCAAGGATCGAACGCTGTTCTTGCGTTGCGACGGCCGAGCAATGAGCCTTTTGCACCTGTAGAGGGGAAGACGCGCCCGCTCGCAGCTGACTTTTCCGCTCCGATCTCCTACTTCAAGCCACCGAACAACCTGCTGCTCTTTGGAATGATGGGGACCTTGAGAGGCGCCAACATGATGGAGAAAACAGGGTTGTATTTTCTTGAACCTTACGATCCCAGCCGAATTCCAGTCGTTTTTGTGCACGGCCTCGCCTCGACTCCTTTTACATGGGTTAAGACAATCAACGGCCTTCAGCAAGACCCGGAAGTTCGGAAACGTTACCAACCATGGTTGTTTGGTTATGCGACCGGCAATCCCATTCTCTATTCCGCGCTTCGGCTACGTGAGGAATTGGCCAAAGTGGACAAGGTTTATCCGAACCACCTCCCGTATGTTCTTGTCGGTCACAGCATGGGGGGAATGTTGACCCATGCTCAGGTCACTACCGTCACGCGCGCGATGTGGGAACAGGATAAGAATATTGGGGGTGCCGCCAGAAGCATTTTCGCCAATAACTCAAGTGACAGCCTTGTTGTTCGCGCTATGACTTATCGCGCAAACCCGCGAATCAAGCGCGTTGTCTTTGTTTGTACCCCGCATCGCGGGAGCAAGATGGCCAGCAGTGGATTGGGCAGCCTTGCCGTTAGTCTGATTAGTCTTCCGCGGCAGCTGCTTACTACCGTGAAGGACTCATTCACTACCGCAGAACTTGTACAGTTGACCGGAAGCTCCAAACGTCTGCCTAACAGCGTGTGGGGACTGAAGCCGACAAATCCGGCGTTCCCGATAGTCAACGAACCACCCATAACCGTTCCTTATCACTCAATCATCGGCGATCGTGGAAAAGGCGATTGTCCAAACTGCACTGATGGCGTCGTACCGTATTGGAGTTCGCATTTGGATGGAGCTCAGTCCGAAAAAATCGTTCCCGGTCCACACGGTTCCTGCGAGCTGCCGGAGACCATTGACGAGCTGGATCGGATCCTTCGCTTCCACCTGAAGAAGTCCGGGGAGCAGCGACGGTTTACCAGTGCGGCACGAGCGGCTGACGATCAGCATCAACTGATTGTGACAGGCGACATTTCATTTCCCGAACTCAAGCAGCGCAGGCAAATCAACGAAACCGCGCGCGCCACCGATCAGGATCCGGCGTTGTCGCGCGGTGTGCGTGAAACTCCGCCACAGAGCAACTAGGGGCCTTTCATGAAGCGCGATCGTGTGACCTTCGGTGAAGCTTTGAATACAACCAACCGTAACCCGCGACGGCGTTTACCGCTCCCCAACTCCTTGTCGCGCTGGCGCGGAGACTTCAATAAAAGGTTTCAATGGCCTTTATTGCAGTTTGGTGACGCTGAGCACAGTCGGTTATGGCGACATCACACCAGTTGCCAGCGCTGTGCGGATGTTGGCTGCCGCCGAAGCAATCACGGGATTACTTTATGTCGGCGTGTTGATCGCGCGTCTCGTTGCCATTCACGCTTCATCCAAGCTCCAAGGCAACATGAACGAGAGGCAGGCTCAAACCTGGCTTCTACCAGCGCAAAAATCGAACATACGCGGACGAACTTCGGCGGCGCCTTAAGTGCCGAGCGAAACGGCGTCCTGGTAGTTTACGCGGTTGTGCTGATGGACATTAGCGGCCGCGCTCGATGATTTCCTTCATCGTTTGCCGACCTCTCACCTGCAGTGGCCCCTTACCGCGGCCGGGCAAAAACCAAATCCCTTTGTCTTTGTCGCGGCAGTAAACAATGTGCACACCATCGCTTGTCACGGCGTGATGAAATGTGGAACCAGGATTTTGAGCGATGAAATCGAAGAATGCCACCCGCCACGGGTCATCGAAGTACTTAAAGATTTCGTCGCCAAGCTTCTTCAGTTCCTCCGCACTGATAGGCCGAATCGACTCGGCGATCGATTTGCGCCGCTCTTTTGTCAGCTCCTCAAAGTCGAATTTTTCAAAAGCCATAACGGATTTTTACTGCACAAGTCATTGAACGAACTTTTACGTGATTCGTGGCGAAAACTCATCGGACCTTGGTCCTAATTGTTGGCGGGGTCGCCGTCCGTCTTTCGTCGCAGCACCTCTTTCGAAACGGCAAGCCACTTCGCCGCTGCATCCAACTCTTCGAATACTCGAACGTTGATTTGCGATCCCTGAGTTAAAAGCGCGTGCATTTTAGTGTAATGGGCGTGAGCCGGAGTTGACGCGAGAATTGCAGATTTCACTCGAGGACCGCGATAGGAGAAGCGACGGTAGAGCGAGACATGGAAAACGTACTTGAAATTGAGATCAATGGCGTCGGCACCCAAAGTATCGGTGAAGCGATTAAACGGATTTCTGGACGTTGCTTCCAAGTCACCGAGCAACGCAATGAGCTTGTTTACGGCCGCCTCGTTAATGACGCCGCGCGGCCGCCATAAAAGAAGACAAAGATCTTCCATGAACTCAACATCGGGCAGATCTGTCGCTTTCATGTCAGGAATACAACGCCAGCGACCTATTTGGAATAAGCAGCAATCACCGGCGGTTGCAGAATTGAAAGAGGAATCTCAAGCCAGTCCGCGGCGATCTGGCGATCGTCAAACGAGCGAACAGTGATCATCGTCGCTCCCAACATTAATCGTTCGTACATTTGGGCAAGGCTGAGGGTGATGGGTTTGTCTGCGAAAAAGGCGGATTTTACCGGCTCTCTAGCAATGCGTCGCCGGCGGGCTGTCTCAATTACGTGATTGATGCTAATCCGAAGATCAGTGATGCCGGACAGGTCCGTATAACGATCGAACGGAGCCTCTTGCACATACTCTTCCCATTCAATAAATGCGATGATCTTGTCGGCCAGCGGTTCATCGAGGATTCCTCGAGGGTGCCAGGTGGTTATTTTAAATTGCGGGTAGTAACGGGTACCCGGAAAATTCTTGAGAATGAATTCGAGCGATTCCTCACTCATGCAGCTTCTTTCAACTCTGGGCGGTTGGCACTGCGCTTAAGGCCCGGCGCACCGCCGAAAGAAATTCTTCGTCGTCGAACGGTTTCATGAAAAAAGCGACAGGGCCGATTTGCATCGCCGTTGCGCGTGCGGCCAAATCTTCGCGGGCAGTAATGACGATAACTTGAGGCCGGGGAGAAATGGCGCACATCCGCGCCAGATTCTGTTTGTCGACGAAGTAGGCGTATTGGATTCGGTAGTTATCTACCATCGGGAAGCCATAGACATGGTTTTTGTTTTCATAGATGATGTGTATCTGGTGATGGGTTAGTTCGCTTTTACAATGCCCGGAGGCTTCCAGGTTCCCTCGCCCGGCGGGAGGATGGAAGGTAGTTCCGTCTTTGGCCAGTAAAGGCGCATGACGAGGTAGATAGTGTCGTTAGGCGCGGGCAGCCAGTTAGCTTCCTTGTCAGGACCGGGACTGTCCTTCTGAATGTAGAGAGTTACTCCACCATCGGCATTCTTCTTCATGTTAGGCAGCATCGGCGAGTTAATCAGGTAGCGATCGATCGGGTTCTTGATCAGGAGCTGGCTCTTGCCGTCATACATTGTGACGGACCAAAAGGCGTTCACCGGCGGGAGCTGACCGGCGGGGAAGGTCAGGGTGTATTTGTTCTTGCTGGCATCGAGCGTCTCGCCGTTCGCGTCGGTGCGAGTATAGGGGTAGGTAGCTTCCTCGGCATCGTTACCGTAAATACCGATTTGGGCCGCGGCGGCACGCATCAGCCAATTGCCCTTGTAAAAAGCGCTGTCGCCAAAGAACGAGCCGATGTGCCAGCCGTTCACGTTTTTCATTCCACTGGTCATGAACTTTTCTATTTTGGCCTCGCCGTCTTTCATGCCTTCCACCGCGGCGGCCCTTTGTTCCGGCGAGAGAGCCGCCAGGTCGAACTTTTTTCCCGCTTCGACACCGAGGCGAGCGAGCTTTGCCCGAACTTCTTTGTCTTCCGGCGATGGCGGTATGAACTGAAGCGCTGCGGCTAGATAGCCAAAGAAGTTTGCCTTGATCCCACCAGTGGTGGCCGGAAGAAAATCTATCTTCGGTGCGGCCGGCGGCGCGGGTTTCTTGAGGAAGGCGGAAAGTGGGTGCGCCTTATAACCTGCCCGCACCTTCTCCACGTTCGCCATGTCTGCGAGATTGAAGAGCTGAGTCCGAAACAAGATGAGCGAGAAAGGAGTCGTCGAGGTAAAAGCCTTCTTGATCCCCGCCGGCGTCTCGCCCTTCCAGTCGGGACCAACCACCATGTAATCGCCAGCTTCAGGACCGGTAGCGCGAGTGCCGATGTAGCCGTAATTGAAAGCATTGCCGTCGATTAATTGCACCGAATAGTAGCGCTCCCTCGGCACGGCCGGTACCGAGATCACGATCGGCTCCGCGCGCAGATCCAACCAGAGGGTCGAGTAAGGCGTGTCGCTGTTCGGCGTGACCACCGCGGTGTCTTTGTAGGTCGCGACGCCCTGCATGTCCTTGATCTTGTTGAACGGCGCCTTGAACTGACTCGACTTCGTGTCCACGGAGTACTCATTCATGATCGCGTAGTTCATCACAATCGGCAGACCGTAGATGAATCCTTCTTCGGCGATGGCTTTGGTCTCGGCGGGCGTGAGGTCCGCCGCACGCGTAGGCGTTAAGGCCAGCCCGCTCACTAAGGCAGCGGCGATTACGTTCAGATTAAGTGTCATTTTCATTTCTTAGGTATGTACTGGATCATCTGGTGGCCGGCGGGAAGATGGTTTTCCAATCGGTCATAATTTTTTGGTTCGCCTGTGAATTCGCGAGCCACTTCGGAAGAGACGGCCCGCGTGTTTCACAACCGGGATACTTTAAGCGTCGGCCTAGTTATTGGCGTTAGCGAGGGCTTCGGCTTTGGCCTTCTCGTCTGCTGCCAGCATTTGGTTCGGCCCTAATTTCACGGTCAACTTTTGGAGCTCGCCGGTGAAGCGGAACGGAGGCTGGTAGTCTTTATCGTTCACGCCGGTGCGAGTATCGACACCGACATCGAAGGTCTCGTCGATCGTGTACATGGCCGGACAGGTGTGCGGGATTTTCTTGTTGTCGACCTCTTTCCCGTCCACGGACAGGACGCCGGTTCCACCCTTGGCCATGCCGGGACCGTCGTACTTGAAGTCGAATAGAACAGTGTGTTTACCGGGCGCGAGGGCCGCCTTTCCTTCCCAACGGAATTTTGCCAATCCCAGAAAGTCATAGGTGAACACCGGTTTGCCCTTGAGTAAGTAAAGGCCATAGCCGCCGAAGCGACCACCGAGGGTGTTGAGCATTCCCTCAGCACCGCTTGAAGGAATTTCTACCTCGGCGGTAATGGAGAACGACCGGGTCAGCGTGTTCGGTGCGGTCCCAACGGGCAGACCCGACACTTCACCCGAGTATGTGAACTCGGTCCGGCCGGCGGTCGCGCTCGGTCGCGCGGTCAGGATGCGCTCGAGGATGGAATTATCCAGCGGCAGGACCTGATATTTCCTGGCTTCGACCATGAAAAGATCCTGCAACTCTTTCAGCTTGTCCGGATTCTTGGCGGCGAGGTCGTTGTTTTCCGAATAGTCCTCCGCGATGTTATACAGTTCCCATTTATAGCCGGTCATGATGTCAGGCATTTTCGCCGTGCCCATGAGCCATGGGGGTTGCGGAGGAACTGTGGTGGCGACCCAGCCATCGTGATAGAGAGCGCGGTTACCAAACATCTCGAAGTATTGCGTGTCGCGTTTCGACGGCGCCTTCGCGTTCGAGCTATCGAAGGTGTAGGTCATGCTCACGCCTTCGATGGGTTTCTGGGCCACGCCCTCCACCATTTCCGGTGCGCGAACGCCGCTGGCTTCAAGAATTGTCGGCACAATGTCAATGATGTGATGAAACTGGGTGCGGACGCCGCCCGGGTCTTTGATATGGCCGGGCCATGACATGACCATGCCGTTTCGGGTCCCGCCGAAGAAGGAGGCTACTTGTTTAGTCCACTTAA
>JBKPMO010000100.1:0-9143 GCA_046732175.1 Verrucomicrobiota bacterium
CTGTAGAGCGCCATCAACACCACCGCCCCAAGCAAATGCACCATCGCCAACAACGCAGCCACGCCATGTTGCACCGCAAATTGCCGGACCTGGCGAGCGCCATCGAGCCGGCGTTGAATATCGCCCGTCCGCCGGCTGGTAAAATAGCTCATCGGCAAAGAAAGAAGCTGCCGGCTGAGAAAATCGAGAATAGCGGTATCGAGCCGGACCGCGGCAAAGGCGAGCAAATATTCTTGTGCGATCGCTGCCAGCTGCACAAAAATAATCGCGGCGAGCATGCCGAGGATGATGGTCTTGAGAAGGCCCAGATCATTCTCGACGATGACCTTGTCCACCACCATCTGGGTGAAAACCGGGAAAAGCAGTTGCAGAAAACTGACCGCAAGCGCCAGTCCCAGCACTTGCAGCAAAATCTTGCGGAACTTTGCCAGGAACGGCCAGACCCAAGCCAGGCTTGGCTTGCTTTCCGGCGTCTGTTCAAACGCAATTGTGTAATCAAACAACGCCGCATAGCCCGACCATTTTTGTTCAAATTCTTTTAGCGAAATCTTGCGCAAACCCAGCGCCGGATCAGCCACGCGCACGTGCATGGGGTCGACATCATAAAGGACCATCCAATGGTTACCTTCCCAATGCACGATCGCGGGCAAAGGCATGACCGGGAGATTGCGCAGCGAAACCTTCAGTGCCCGCGCCGCCAGGCCAAGTTCAACCGCCGCGCGACAAAGCGCCTTCAAACTCGTGCCATCTGTTGCCGTATGACAGAGTTGACGAATACGCGCGAGACTGACCTTGCGTCCAAAATGCCGGCAAATCATACCGAGACTAGCCGCGCCGCAGTCCATTTCATCGATTTGCGTGATGTGCTCGAATTTGCGGATGCGTTGCTTCTTTTTCCGGAAATGCCCTTCTTCGTCGGCAAACGGCGCCTCCGCGCCCTCCTTTTCCTTGACTGCGAATTTCCCATCGAGCGCGACTTTGTTGTGCGCCAGCGTTTCGGCCGGAACCAATTCCTCGGTGAAATCCAGGGGAATGCGTGCTTCGGTTTTCGCTTTATATTGCGCCAGCCGTTCTTCCAGCAACTTCCCGAATTCCGGATAAGTCTGCTTCAAACTGCGCACCGCATCCGGATTAAGCGCGAGAAGATCACAATCCGAATAGGCTTCGACCGAGGCGGCACGTGGCGAGCCGTTCAAAATCGAAAGCTCACCAAAGAAATCTCCATCCCGATAAAACGCCAGGTTTACCTGCGCGCCATTGTTCTGAGTAAAAGCGCGAGCTCGCCCCTTCTCCAGGATGTACATTGGTCCCGCCGCATCGCCCTCCTTAATGATCAAATTGCCTTTTTGAAACTGAACCTGCTCGAGTTTCTCGATCATCCCCCGAAGCGCGGAGGTTGGCAGTCGACCAAAGTTGCTGAATTCGTAGAGAAAACTTTGCAGCGTGCGCGCCCGCCGCGTCACCTGCATGTACTCTCGCAGTTCGGGAACCGCTTCGGTGAGCGCGAGAAATTCAGCGCGATCTAGCCGCAACACTTCCACTCTCGTGCTGCATCGCACTGTAGCGCTGCGTGTTCCGCCCTCTGATAACGCCGCCTCACCAAAACCGTCGCCGGGTCGAAGCGTGCCCAGCACAATTTCCTGCCCATTGTTCGCTCCCGATTTCACCACGCGCGCGCGCCCGGAAATCAGAATGTAGAAAGCGTTCGCGGGGTCACCTTGTTTGACAATTAGATCGCCGAAATCGTGCTGCTCTTCCTGAAGCAGGGAACAGATTTTCTCAAAATGATCGTCGGGCAGGAACCGAAAGAGATCGGAGCGTCGCAACAGATCGACATCCTTAGTCTTCATTCGCTCGCAGGGAGGAAGAACTTCCAATCAATGTATTTGCTTAGCAACTCATTGAAGCAGCGGTCGATAATTCGTTTTTCGAGCCGTGCGCGAATGGTTGCGTCCTGCAGAGATGGTTCGGTGCGCGTTCTCACTCGCCACACTTCGAAGCTATCGCCTCGCGGAATCGGATCGAAGAGCGTTCCAGCTTTTACGCTGAGGAATTTTTGCTGCTGCTCAGATGGAACATCCTCTAGCAAAACTTCGCTGCTGTGAAACGGATAACGGCCCTCTTCGGCGATTTCGCTCATCTCCATCCCGTCATTGCGAACACAGGCGGCCACTTCCGCAGCGGCGTCCTTTGAATCTACCTCCACGGTTTCGAGTTCAAAACGGGTAAGGTTCAGTCGCAGCGGTCCTAGTTCCTTTTGCAGCGCCTGCTCCGTCAGAATGCGTGCGACACGCCGCCGGTAGGACGCCTCTGCTGCGAGCATTTCGTTTAGCCATTCCTCGTCACGGCCAAACTGGGCCAGCCACGCCGCAAGATCGGTAATTCTTCTCTCTGTCAAGAATCGTGTGCGCTCTTCTTTAGTACCCTCCTCGCTATTTTCATCCGCCTGTGCCGCGATCCGATAGCTCAGGCGTTCCGCCATCTCGTCTAATGAACCCGAGAGAATCAGATCAACCAGAAAAAGGTCTTTCTCTTCCGCCACCGCCCTCTGGTAAGTGCCGGTCGGTACTTGCGTTGCGCCGCTATACGTGCGGCCCCAATACTTCCGCGCAAAATATTCACCGAACTCGCCCAGCGACACCCCCCGACTCTCCAGCCACCGTTCCGTTTCCTCCGCCGTGATCAGGTCGTATTGATAACGAAACGCAATCGCCGCCGTATCCACGGCAGACTCATCTGGTTCCAACCCTTGCTCGCTCGCCAGTCGATCGCATTCCCCAATGCGCACAAACTCGTCCCACAGCGGATCGATTTCACCGCGCAACACTGCACAATCAACCACCTCCTTGGCGGTGAACTCACGCTCGCCCCGTGAAAAGATCACTCGATTTTCCCGCGCTATTGGCTCGCTGATTGGCATCGCTTCGTGAACCGACTCCCCAATCCGGATCTTTTTTCACCGATGTCCGACAGTGATTTTCCTCTTCCCAGCGCCATTGTCCAGAATGGCCGCCTAATATTCATCCATCCCTTGTCTCAAAATTAGGCCACCAAAGTCAATAATTAAACTGCGCTTGATCTTTCCAAACGCGCTCCCGTAGACCGGAGCTGCGCTGTATTTTTCGCCCAATAGTTTGTCGCAAAATCTCCTCTGACGCCCACACCTCTACCGTCTCGCGCACGCGCGTTATCCCAGTGTAAAGCAGTTCGCGCGTTAGCACCGGGGCATCTCGTTCCGGTAAAATCACGAGCGCATCATGAAACTCCGAGCCCTGGCTCTTGTGCACCGTCAGAGCAAAAGCCGGTTCGTGCGCTGGCAAACGCCCTGGCGCAAAATTGAGCACGTCGTCTTCTTCGCCGCGAAAGAAAACCCGCAATTCACCGGTGACAGGATCAGGCAGCACAATTCCAAGGTCCCCGTTGAACAGGCCCACATTGTAGTCGTTCCGCACGATAATGATCGGTTCTCCCACATGATAACGCCCAGCCACTTCAATTGGCCCGGTCTCGCGCAGCATACCTTCGAGCAGTGCATTTACTGTCCCCGCACCGAAGGGCCCGCGCCGCAACGCACATAACACGGCAAACTCTGCGAGCTGCTTCAAGGCAACGGCCGGGTCGCTCACTCTCAAAAGCTTTTCGAAACGTGGAAAAATGCGCTCCCGCAGTTCCCGTTCGAAGTTCCTTAGCGACGGGGTTGGTCGCCATCGAATCGAACCGCCATTCTTCAATACCGCGATTGCACCCTCGGCGTCGCCCCGATTGACGGCATTGCTCAATTCACCGATCCCCGCCCCCGGCGTAAACCGATAGTTCTGTCGCAACTCGACTACCATCGAATGAATGGGCGCTTGGTCTGGGCTCTTCCCGTCCAATTTCTCACCGGTGATCTTCGCGAAAGCCTCGGCTAACGAGGCAGAGACTCCGAGCTCAAATCCCGGCGTGCAGATATCCCGAAAAGCGCTTCCCGCCTCCACTGATGCAAGTTGGTCCTTATCGCCAACCAAAATAATTCGCGCGTCCGGTCGAATGGCATCGAATAGCTTGGCCAGCAGGGCGAGATCGATCATCGACGCTTCATCCACGATCACCACATCTGCAGTCAGCGGATTCTTTGCGTTGTGACGAAAGTGCGGTGAGTCGCCCCTGGCTCCAAGCAAACGCTGGATCGTTGATGCCTCCGCCGGAAGCTTCAGGTCGCCGGGAAGAGGCAAGGACACGCCCGTTTGCGCGATTGTTTCCTTTAATCGCGCAGCCGCTTTGCCCGTCGGGGCCGCGAGCGCAAAAGTCAGTTCGCGTTTTCCCGCAAGACTGATCAAGAGCGCGCAGATCAAAACAATCGTGCGGGTCTTGCCTGTTCCGGGCGCGCCCGAGATCACGCACAATCGTGAGGTGGCAGCAACAAAGGCAGCGACCTTTTGCAGATCCGACGGACCTGGAAACAACTCGGCAAGGCCTTGAGCCAAGTCATTCAGATCGAAATCACGGGGCGACTTGTCCCTGAGCCGCGCTTGAAGATTGCGCCCGAGCTCATCCTCGTATTTCCAGTAACGCTGAAGGTAGAGCCGGTCACACTGGTCTAAGATGAGTGGCGCGAATTCTCCCGGATCGCCAACCACACCGGAGGAGCGCAGTTTCTTCACCCAATGCTTCAGCGCCGGAACTTCCTGGCTTCCCACCTTGCCTACCTCGGCGGAAGTCACGTCTCGCAAAGGCACGCAAACATCTCCGCGGGCACGAAAGTTACTGACCAGATTTGCCGCCAACTCCAATTCTGGCGAAGGAACCTCGGCCAGCCGAATCATGAGCGCGGCGAAATGCTGATCGATGAAATCAATTTCGAGCTCGGGCGTTGCCATGAAAAACTTCGTTCAGTTGCTGCACAAACTTGTGCGGCGGATGCGCGAAAAATATTCCGTTGCGCGGTTTCCTTGGATCGATCCCGCGCAAAAAGACGTAGAATGCGCCGCCGAAATTTTTCTCGTAGTCATAATTCGCTAAACGCTGCTGCAGGTAGCGGTGCAGTGCCACGGTATAAATGGTCAGCTGCAGGTTGTAAAAATTCCGCGTCATCTCCGCAGCTACATTCTGAGGAACATAACTGGATGCATCTGTCCCCAGCCAATTCGATTTCCAATCGAGAAAATAGAAACGACCCGCCTGCTCGAAAACCAAGTCGATGAATCCCTTCATGAATCCATTGGCTGGCGCGAATTGAAGACGATCGATCGCCAACGGCAGCTCATCGATTTGAAAAACTTTGCGCAATCGTGAAGTGGTCAACGCCGTGATCGGAAAAGTGAATTCGAGCTCCGATAAACGCGATGCGCGCGAAATTTCAGCAAGCGTGAAGCCGTCTTGGCCAAGGGGAATGCGCAAGGTTTTTTCCAACATCTCGCACACCACGTCATCAAAGTTCTCGAAATGAAAATCGGCCAACTTGCGTGTGACGAGCGGACGCAACTGCGAAAGGTCGGTGAAATCGAGTTCTTCCAGAATCAAATGCAAACAAGTGCCGGCGCGCATCCCACCTGGGAAAGCGTGAATTCCCTGCGCCGGCAGGACCGGCTCTTGTGCAACCTCAATCTGTGATTCGACTGCGTCATAATCCGGCGCGTCCGGTTCCTCCAATCGGCCACTGATCAATGAACTGAAGCTCGCAATCCGCCAGCTGCGATCGATCTCCCGATCGAAAATTCGCGGCACCAATGGTGTCTCCGTTACGACTGGTCGCGCAAACATTTTGCCGCTTTTGGCGGGCAGGTCTTCCACGGCAATTGCATCGTTTTCGGCAAACGCCGCGCGAACTTTCGCGCTGGTCATGGATTCGCCTTTTTCATTAAGAAATGTCTCAGCTGATGGTTCCTTCGAAAACAGCCACGACACCGCCGATTTCGATTTTGTCTTAATTTCCTGCCAAACCACGTAGCTGCGATGCCGCGCCCGGGTGAGTCCGACGTAAAGCTGCCGCACCATTTCCGCCAGCTCTTCGCGTTTTCGCATGGCCTCTTGCAATCCTGCGAGATCGAGAACGAGTTCGTCGCCCTCGTGATACTTCAAGAATTCCTTCGGACCACTCCACGGTTCCTTCCGCAGAAAAGGGTAGAACGTCACGCCGTATTCAAGCCCCTTGCATTTGTGAATCGTGACGATCCGCACCGCATCTTCATCGCTTTCCAAACGCAATTCATATTCCTCCCTTCCCTCACCCGCACCGGAGATTTGTCGCGCCAGCCACTTGATTAATCCGTCAATGCCAAGACGATTTTCAGTGCAGGCAGCGTGCAAAAGCTCGACCAGGTGCAACACATTGGTCAGTCGACGGTCGCCATCACGCAAACTTAGCAATCGCGATCGAACTTTTTCCCCGATGAGCTGTGCGCGCATCATTTGCACGAACCCGTGGTCCCGCCATAGCAGATGGTAATCGGCAAAGCGGTTCAGCATCGCTTCCCACTGCGCTTCGTCGCTCAACAAGTTGTCCAGCGCGCTCGCACTGAACCCGAAGGTCTCGGTAGCAAGCGCCGCCCGCACAATTCTCTCATGCGTCGGCTGCGCTACCGCCAGCAGGAGCCGCAACAACTCCTTCGCTTCCGCCGACTCCAGGACGCTGGCCGCAGTGTAAACAACCGAAGGAATTTGATAATCCGCTAGCGCTTCTTGGATGTCGGCAGGCTGCCAATTGCTATTCACCAACACCGCGATGTCACGCGGTTCAATTTTTCTCGTGCCAATTTTTGTCGCACCGGACAGCAGTGACGCGATTTCCGATGCGACCGCATCTCCCACTCCCGATTTGCTTTCCACCGATGCAATCCAGAACCGCAGCGGTTGATTGCGGCGGTTGTCGATCGTGAGCGGTTCCGCATCGGATCTTTGCGACGCCGTCACCGAGGCGAAATCGATGCCCTCAATCACAAAGGCGCCGTCGCGCTGATTGAAGATCGCGTTGACTCCGTCGACCAGCTTGGTCTCCGACCGCCAGTTCTGGTGAAGGGTGTAACGACGGTTTGCGATTTTCGCTGCTGTCAAATAAGTGAAAACATCCGCGCCCCGAAACCCGTAGATTGCCTGTTTTGGGTCGCCGATGAAAAACACGGAGGCCTCGCTGCTGCGATAGATTTGCGAGAAGATCGAATACTGGACCGGATCGGTGTCCTGAAATTCATCCACCAGCGCGGCCGCATACCGGTCACGAAGACTCGCCGAGAGCTCGCCTTGTTTGTCGTTGCGTAACGCCTGGTCCAGTCGTGTGAGCAGGTCGTCGAATGACTGCACGCCACGATTCCTCTTTCTTCGCGGCAATTCCTCACGCGCCCACGCGCAGAATTCCGATTGCAGCGATACGACAAAAAGGTCTGCCAGTTGCGATAGCTCCGCGGCATCGGCTCCGGCCCGGCACAATTGGCCAATTCTTTTCTCCAGTGCGGCGCGATCTTCCGCCGGCGGCACCACCCGCAACGTAGGATTGTTGGTCAATTGGTTGAGCAACTCGACCAGTTGCGCCCGCTTCAAGCGTTCACGCAGAAGCGGGGTCACGATCGTATCATCGGTATAAAAATGCGCGCGCCAGAAATCGTCCGCCACTTCATTCAGGAAGCGGGATTGATCCGTTACCACTTCGGTGTCGAACGGAACGCCGCTCTCGAACGCGCGGTCAGCCAGAATACGCGCGCAAAATCCGTGTATGGTGAAAATTGGCGCTAGATCAAAACTTTGCAGCGCAATTCTCAGCCTGCGCTCTAGCTGGTTTTGGTCTCCGACGTTTTTGACAATCTCTTCAACATACGGCAGTCGCTTCTGCGCCAGCGCGTCCGAGATCGTGTCGCGAATCCGGCCACGCAATTCTGCCGTCGCAAGCTCAGTGTAGGTCGTAACCAAAATGCGCTCGATCGGAATTCCCTTTTCCGCGAGCAACCGTAAAACGATCGCCGCAATAGTTGTTGTCTTTCCGGTTCCAGCGCTCGCTTCGAGAACCGTGAACCCGCTATCGAGCGGAGTTTGCGCGGCGTTGAATTCGTTTTTCATCGCCGCTTTCGGGAAGAAAAAATAGGCTCGAAAACAAGCAGGCTGATTCTTTCCCATTCTTCATCCAGCACGTCAGCTGTGTTCCGAAAAGCGAGCTGGATATACAAATCCTTATATTCGCCCCTGCTGTTGGGATCGTTCCGCTTGCCTTCCCATTCCGTGTGGGCCATATAGCGCGCGCTCCCTTTCGTTTTTCCGGCATTGATTTTTTCGACAAACTTCCACGAGGTTCGAGGAAACAACCGGAGCGGCTCGCGTAATCCACGCCAATAAAGCCCCAGGAGTTTGCTCAGGATTTCGCGCGCGTTACTCGTCGGCGGGAACTCGTAGCCCGCAATTTCGTAGCCTTCCTGGCCGAAGAGCAGCGCCGGTTTCTGCTCGGTCAGGTTCCGCACCAGATGCTCGACCCAAATGCGAACGAAATCTTTCGCTTTCAATTTCGCCAATCGGTAATGCAACAAAGTCTCGCCGCGAATCCGATCGATACGACCGCTCAGGGTAAACTCGTCGACTTCAGCATGAACCGTCACCGCCGGTCGCGCTTTCACGATGACCTGTCCGCGAATGGCTTCGGCAAAACTCGAGACGTTGGCGCACAAGTCATTGAAAATAAGCGCACCGGTTCCGCCCGGCGGTAAAACGCCAGATGCGCGCACCATCTCCAGTGCGCTTTCCGGTTCGACTCCATCGAGCGCATCGTCCAGAAGCCTTTGCTCAATCGCGTACCCGTCGAGCGAATGTAGGTCGAATGGCTCGCGGTCCTCCGGTTCCTCCTCCTCGCGTGGCAGCTCGATTCCCAATCGGTTTCGCACAAAAAATTTCGACGGATGGGAAAAAAATTCCACCAGCTGCGTGATCTCTACCTCGCGCCATTTCTCCTCCGGCTCGCTCAACGCTTGATCGAAAAACGGCGCCGCCTCGTTCCGATTTTTTTCCGAGACAATTCCCGCAGCACAATTGTCCGCCGAATAACTGAACAATTTTGAATTACCTTGAAAATTGCGCGGACTGAAAGCCTGCAGCGGATGTTTGATTACAAACTTGTCGATCTCCTGATCGAAATTTTCGCTAACGTAATCTAGCAGTTCGCTGACCAGCACGCTTGGCGGCAGCGG
>JBKPMO010000101.1:0-15313 GCA_046732175.1 Verrucomicrobiota bacterium
TCAAGCTTACTGGTGACGCCGGTATAAAGCACGACCCGACTTCGATTGGTCATCATGTAAACGAAGTAATCTTTCATGTCGCGAGTGCGTCATCCCGAGCGCAAGCGAGGGACCTCGCCCACGGTCGTGCGATCACACAGATTAGTTTGTGCGTCCATCCGCATTCGTGAGGTCCCTCACCCCGAAAGCATTCGGGGTTCGGGATGACAAGCAGCGGCGGCGTTACTGGTAGCTATCCCGCCACCACCGGCTCAGCCTCTTCCGTCGTCTCGGCCATGACCTCGTCGGTTTGGGTAACACGCACGACTTCTTCGATTGTCGTAGTCCCCTGCGCAACCCGACGCCAGCCGTCCTGTCGCAATGTTTCCATGCCTTCGGCAATGGCGCACTGCTTGAGCTCACCGCCATCTTTTTTCTGCATGATCATTTTCCGCAACGGCTCGGTCACAACACAAATTTCATAGATCGCCGCGCGGCCCTGATACCCGGTCTGCCGGCATTGATCGCAACCTTTGCCGCGCATGAACTGTGTTCCGAGTTCGCGCACTGGAAACCCAATCTCGGCCAGATATTCGGCGGGATACGCGACCTTCTCAGCGCACTCCTGACAAGTCGTGCGGACCAGCCGCTGGGCGATGAAGGCCTTCACGACCGAAGCGAGGAGAAAGGGTTCGACGTCCATGTCGAGCAAGCGCGTGATGCCGCCGACTGCGTCATTCGTGTGCAGCGTGCTAAAAACCAGGTGGCCCGTCATGGCCGCGCGGATCGCGATGTCTGCCGTTTCCACGTCCCGAATCTCGCCCACCATCACGACGTTCGGATCCTGCCGCAAAATGTGGCGCAGGCCGCGAGCAAACGTGAAATCGATTTCCGGTTTCACATCCATTTGCAAAACGCCCGGTAGTTTATATTCAACCGGTTCTTCGATCGTGATGATTCGGCGCGAGACCGAGTTGATGGTGCTGAGGAAACAATAGAGCGACGTCGATTTTCCACACCCGGTCGGGCCCGTGAGCAGGATGATGCCGTTGGGCTGGGCCAGGAGATGGCGGATCATCTTCTCGTGTTCCTGGCTGAGATCGAGACGTTGAAAGCCGAACTGCTGACCACCGCGGGCAAGCAAACGCAAACTGATGGATTCGCCGTTCACCGTCGGGATGGTCGAAACTCGGACGTCAATCTCCTGGTTGGCGGCGTGCAGATTCATGCGGCCATCCTGCGGCAGACGCCGTTCTGCGATGTCCATGTGCGACATCACTTTCAGGCGTGAGATGATCGCGGCGTGCAGGACACGCAATTGTGGCGGCACGGCCACTTCATGCAGGATGCCGTCGATGCGATAACGGATACGAATGTCGTTCTCCAGTGGCTCAACGTGAATATCGGTGGCACGCTCGGCGATCGCTTCACGGATGATCTGATTCACGAACTTAACTACCGACGCCTCCGGGTCGTCGGCACTGATGTCCGTCGCGGTCTCGCCTTCCTGCAAGACCTCGAATCCGCGATTGGTCTTGAGAATTTCATCGAACGTCTCCGCGCCTACTCCGTAGAGCGTCTTCATCGTGCGTAGAAGTTGTGCGCGCGGCACCAGGACCCATTCCGCCGGCTTCTTCAAAAGTTGAGTGACGAGCTGGCGACCCACGGAGTTAAAAAGATCGTAGGTCGCAAGAACAACGGAATTCTCCTTCTCTTCGATGGGCAAAATCTGATGCTGAAAAACAAAGCGCGCGGGCAAAATCGAAAGGGTCTGGCGGTCGATCGCCTTGGCATCCAGGGCGACCAGCGGCACGCGAAAAAAATTCCCAATGGCGGCAAGAAACCGCTGCTCGTCCACCTTGCCGGAATCGAGCACCTGCGTCGTCCAGGAACCGCCGTTGAGATTTTGCGCGAGCTGGGCCGCTTCCTCGCGCGATGCCACGCCACCCGCCATCAAAAGATCGATGATGGACTTATTAACCGCCGCGCTCATCTAAACCTCGCTAGGGCAGATGCAAGGCCCGCCGGACTGGTCCGTTGAGCTCACCAGTTACGCGCATGGAATAACTCTTCTGAAGACGGGCGATGGCGAAGCTTACCTCATCAGAAAAGACGCCATCTATCCGACCGCAATAGTATCCGAGGCGCTTCAAATCCCTCTGCAATGCAGCGACGTAAGCAGGGTCCGTCATCAATTCCTCGTTAGTCTTGAAATAATAAACCCAACGCCGGCTATCTCGGTAGGCATAATCAGTCGCGCGTACCGTCGGCATTTGGTGAAGCAGGTCGTATTCATCGCGCGGTGCGAGCGAGTCAACCGAACGGTGGGAGAAAATTTCCTCATCCAGAATGAACCCCCGGACGCCGTTGCAGGCGAGCAACATCCCAGTCACAACAAGTACGATTCGTTTCATCACCGCATCCCTATGTCTTTGGCAGACGGAATATCCGGCGGCGGCAATTGTTTGCCATCCCCCTTCTTCGGACAGTCGGGACAGTCATCGTGTTCAAGCTCCGGCCCGAAATGGTTGCGATCCTCGGTTTTCTGCCGAAGACGATACAAGTCCAGTTTTGTTAACGACACTTCTGGCCGCATTAAGATAAGCAGCTCGGTGCGATCGCGACTTTTTACGGTGCTACGAAACAGGGAACCGACGAGCGGCAATCGACTCAAATATGGAAGGCCGTTTTTGCTGGTATTCCTCTGGTCACTAATTAATCCGCCTAGGACAATCGTGGAACAGTTTGGCGCCGAGACATTCGTCCGGATGTAACGCGTGGCGATCGTTGGCACCTCATTGCCACCGATGTTCACATTACTGCCAGGGACCACGCTGTCGATCTTTTGTAGAATATCGAGCGAGACCTCTTTTTCCGAATTGATCAGCGGCACAACCTCCAGCTGGAGCGCGACTTTCTTGAATTCGATGCTGGATTGGACAGCGGCGACATTGGTAACGGTCGCAGAAGTGTTGCTCAAAGTACTGACCGGGACGGGAATCTCTTGTCCGTTCGCGATGATCGCCTTTTTATTGTTACTGGTGAACACAGTCGGCCGCGAGATCGTCTTGAATCGGCCGGTTGAATCTAACATGTGGACGACCGAGGCCAGCGTGGCACCGGCAGCGAGATAAATGTTCGCGCCATTGGCAGCATTAGTCGCCAGCTGGCTGAATGTGATCAGGTTACCTGGATCAAAAATACTTCCGCCACTCAGTATCGGTGTCCCTCCCGGGCTGGGAGCGGGGGAACTGGTGCCGCCCCCGGGAAACGGAGGCGGAATATTGCCGCCAAAGCGCGTGGTGAGCGCGTACTTTTTGTTTGCTCGGACGAAATAATCCACACCAAACTCTTCATCGTTATTCAGCGTCAACTCGCCAATGACGGTGCTGAGCGCGACCTGCGGCGCTTTTACGTCCATCTCGTCGAGAATCTTTTCCACTTTCAGCACTACTTCTCGATTACCCAGAACGATGATCGTATTAGCGCGTTGGTCGGCGATGATCTTGGCATTGCCAATCGTCACTGCTTTAGGTGCAGTATCGACCGGCTGCGTGGAAAGTTCTTCGGAAACGTTGAGACCGCTGCCAGTCGCCGTGCTTCCTTGTCCCACGTTGTATGGGTTTGTGACAGTAGGAGCGGGCGTGCGCTGCGGCGTTGCTCCGGGTTGCGGCACGCCTGCTCCGCCGATACCGCCTTGTTGCTGCTCCGCTCCCGGTTCGGTTAGGGCCTGCACCAGCACGGGCAAAACGTCAGTCGCCGAAATGTAGCGCAGCGCGCGCGTCACCGGCTTGGCGAACTCGACGTTGGCGTCAAACTCCGCGATTAGCTTCCGAATAAAGGGCATGTTGATCGGCCGCGTAATGACATGAATGCGATTAGTCCGCACGTCCGGCGCGATCTTGATTTTGCCAACGATAACCGACTCCTCCGAAAGCGCTGTTAATGCGCCTAGATCGGTTTCACCTGCAGGATTCGGCACCACTGGATTGCGTACGCCCCGCACGCCGCCTCCACGCGGCGGCATGCCAGGTTGTGTTTGCTCGGTGCCCTTCTCGAAAATATCTTTCAACATGTCGACCACTTTGCTGGCGTCGGCCCGTTCCAGCTTGATGAATTCGCTCGTCACTTCCGCCGGAGCGACGTCGATCTGCTCGATAATCTTGGCCAGGCCACGAATGACAGTCGAATTCTCCGTGATCAAAATGCTGGAAGATTTCGGCAATGGCAGAACCGATGTGTAACTCGATGGCGGCGAAAGGTATTGCCCGATTACCTGCTGTAACTCAGTCGGATCGGCGTAACGTAATCTGAACAAATAACTGACTACCTGATCGCCCGGTGGAATATCAGCTTGATCGGAAATGATTGGCACACCTTGCGTGCGGGCATTTTTGCCAGTCCCGATCACCTTTACGATATCGGGTTCTTCTGGAACGAGTGAGAACCCATTCATCAGAAGACTAATCTGGATGATCTGGATCGCCTCCTCGCGTGTCGGATCCTTGGTGAGAAAAATATTCACCTTTCCGTTCACAAAGTTATCCATGATCACGCGCTTGCCCGTGAGTTGCTCGTAATAACGGAGCACGTCCTGAACGTCACTGTTGGGGAACTGCAATTTCACGTGTTCCTGGAGATTGGGCGTAGGCGCACCCGAACGCGCCGGAGCGGCTGGCGCTGGCGATTGCGCCGGCGGCGGGCGTTGCGCAAAATTCACCGCTGCCGATGCCAGCAGCACGAACACAACCAGCGGGGATCTCAACACAGAGATGCAATAGTAAGGGCGGTGGCCCCGTGGGTCAATAGGAGTTAGGGCGCGCCTTAATCTCGCAACATCGCCAGCGCTGGGAAGCGCCAGACGTGCAACGTGCAACGTGCAACGTCCAACACCCAACGCTCAACGTCTAAAGCCCAACGGCAGGATCTGGTGCGAACCGCTCACCCCTAAATCCCGAAACCTTGAATCTGCCGTCTTAATAATAATAAGTAGACGAAATGAAATCGCGCTCACTAGCCTTAGTTCTCGTTCTGAACTCCGTCGTATTCGTCCTATCCGACGCATCCACAACAGAGAAGGACAACAGCGCAGACGCCGTTTCCGACATTCGTGCGGTTCTGAGCGCCCAACAGGAGGCTTGGAATCGCGGTGACATCGATGGTTTCATGAACGGTTATGCCCGCGCTGAAACTACGGTTTTTGTTTCTGGCGAGGAAGTGACGCGCGGCTGGAAAACCGTGCGTAACCGCTACTTCAAGAAATACGGTGATCGCGCCAAAATGGGGACGCTTACATTCTCAGATCTCGAGATCGAACAGCTTGGCCCCGATTCCGCGATCGCGCTCGGCCGCTGGGAACTCAAACGCGCCAACGATAACCCGCATGGTCGTTTCACTCTAATCTTCCGCCATACACCAGATGGTTGGCGCATCGTTCACGATCATACCTCGGCGGCTCCGCCGCCGACGTGCTTTGTTACAAATGTTACAACGTTACAAAGGGGGAGTCTGTTGTGCGTTTTCTGTCATCCCGTGCGCATGCGAGCGACCTCGCTGTTGGTCGTAAGCGATCGACGGGCCGCGAGATCCTTCGTCGTCTGCGCGACTCAGGATGACAACTCCATGAATCGATTCGTTATGTCGAACGCTTCACCACTGTAACGCTGTAACGCTTTATCACTTCAACGGTTCAACTTTTAACCTCGTAGTCTTTTCAACAACTTCTCGTGGATCCCGTCGAACCCCCCATTGCTAAACACAGTCACGATATCGTTTTTCCTTAACATCGGCGTGATCCGTTCGACGATCGTATCGGCATTTTGTTCGTAGAACGCGAGTCGGCCGGCCCGCTTGATTTCGTTCACCACGCCCTCGGGATTCAACCGTTCTGGTTCTGGGATTTGTTGGAGCCTCGCGACCTGCGAAATGAAAACGCCGTCTGCGATCTTCAGCGCATTCGGCAACTCGTTTTGAAAAACCGCGCGGCGAGTGGTGTTTGAACGCGGCTCGAAGATCGCCCACAGGCGATGCTTGGGATAACGATGGCGCAGCGCCGTCAGCGTCTGCGCGATTGCGGTCGGATGATGACCGAAATCGTCAATCACTTTTACCCCGTGCACTTCGCCGCGGATTTCCTGGCGTCGTGCCACTCCTTCGAACTTCGACAGCGCTGCTCGAATGGTTTCGGCCGACACGCCATAAAATTTCGCGGCTGAAATTGCCATCGCAGCGTTGCGGACGTTGAACTCGCCGAACATCGGAATCTGAAATTCCTCATCGCGCAAAACGAACCGCGATTTTTTCGCCGAATAACTGACATCCCGGATCTGCTGAGCGCAGTTTTTCGAAAAGCCGACCTCGACCATGGGCGCGAGAGAATCGCGCGTGACTTCCACACAGTTCTTGTCATCTCCGTTAAGCGCGATCATTCCATTCTGCGGCACAATGTTCACCAGCCGGCGAAAGCTTAACTTAATGGCATCAAGATCGGGGAAGATGTCAGCATGATCGAACTCGAGATTATTCACGATCAGCAGCTCCGGCAGGTAGTGAATAAACTTTGAGCGCTTGTCGAAAAAGGCGGTGTCGTATTCATCCCCTTCAATGACGAAGAACTTCGATTCGTTAAACCGTGCGCCCTGTCCAAAATTGCGGGGAATGCCGCCGATCATGTAGCTCGGCCTGTGCTTCGCGCACTCCATGATCCAGGTCAGCAACGCTGTTGTCGTTGTTTTTCCGTGCGTGCCGGTAACAACAAGATTGTGTCGCCCGCGCAGAAAATAATTTTTCAAGACTTCAGGCAGCGAGAGATAGAACAATTTTCGATTCAGGACCGCTTCTGCTTCCGGGTTACCGCGCTTGATTGCATTACCGATCACCACCACATCGGCTCTCGCTGGAATATTTTCCGCGCCATAACCGGAGAAGAGCGCAATCTTCCGCTCTTCCAAAAACGTGGACATCGGCGGATAAATATTTTCGTCCGAACCGGTAACGGTGAACCCGCGCTCGCTTAACGCCGCCGCCACCGAACCCATGGCCGTGCCGCAGATGCCAAGAAAATGGAAATGCCGCGGGGCTTCGCTTTGACTCACGCGAATTCTTTACACTCGAAGAAAGCTTTTGCGAATGGTTGTGACGCCCTCAGCCGCGGTGAACGCTCCACACTCGTCATCCCGAGCCAAGTCGAGGGATCCCGTTGCGTTACCTTTAAGGTTCCACGGCGGGATCCCTCGACTTCCGCTCGGGATGATATGCAATTAACGCGTCATTTCCTCTCAAACACTTCCACCGCGTTCCAGGCTTTATCTGGCGGTGCTTGCTCGTATTCGAGCGAACGCTCGAGGTACATTTTCGCCAGCAAATCCTCCGGGTAAAATTCGAGGAAGCGGGAGAACAAGATTTTGGCCTGAGTGAAATCGCGATCGCGAAACTTCCGAATTCCTTCCTCGTAGGTTTCCAGCCAGATTAATAATTCCTGATCCAGGTTGTTATCGCGCGCTTCGACAATGGTGAAAACGTCGACCGGCTCGGTTTTACCTTTTACCTGTGCGCGCGCCACCGAGCGCAAATAAAATTCATCCCGAATCAAATCCGCCGCCGTCGCGCCGACCAGAATGTCGACACCAAAACCGCGCGTGAGGCCTTCCAGACGCGACGCTAGATTGACGGCATCGCCGATTACGGTGAGGTCAGCGCGATCCTGCGAACCGATATTTCCAGCGAGAACGTCACCCTGATTAATGCCGACGCCCATTCCCAATGGCATGCGACCTTCTGCCTGCCAGGCGTTGTTTAGTCGCGCTAACTCGCGTCGCATCCCCAGTGCAGTGTGCGCAGCCGCCTTCGCATCTTTCGCCTTGCCCTGACTTTTTACATTCCCCCATACCGCCATGATGGAGTCGCCAATAAATTTATCGAGCGTGCCGCCATTCTGAAAAACAAGATCGGTCATCGCGCTCAGGTACTCATTGAGATGCCGGACCAATTCTTCCGGATCGGCTTTTTCACTCAAAGTGGTGAATCCAACAATGTCAGAGAACAGAATCGTGGCTGGCATGCGGGAACCTTTCAACGAATTGAAGTAGCCGCCGGGGTTCTCGAGGATTTCTTTGACAAGATTTTTGGAAACGTAACGCTCGAGAGTGCGTCGGGTGCGCAGCTTTTCCATGCGCTCGATGATGTAGTCGATCCCGAGTGTGCTACCGCCGCAGAGCAGCAGAGTGGAAAGTACGGGAACAGTTGCGAGAAAGAAGCGGGCCTGATCGTAAGCAATCCGCGCGGCCGTGAAATAAATCACGCTAGCCGTGATTAGGAAGAGCAGTGAAAGACTGGGACGACGCAACACCGGAACGACGCCCCAGCCAATCAGTCCCGCCAACGGGACTAAACCGAGCATTATTGCGGTCGGTGTTTGCCGCAAAAACTCGTGTTCCACGGTCGCTGCGATTACTTGCAAATGGACGGACGGTCCCGACGTCGCCGGATGCATCGGGGTATCAATGACGTCGTGCAGGATTTGCGCGGATCCCCCAACGACTACGATTTTGTTTTTAAATTTTGCGCCGTTACCGTAGTTCGCTTTCCAATAGCTCGGGTGGAAAACCTCCCACAGCGGAAAGGGAGCGTAGGCATCATTCGAACTAAAACGAAAGAGGTGATCTCGCTGGTCCTGGGGGATATCGGATTTGCGTCCAAGTTTCGTTAGCGCTCGCGCGGCAAGAGAAACATAGAGATCATCGCCGGCGAATAACGCATTGCCGGCAAGTTGACGATCGGACGTAAAAAACCGCGCCGCCCGCAATTTCCCGTCAATCACGTCATTCCAATAATTAATGAACCCAACACGATCGTCCTTTTGCGCGGGCTCGGGAATCAGTTGCGAATTTGGGAATACAACAGTGGGGGCTGTACCTTCCACTTTTCGCATCTCCGCCGTATCCTGCATATCCACATTCATTGCGATGATGACCCGATCGCGATAGCGATCCAGGGCCGCACGAAAGGCCGGATCACCGTCATTCGGGTTATTGAAAACCATGTCAAACATGACCAGGCGCGCGCCGGCCCCAAACAAGCGATCCAGCAGAAGGGCCCAGACCTCTCGCGACCACGGAAACGGCCGCTCGGTCATCAATTCAAACGCGCGATTACCCCCGATTTCTTCCTTACCGATCGTCGCATCCAGTTGCAACGATTGCTGATCGATTCCCAGAAAAATCAAGTCGTCATGCGTCGGAGTTTTCCAGCCTTCTCTGCGCAGCAAATCCTCGAAACTTTGTTCGCCACGCCACGGCATCGAGAGGAACGGCAATGCTGGGAAAAAGTAGCCGGCAAAAACCACCGCCGTCCAAAACAGACAGATTGCGGCAAAGGCCAAACGACGATGGCGTGTGAGCCAGTTCACTCGAAGATTTTAGAAAATTGCACAGGAACAGCCAATCCGAAAGGTGGCATTGGATTTGGAGGGAAAGCCGAAGCGCGGTATTTTGCAGTCGGCACGGCTGCCTCACGGCTTCCTCTGCAGAAGAAGCCTTGTGGTGGTCTTCGAATTCGCCGCGGCTAGCGCCGCTACAACAAGGCCGACGCGAAAACATAGCACTGGCTTCTAGCCTATGAAATGCCGGTCCGGCTCGGACCTATGCAGCCGGCACGGCGGGCGCTACAGGTTTCCGCGATGGAAGCCGAACTTCTTTGCCCTGCTTGCCGTATTCCACTGACCGAATTACGCACGAGCACCGGCATCGTCTGGCGTTGCGAAAAATGCGATGGCCGCGCAGTGGGCGTGCAATTGCTACGCCGCACCTTCACTCCCGCATCAATCAACCCACTTTGGCTGCATGCCATCCATAACGAGGGCAGCAGCGCGCGGCCCTGTCCTTCGTGCGGCAACCCAATGATCGAAGTCGCGCTTGATAGCAGCAGCGGAATCAAGATTGAAGTCTGTAAAATTTGCGAATTTGTCTGGTTCGATAAGAGCGAAACACAATCGCTGCAGGTGCGCCCACCGCCCAAGCCGCCGCCGGCACCACTGCCGCAAAAAGCGCGCGAAGCCATTGCGTTGGCGAGAGTTCAGCAACTCGCCGAGCAAGCGCGTGGCCCCGATTTCGACAGCGTGCCACCAGACGAATGGTGGAAATCGATCGCAGCTTTTCTCGCCCTTCCAGTAGAATTCGACGCGCCGGCGGAGGAACGCCATCCGGTTTTCACCTGGTTTCTGGCCGCAGTCATCATCACGGCAAGCGTTTGCTCCTTCTTCCATCTTCACGAAGCCGTGCAGCTTTTCGGATTAATCCCGGCACAGGCGACACGAATGCATGGTCTGACTTTCGTCACGTCATTTTTTCTGCACGCCGGAATCATTCATCTCGCCGGCAACATGTATTTCCTTCTCGTCTTCGGCGATGACGTGGAAAATTTTCTGCGTCCGCTGCGTTACATCGCGCTGATTGCGATCGCAGCCTTTGTCGGCGACCTCGTCCATATTGCATCGGACCCAAACTCCACAATTCCCTGCATCGGAGCCAGCGGCGGCATCGCCGGCGTCATCACGTTCTATGCCCTGTCATTTCCGCAGACGAAAATCGGATTCCTGTGGCGGTACTTCTTTTATTTCCATTGGATCCGCCTGCCGGCATGGTTCGTTTTCGTGCTCTGGATTCTTTTCCAAATCATCGGCGCCTACGAGCAAAAGATCGGAATTAGCTCGGTTTCATCATTTGCACATTTGGGCGGCGCTGCGGTCGGGCTGATCGCATGGTTCCTTTTCAGAAACAGTGTGCGATCGATTGCGGCAACTCAAGAAGCGGCATCGTCCTAGTCGCCGACCCCCGCAAAACGGCGGCTTGGAAGGTCCGAGCCGGACTGGCATTATCGCTCCCAGTCAGAAGCATCGAACTTCACACCAACTAGCCATGGACGCGACGTCCCGACTGGAAGGAGCGACTCCCAAGCCGCCCATTCGAAAGTCAGTTGTGTTTTACCCCACTTACTCTATCCTTCCGCCCCGGTTCGTGATTGAACCACCGATCTGCACACCTGATCCTGCCAATGTAGGATTACATCAGCGCGCGAGGTCGCGCAGATCACTAATATAAATAGGAACAGCGCGCTGAAAAGAGGCCCGAACCAAAACTCGGGAATAACAAAATGCCGAGAGCAACAAACGCACCGGCCAGTCGCGAACGGCGACGCCGGGTTCTGAGAAAAGCGAAGGGGTATCGCGGACGCCGCTCGAAACTTTTCCGTTACGCCAAAGACGCAACCATGAAAGGCCAGTATTGGGCCTACCGCGATCGCAAAACGCGCAAACGCAATTTCCGCATGCTGTGGATTCAGCGCCTCAACGCCGCTGCTCGCGCCAACGGCATCACTTACAGCCGCCTGGCTGAAGGTTTGAAAGCGGCCGGCATTGTTCTGGATCGCAAAATTCTCGCCGACCTGGCCGTGACCGAGGAAAAAACGTTCGCTTCTATCATCGAACAGGCGAAAGGCGCGCTGGAAAAGAAATCGAAGGCGAAGAAAGCGGCGTGATTTGTTGGTTGAAGCGATGAAGCATTGAACGGTTGCAGCGGATTCGCTTCAAACGCTTAAGTCCGAGCCGGACCTGCGCATTCGCGACGAAAACTTGCCTTGAGTAGAGCGATCCTTCTCCCGTTCGCGGAGAAGGTTAGGATGAGGGACGCGAAAAGTCTGTTAGAGTCTTTGCCGCGGCAAATTGCGAGGTCGATCGGGCATTAGATGCCTTTACCTTGTAACGATGTAACACTCTTAACAATTTAACCTTCAGCCCCATGCATCCACTCGAACAATTGCGCGAGGACGCACTGGCGCAGATCGCGTCGGCATCAGACGAACGCGCTCTCGAAGCGGTGCGCGTGAAATTCCTCGGACGCGGTGGAAGCGTCACACAATGGAGCGACAAAATGAAGTCGCTGCCGAAAGAGGACAAGCCGGTTGTCGGAAAACTGCTAAACGAGATCCGCACCGCAGTGGCCGCAGCGGTTGAAACGCGTACCGAGAATTTTCGCGCCGAAAAGGAATCGGCCGCGGTTGCGAACATCGACATTTCGCTCCCGGGAACTTCACACGAGCGCGGCGCAATTCATCCGCTCACGCAGATGCTCGATCGCAGCATTGCCGTTTTTCGCCGGATGGGATTCGCGCTCGCCGAAGGCCCGGACATCGAGACGGAATGGCATTGCTTCGACGCGCTAAACACTCCGGCTGATCATCCCGCACGCAACGAGCAGGACACATTTTACCTTCCAGATGGCCGGCTCTTGCGCACCCACACTTCGACGGTGCAAATCCGGACCATGGAGTCGGCGCCGCCGCCAATTCGCGTGATTGCTCCGGGCGCGGCTTATCGGCGCGATGAAGTCGATGCCACGCACGGCGCCCAGTTTCACCAGATCGAAGGGCTTTACGTGGATGAAAAGGTCAGTCTCGCAGATTTGAAAGGCACACTGGAATTTTTTCTGCGCGAGCTTTTCGGCGCGGACACCGCGGTGCGTTTTCGCCCCCACTATTTTCCGTTCACCGAACCGAGTTTTGAAATTGATGTGAAATCGAGCGCACTGAAAGGCGGCGAACAATGGGTCGAAGTCTGCGGCTGCGGAATGGTGCATCCGGCCGTTTTCGAAGCCATCAACCAATCGCGCCGCGACAACGCTTACGATCCGGAAAAATGGACCGGGTTTGCCTTCGGTCTTGGGATGGACCGGTTGGCGATGATTTTGTTCGATATTCCCGACATCCGTCTGTTCGCGCAAAATGATCTGCGCTTCTTGCGGCAATTCGCATGAACCGGATACCCGACGCTTACATAAAGTGTCATCCCGAGGTTGTCTCCGCGACCGAGGGATCTCACATTCGCAAGCTCGGTCAGCCGAGTTGCCTCAGTAGTTGTTCGCAGACTGGTTACCGCTTGAGAGGTCCCTCATTGCGTTCGGGATGACAGAAAAGGTACGATGAAATTTTCGGTTAACTGGCTGGGCGAATTCGTGGAGCTGCCGCCAAGCATCGAAGCGTTGGCGGAATTGCTCACCATGTCGGGCGTAGAAATCGAGGCTATCGAAAAACGCGGCGTCTATTTCGATCACGTCGTCATTGCGCAGATCAACGAATCGAAGCCGCACCCGAATGCGGATCGGCTTAGCGTTTGCATCGTTGACGACGGGAGCGGGACAAGACGCCAGATTGTCTGCGGCGCCAAAAATTACAAAGTGGGCGACAAGGTGCCGCTGGCGCTACCAGGCGCAGAGCTGACTGGCGGCCTCAAGATTCGCGCGAGCAAACTGCGTGGAGTCGAAAGCGAAGGAATGCTTTGTAGCCCGAAGGAACTTGGGATTGCCGAGGACGCAGCCGGTCTACTCATTCTGTCGCTCGAGGCAAAGATTGGCGCGCCGATTGAGGATTTGTTCCCACCCGACACCGTCCTCGATGTCGAAATCACGCCCAATCGTGGCGATTTGTTGAGTCATTTCGGTTTGGCACGCGAGATTGCCGCGCTAACGACCAAACCGGTTCGGTTGCCTTCCACGCCGGCAGGCGATGCGCCCGCCCTACAAAAGAAAGGCGTCGTCATTTCAGCGTTGCGCGAATGTCCGTTTTATTCCGCGCGGCGAATTGAAAACGTGAAGGTTGGGCCAAGTCCCGAATGGTTGCGCGCGAAAATCGAAAGTGTCGGCATTCGTTCCATCAATAACATCGTCGATGTCTCGAATTTCGTGATGCTCGAGCTGGGCCAGCCCACTCACGCTTTTGATGCGGACAAGCTCGCCGGCGACATCGAGGTGCGATTGGCGCGCGAGGGCGAAAAGTTCCTCGCCCTTGATGGGAAAACGTACGCGCTGAACCCGGACAACCTGGTCATCGCCGACGATCAACGTACCGTTGGAATCGCGGGAGTAATGGGAGGCGAGGAAACGGGGGTGACCGACTCCACGAAAAATGTGCTGCTGGAAAGCGCGTATTTCCTGCCGGCAAGCATCCGGCGAACCGCGCGGGACTTGAATTTGCCGAGCGACGCCAGTTACCGTTTTGAACGTGGCGTTGACTCGCAAATGATTTTTGCGGCCTCGCAGCGCGCGACGGAACTAATTTGCGAAGTCGCCGGCGCGACGGCGGCGCGCACAATTGCGGTCGCGGGCGAGGTGCCGCCGAACCCGCCGGATGTCTCAATTCGCTATGGGCGCGCCGACGAGCTGCTGGGCATTCACATCGAGGCGGCAACAGTGGATAAGATTCTAACGAGGTTTGGACTAATCAAGGGCGAATCAGCGAATCGCTCGGAATCAGGCTGGAAGATTCCAAGCTACCGTCGCGATCTGCAGCGCGAAGTCGATTTGATCGAAGAAATCATTCGCGCGCACGGCATTGAAAAAATTCCGAGCGAGGACCGTAGCCGCTTTACGCCGCTGAGCGCAGCAGACCGCAATTACGATTTCGAGGCGAAGTTGCGCCTCAACCTGGTCGCCCTCGGTTTCTCGGAAGCGCGTACCTCGTCGTTGATCGCGCGTTCGGAGGTCGCCATGGCCAACGGCGCAATCGAACTGCGTAATCCCTTAAGTGAAGATCATGTCGCGTTGCGAACGACTCTGATTCCGGGTTTGCTTGCCGCGGTCGAGCGAAACATCCGGGCTGGCGCAGAGCGGATCGCGCTTTTTGAAATCGGCAACGTTTTTGCCTCGCCGACCGGCGAACAACAACGCAAGCTGGCAATGACGCTATGCGGTCAAGCCGCTTCCGCCAAAAACTGGCGTGCCCAAAAGAAGCGGGCACTCGATTTTTTTGATCTGAGAGGAGCGCTCAATGCATTGGGCACGTTCGAATTTCGTCGCGGCAAACAATCAGGCTTCGCTTTGAGCGCGGAAATTTTTCATGGGCGCGATCGGATCGGCCATGGCGGGCAGCTCTCGAGCGCAAGTTCCTTTGGCGCAACCACACCAGTGTTGGTAGCCGAAATCGATCTCGCGACTATCGCCCAAGCAACCGAACACGCGGAAGGCTTCAAAGAAATCGGTCGTTACCCGGCAGTGACACGTGACGTGGCGATGTTTGTCGGCCCAGAAATCACGCACGCAGAAATCGTTGGAGTAATCGCAGCCGCTAACGAGCCTTTGCTGGAGAAGGTGGAGCTATTCGATTTATTTATGGAAAATGATGCCAAAGAACTGTCGCAAGCACGGAAGTCGCTGGCCTATTCATTGACATATCGCGATAAAAATCGCACACTGACGAACGAAGAAGTGAGCGCTGCACACGCACGGATTCGTGAGCGGTTGCGAAGCGATATCGGTGTAGAATTGCGCGAGTAGTTCTTTTGATCTTT
>JBKPMO010000102.1:0-16600 GCA_046732175.1 Verrucomicrobiota bacterium
GCGAAAGCAAACTGCCCAACCCGAACGGCATCGCTGTCGCCCATCTGCGCCACCGGTAAATCTTTGGCCTCGATTTTGATGACCGCGATGTCGGTCTTGTCATCGGTTCCGATGATTTTCGCGGGAAGCTCGCGGCCGTCTTTTAGCTTAACGTCCACGTGCTCGGCGCCTTCAACGACGTGGTAATTGGTGAAAATGTATCCGTCCGGGCGGACAATGAATCCCGAACCTTCGCTAACCGGGTTAAAAAATCGGGGACTACGCCGGGGCGAATTGTCGTCGGGCTGACCCGGGGAAAACAGGTCATCAAAATTGAACCCTTCGTTGCCGTCATTCTTTTTCGAGACTTCGATGATGACGACACTGGGCGCAACGATTTCAAAAACTTTGGCGAAGGCATTATTGAGGGCGTGAACGACATCCTTACCGGACTCCGCGGCGGCCGGTGGAACGGTGGGGGTTGATTCCTGGGCCAGGATGGGGCCGCTGAGCGCGCCGGCCAAAACGAGAGCAAACAAAAATCGCATGAGTTGGAATTTCGACATTATCGGGCCGATGGCTGTTCAAATGTAGCGCTGCTTCCCTTTCATGTCATCGAGCGTTCCTCCTCACCCGTCATCCCGAGCGTCAGTCGAGGGATCCCGAGCTCGGGATGACGGGTGATCCGTTGACGCACGCTATCGCTCTGCGTAGAGAAGACCCGATGCTGCTGCGTCGGTTAATCATTCTCGGGCTCATCATTTCCCCTGTGGCCACACGCGCATGCGATCTGTGTGGCTGTTACACGCCGCAGTTGAATTCGATGCCAAAGGATGAGATGTCGCCAAGCGGATTCTACGCAGCCGTCGCTGAGCAATTCACCCATTTCGGCACAGTGCAGTTTAACGATGACGAGATCACTAATCCTACCGGGCAACGATTGGACAGCTCGATCACCCAGTTCGTCATCGGCCACGGCATCAACGAGCGGCTCGCCCTGCAATTTAATGCGCCGCTGATCTACCGCGACTTTCGGCGGCCCGAAGGCTTTGACATCGATGAGGGGACCGAGAGCGGTCTCGGTGACGTCTCGCTCTTGGCGAAAGCGGTGGTGTGGCATTTCGCGTCCGCCGCGCATCGTGAATTCAAATTTGAAGGGAAAAATCCGATCGCGATCGAGCACGAACCCGATTGCACCGCATCGTTGATCGCGCTGGTTGGAATCAAATTTCCCACCGGCGATACCAGCCGGCTAAAGGAGGAATTCCATGAGGCGGAAATTCCGGGAGCACCGGAAAGTGCGATTCACGGGCACGACCTCACACTCGGCACCGGGTCCTACGACGGGATTTTCGGCGCGCAGGCTTCGTTGCGTTACAAGAATTTTTTCGCGGAAGCAAATGGCCAGTTCACTCTGCGTGGCGACGGGGCCCATGATTATCATTTTGCCAACGACGTGACCTGGAGCGCGGGGCCGGGATATTACCTCGTGCGGAAGCGTAACACTGTTGTCGGCTGCCAATGCGCCGTCTCCGGCGAGAGCAAGGACGTTGACCGATTTCAAGGCCGTGCGGCCGAGGACACGGGTGTTACGTCCGTTTTCCTTGGGCCGCGCATTATCGCCTCGTACACCCTGTTCAGCGGCGAGTTGGCAGCGGAGTTTCCGGTTCTGATGAACACGACGGCATTACAGGTGGTGCCGGATTATCGGTTACGCGCAAGCTTTGCCGTAAGCTGGTGAAAAGCTGGAAAACGCTTCTGCTCGTCTATCGCGAGCTGGACGTGCAATTGCGCATTGCAAGCCGCAAACGCCGGTTTCATCATCTCGCCTCTGATCAGGAGGTGGCCGATGCCTTGGATTCGTTCGCCGGATTTCCCACCCTCGTTTCCGAATTAACCGATGGCAGGGCTGGGATCGAATACGAAATTGTGCGGCCAGGCCACGCGCTTGCTTCCCTGACGCGAGAATCGCCATCCCGTTTCTGGCCATCGCCAGGTGACATTAGATCTGATTTGGATGAGCTCGCACCCTCGGGAAAATACGACTCTATTTTCGTGTTCTGGCCGCAGCGCAATTTGAAGAACGGCACGGCAGTTCCATGCGATGCCTGGGGCCTGGCGATGGGCGCAAGCGAGTGGACGAACGGTGCGACCTACGCCGCCATCACCAACGCGCCATCATCGGCATGGAGGAATGAGGCGCGCGGTGAAGTCTGGCTCCATGAATGGTTGCACGGCATTTGCGCACATTTTGCCCAGCGGGGCCATCTCATGCCCGAACGCGACGCCGACGGCGGAGAACTGCACGGTTACGCTCGTTCATCCACCGCTGGGTGGATAGAATACTATCGCGATCTGATGAACGGCAATGTTCTGGAAGACGGAAAACGCTTTGGCATTCCGAGCGATGCATGGGCGTAAGCCGATGTCCTTGCGCAAAGGACAGAAAGGGGGAAATCCGCCAGTCCGGCTCGGACTCTTTCGTGTCCTTTGTAGACTTGTGTGAGGTTCTCTAAAAGGTGAGAAGGTCCTGCGTTTGAATAACCCTGATGGGGCGGCGTCAGACGAATCCATTCAGGAGGGTGAAACTGAGCGCATTGACACGATTGTTAACGACGTTAAGTTTTTTGCCCACAAATTACGAAAATGGTGAATCTCATCCAAGACATTGAGCAGGAAAAAGCGTTCCGTTCCCACGCGCCAGGCTATTGGTCTGGGAGTAAGCAGGTTGCGCCGGAGCTTTGGAACAACTGGAGGTGGCAGTTAAAAAACCGTGTCACCATCTTGACGCAACTGGAGGAACATCTGTCCTTAAGCGAGGAAGAACGCGCCGGGGTTTTGCTTTCCGGTGATAAACTCGCGCTCGCGATTACCCCGCACTTTTTCAATCTGATCCCGCGGGAAAATCCGGACGATCCGATCCGGCGACAGGTCATTCCGCGGATCGAGGAAACATGGAGCTCGCCTTACGATATGGCGGACCCGTGCGGGGAAGATTCGCACATGCCGGTGCCTGGGTTGGTCCATCGCTATCCGGACCGTGTTCTGTTTTTGGTGACGGACCGTTGCGCTGCCTATTGCCGATACTGCACCCGCAGCCGAGTCGTCAGCGGGGTCGGCGAACAGGAGTTCCACACCGACTTTGAGGAAGCACTCCGTTATCTGGAACAGCACACCGAAGTGCGCGACGTGCTCCTTTCCGGCGGCGATGCGCTTCTGTTCAGTGACGGTAAACTTGAGAATTTGCTCAGCCGATTGCGCGCGATTCCGCACATCGAATTTCTACGGATCGGCACGCGCGTGCCGATTTTCCTTCCGCAACGCATCACACCTGAGCTTTGCGCGATGCTGTCGAAATATCATCCGCTTTGGATGAGCGTGCACGTGAATCACCCGCGTGAACTGACCATTGAGGTGAAAGAAGCACTCGAGCGTTTGGCCAATGCCGGCATTCCACTAGGGAATCAAAGCGTCTTGCTTGCCGGGGTGAACGACGACCTGGAGACGATGAAAACGCTTGTGCACAAACTGTTGATGTGCCGCGTGCGACCCTACTACCTTTATCAGTGCGACCTCATTAATGGCTCATCGCATTTGCGCACTTCAGTCGCGAAAGGAATTGAGATCATCGAAGGCCTGCGCGGTCACACCAGTGGTTACGCCGTCCCGCAATATGTCATCGATGCCCCGGGCGGCGGCGGTAAGGTACCGATCAATCCGGGCTACATTCTCTATCACGACAATGAGAAAATCGTGATTCGAAATTACGAAGGAAAAATCTTCGAGTATCCAGAAACCGGAAACGAAAACGTGCAGTTCGCGCCGCAACGCGAATACCACGACGAGTATTTGTATTCGTAATTGTCGATCTGGCGATAGCCGCAACTCGCTCCGAATTTCATTTCACCGTCAGGGTCGCCTTCATTCCCTTTTGGGTATGAAAATCGACCGGGCAAGTAATCGCGTACGTGCCAGGCTTCAGGTCTACCTGCAACGTTTCCGTCTGTTTCGGTTTCGGATTCACCGCCAACTTCTGACTGATGCCTTCCCCTTTGATCTCGAAGTTATGGGCACGCTTGCCCGCGTTTTTGATCACGAATGTCGTCTTGCCAGCTTTCACCGTGGTCGGCATATCGAACTTATATTCGGCCATCGTAACCTCTACTTTTTGGCCTTCTTGGGCGAGGGTTATTCCGAGGAAGAGCGGTGCCGCAGCAACCAGCGAAATTAATGTTTTCATCACACCAGAGTATCGGCTACCGGCGGCTGACCGCGCGGTTTAATGTCGATCTTCGAACACAATCTCGCCTCCGATCACTGTCATGATGGAGCGCGTTTTCAGAATTTCTGGGACGGGCATTTTCATGATGTCATCCGAAAGAACGGTGAAGTCCGCGAGTTTGCCGACTTCGATTGAGCCTTTGTCATTTTCTTCGAAAGCGGCGTAGGCGGCATTAATCGTAAACATCTTGAGCGCTTGCTCGCGCGAGACGGCTTGCTCGGGATGCCACCCTTCATGTGATTCGCCTTTAATGCTTTTACGCGCGACTGCGGCGTAGAACTCGATCATTGGTTCGCCGCGTTCGACCGGTGCGTCCGAACCACCGCAGATGATCGCGCCGGATTTAATCAGGCTGTTCCAGGCGTACGCGCCCCGCAGCCGACCCATTCCAAGCCGAGCCGGCGCGAAAAACAAATCGCTGATTGCGTGGGAGGGTTGCATTGAGGCAATCACGCCGAGTTTGGCGAAGCGCGGAATATCTTGTTCACTCAGAATTTGTGCGTGTTCGACCCGCCAGCGTGACTTGTCGATCTTGCGTTCGTTAGGCGGTACGGCTTTGAACGCGGCCTCGTAAAGGTCGAGAATCGTTCGGTTCGCGCGATCGCCGATCGCGTGCGTCTCGACTTCAAGGCCGCGACGCAATGCCTCTTCGAACATCGGCGATAACTCTTCGGGTTTTTCCCGAAAATAGCCGGACGTGTCCGGCCGATCCGAGTAAGGCTTGAGCAACGCCGCACCGCGCGAGCCGAGCGCGCCGTCGAAGATCACTTTGATGGTGCGCTGCGTAAAGTGGTGATCGTAGGCGTTGATCGTCGCGCCTTCTTTTAAGAAGCGTTGCGCATCTGCGCCGGGACCGTAGATGCAATTCACTAAACGAATTTTCATTTCGCCGGTATCGAAATGTTTGCGCATAAGATCGACATCGTCGTAGTGACTGCCGGCATTTTGGATTTCGCACCAGCCGAGTTTGATCTCGCGCTCGATGCCAGTGAGGAACGCTTGCTCGCGTTCCGATCGCGTCGGCGGCGGAATGGTGTTTTCGACGATCTCCTGCGCGTGGTCGAGCAACATTCCGTTAAGCTCGCCGCTCGTTTTCAAAATTCGTCCACCGAACGGGTCGGGCGTTTGATTGTCGATCTTGGCTAATTTCAGCGCAGCGGAATTAACGACGGAGGCGTGACCATCGGCCCGGGTGAGATAAACCGGATTATCGGGCGCGATCTTGTCGAGCTCTTCGCGCGTTGGAAACTGCGGCGGTTTCCAGAAAGTCTCGATCCAGCCGCGGCCGGTGATCCATTTGTCAGGCTCAGTTTTGGTGACGCGCGCTTTCACCTTTGCCAGGAAATCTTCGAGCGTGTTGGTGCCCTCGAGATTCAAAGTCATCTCGCGCTCACCGATTCCAAAAATATGACAATGAGAATCGGTAAAACCTGGAGTTACAGTTTTGCGGGCAAGATCAATGATGCGTGTCTTGTCGCTCCGGAGTTTTTGCGCATCAGCGTTTGAGCCAACGAACACGATACGATCCCCACGGACTGCCATGGCTTCGGCGTGCGGTTGCTTCTCGTTAACGGTGTAAACGTTGCCGTTAATGAAAATTGTGTCGGCCGTTTCGGCGGCGGAAGCAATGCTGCCCATGAGCAGCAAAATAGCAGCGACAGCTCCCATCATCGGAGTGTTTCCGTCATTCCACGCGAAAATGCCAGTCCAGCTCGGACGAAATTTTTTTTTGCCAAGCAGTGGCGTGTTTATAGAATCAGCGCACACTAACGTCGGCGAAACCTTCGCCTGGGCAGTGTGCAACCTTAACCCTTTGCTGATCTGAAACCGACACCAGTTTTCGCCAATTCGATAAAGGGAGAAAATTGGCGGAAGCGGAACAGTTGATTTATGGCGAACTTTTTTCCGCGCTGGTCAAATTGGTTGCCGCTCAAACTGGCGATTTGCAGCTTCCTGATCGTGTGCGGTCTGACCGCCGGCACCTGGTATTACGTAACGCCGAAATATACCAAGGTCGGTTACGAGCCGATCCAGCCGGTGCCGTTCCCGCACGACATTCACGTAACCCAACTGGGAATGGACTGCCGTTATTGCCACAGCTTCGTCGAAGTAGCCGCGCATTCGAATGTCCCGAATACCCAAACCTGCATGGCCTGTCATCAACAGGTGCAGAAGGATAATCCGAAGCTCGAGCCGGTGCGGGCAAGCTGGAAATCCCAGGACCCGGTGGAATGGGTTTGGATTCATCGGCTGCCGGATTATGTCTTTTACAATCACGCCGCGCACGTAAACCGAGGGATCAGTTGCGCGAGTTGTCACGGCCAGGTCAATCACATGCCCGCGATGTCCGACGCGAAGCCGATGAGCATGAAATGGTGCCTCGAATGTCACCGGCAGCCGGAAAATTTTTTGCGACCGGAAGATCAGATCACCAATCTCGATTGGAAACCGGAGGATGTGAATCCAGCGGAATTTGTCGCCAAGTACGGCAAACCGGCGGGCGTGACGGAAGATTGGTCTAAGAAAACGCACCTGACGCAACAGGAAATCGGCCAAACTTTGAAGGAACGCTGGAACATTCAGACCTCGGAGAATTGCCAGGCGTGCCACCGATGAGAATGGAACGAGAAATGTCGCAACAGATTGTCCGGGGAGCGCACGCGCCTCGCGTGCTCGCGATCGCGCCCTCGCGATCGCTGCCTTTTTCTGTAATGCAGATCCTTATTTCACAGAGCGATTGGCGAGGGCGCCAATCGCTGCACGCAGGGGCGGGTGCGCTGCCCAAGCCATGAAGCGCGTGTTTCAACATCCGCCGGAATCCCGCGACAGCGGGAAACGACGCTATTGGCGGAGCACGGATGAACTGGCCGACACGCCGGAATTTCGCGAATGGCTGGAGCGCGAATTTCCTTCCAGCGCCGCGCAACTGAACGGAGATGAATGGAGTCGTCGAAGCTTTCTGAAGCTCATGGGCGCGTCCGTTGCCCTTGCCGGATTTGGTGTCAGCAGTTGTCGCCGCCCGGAACTCCACCTTGTTCCATTCACAAAAACGGTCGAGTGGACCATTCCCGGAAAATTTCTCTACTACAGCACGGCCATGCCGCGGCGAAACGGCGCCATCCCACTTCTGGTTACCACCGTCGACGGACGTCCGATCAAACTCGACGGCAATCCGCTGCATCCGATGAGCAACGGCGCGAGCGATGTTTTCGTCCAGGCTGCAATTAACGAGCTTTACAATCCGCTGCGCGCAAAACGGATCGCAGAAAATGGCCAAACCAAGACCGTGGCCGATTTTGAAAAATATCTGAACGATCTGCGCGGGAAAATCGGCGACGGCGGAGGATTGGCCTTCCTCGTTGAAGAAACCCATTCACCGACGCGTGAAAGAATTCGCGGTGAGCTGGAGAAGATGTTCCCGCGCATGCGCTGGTGCGTTTACGATCCGTTGCGGAGTGATGCGCAAAATTTTGCCACGCAGATCAGTTTCGGCGACAACTTGCGCCTCGTTCCGCGAATTGAACGGGCCGACGTAATCCTGGCGCTCGACAGCGATTTTCTCGATTGCGGCGAAGGCGACATCGCATCGTCGCGGGCGTTCACTTCGCGACGTCGCGTCAGTGCACCGAAAGACTCGATGAACCGGCTCTATGTCGTCGAGAACCACTACACGCTGACTGGTGCGATGGCCGATCACAGGATGCGCTTGCCAGCCAGCCAGATTCCCCTGATTACGCACGCCATTGCGACGAAAGTGGCGACGGCGACGAAAGACGCGGGCCTGGGATCCGTCCTCGCCACCTTGCAAGTTCCGGCCGGCGCAGCCCAATTCGACGAGCACTGGGTGGACGAAGCGGTTAACGACCTGGTGTCGAAATCCGGTGCGAGCTTGGTTCTCGCCGGGTCGCAACAGCCCGTGGTCGTGCAGTTGCTAGTCTATGGAATTAATTCTGCGCTGAAGAATGTCGGCCGCACGGTGTTGTTGCGCGAGCTGCAGCGGAATCAGCGCGACAATAGCATTCTCCAACTTGCTGGCGACGTGGTGGCCGGCAGGATCAAGCAACTCTTTATCCTCGGCGCCAATCCGGTGTTCAACGCGCCACGCGCACTAGCATTCGATGCGACGAGCAAGACCTGGATCGACTGGCCAGAGCTCCAGAAAAAGGTACCAGACGTAATCCGGCTCGGCTATTACGAAGATGAGACTTCGGCGTTGAGTCGGTGGAATCTGCCGGCATCTCATTTCCTTGAGTCGTGGAGTGACGCGCTCAGCTCGGAAGGACATTACCTGGCGATCCAGCCAATGATTCTCCCGCTCTTCGGCGGATTCTCGGAACTCGATCTGCTGAACGCGGTCATGGGCAAACCGAAAGTCGAGGGGCCGGAAATGGTGCAGGAAACATTTCGCCTCACCAAGCCGATCGGCGATCCGGCGACGGCGTGGGCGAAATTTTTGCACGACGGTTTTGCCTCGCACATTGTTTTGCGCGACCACCCGCCTGCATTCAATGGCAATACCGCGGGTGGAATTGCCCACAACCTCTGGAGCGGACCGCCCCCGCCCCCGACCCCGGAATCGCCCGAGATCGTGCTGGTGCGCGATTATTCGATCGACGACGGCCGCTACGTAAACAACTCGTGGCTGCAGGAAATGCCGGATCCGATCACGAAGCTGACTTGGGATAACGCGGCGTTGATCAGTCCGCGTTACGCCAAGACGCTTGGCGTCGAGACCGGCGGTCTGATTCGCATTGCAGTGAGTGACGCTTCGCCAACCACTCCGCCGCCGGCCGAAGGCCAACCGCCACCGGCGGTACGCGAGCTGGAGATCGCCGTGCTGGTTGCTCCGGGTCACGCCGACAATTCGATCACCATTCCGCTTGGCTACGGTCGCTACAGCCTGAACAGCGTGGGCGAGAGCAGCGGCTTTAACGGCTATTTGCTGCGCACGCCAAATAATCCCCATTACATCGTGGCCGACGGCAAATCGGTCGGCAGCGTCACAGTCAAGAAAGTTGGCAGGAAATATCCATTTTCGATCACGCAGGATCATTTCAGCATCGAAGGCCGCGGGTTGGTGCGTGAGGCGACGCTGGAGCATTACCGCGAAGACCCCGAGTTCGTGAAAAAAATCGCGGGTGATGAGGAGCTACCGGCAAAATTACCGAGTCTCTATACTCATCCGCCGTTGAATGCAGCCCAGCAATGGGGCATGACGGTCGATTTGAATGTTTGTACCGGCTGCAGCGCGTGTGTCATCGCCTGCCAGGCCGAAAACAACGTGCCGGTCGTGGGCAAACTGCAGGTCTACCACGGCCGGGCCATGCATTGGCTGCGGATCGATCGCTATTTCGCCAGCGAGCATGGTTTCGATCAGGATAAGGGAGAACTGCCGGAAGATCCCGAGGTGGTGCACGAGCCCATGATGTGTCAGCACTGCGAGAACGCGCCTTGCGAAACGGTGTGTCCGGTGAACGCGACCATCCACAGTGAGGATGGGTTGAACGTCATGGCCTACAACCGCTGCGTCGGCACCCGTTATTGCGCCAACAATTGTCCGTTCAAAGTCCGACGCTTTAACTTTTTCGATTACAATCAGCGTCCGGTTGGCAAAAAGAAGATTGCTGGCGCGCTCAATATCTACAAGGAATACTTCGCCCCGCTGACCGATAAGGGTGCGCCCGATACCATTAAGCTTTCTAAAAATCCGAATGTGACGGTGCGCATGCGCGGGGTGATGGAGAAATGCACTTTTTGTGTGCAACGCATCGAGGAAGCAAAAATCGCAGCGCGTGTGCGCGCCGGGGCTTCCTCGGCCGACAACAGGATTCCACGCGATTCTTTCACCACCGCTTGCGCGCAGGCCTGCCCAAACGAGGCCCTCGTTTTTGGCAACATTCGCGATCCGGAAAGCAAGGTCTCGAAAATGAAATTGCAGGACCGCAATTACCGCTTGCTCCAGTATTTGAATGTGAACACCCGGGTCAGTTATCTCGCACGTATTCGCAATCCGAACCCGAAAATGCCGGACGCACACAAGATCGGCATCGCTAGTCCTAACGAGAAAGAGGAGAAAATGTAATGGACGGCGCAGTCACAGCACCAGACATCATCGAGGGGGAAGAGTTGGCGCCAACAGAGAAGCCGCTCACCCGCGTGCCGCTGGTGTTGAACCGGCGCAGCTACGGCTGGATCACTGAACGCATCGCCGGTGCGGTGGAAAATCGCGCGCCGCGGTGGTGGTGGGTCGCATTCGCCGTGACGGCTGCAATTGCCGGCTTCGGTCTATTCTGCCTCGGCTATCAAATTTCTACCGGAGTCGGGACTTGGGGATTGAACCATCCCGTCGGGTGGGCCTGGGACATTACCAATTTCGTGTTCTGGATCGGTATCGGACACGCCGGCACGTTGATCTCAGCCATCCTGTATCTGCTGCGCCAGAAATGGCGCACCTCAATTAATCGTTCGGCGGAAGCGATGACGCTGTTCGCGGTCATTTGCGCTGCCATTTTCCCGGGCATCCACGTCGGGCGGGTCTGGATGGCGTGGTATCTGGCGCCATTGCCGAATAATTACGGGATTTGGCCAAACTTCCGCAGCCCGCTGATGTGGGACGTATTTGCGGTTTCAACCTACTTCACCGTTTCGGTGTTGTTTTGGTATACCGGCTTAGTTCCTGACCTCGGGACGCTGCGCGACCGCGCTACTTCGAAGATTAAGAAATTCCTTTACGGTATTTTCGCGCTGGGTTGGCACGGATCGAACCGCCACTGGCGGCATTACGAAATGGCCTATCTTTTATTAGCCGGCATTTCCACTCCACTGGTGTTGTCGGTGCATAGCGTTGTCTCCTTCGATTTCGCGACCTCAATTCTGCCGACCTGGCACACCACGATTTTCCCACCTTACTTTGTCGCTGGCGCCATCTTTGGCGGGTTCGCAATGGTGCTAACGTTAATGTTGCCAGCTCGGGCGTTATTTAAACTGCAGGACATCATCACGCTCCAGCACATCGACAAGATGGCGAAGATCATTTTGCTGACCGGCTCGATCGTTTCCTATGCCTACGCCATGGAATTTTTCATCGCCTGGTACAGCGGCAATCAATTCGAGCGTTTCGCATTCTGGAATCGCGTCCTCGGGCCGTATTGGTGGTACTGGTGGGTCGGAATGCTCTTTTGCAATTGTCTTTCGCCGCAACTGTTCTGGAACCGGTGGTGCCGGCGTAACGTTTACGTCGTCTATTTCGTTTGCATGTGCGTCAACGCCGGCATGTGGTTCGAACGCTTCATCATCATCGTCGGCGGATTACACCGGGATTTTCTGCCAAGCTCGTGGGGCTTGTTCATTCCGACCTGGGTGGACATCTGGACCTTTATCGGCACCCACGGAATTTTCCTCTCGCTTTTCCTGCTCTTCATTCGCTTCCTCCCGATGATTGCAATGAGCGAAGTTAAAATTGTTCTGCCGGAGTCCGACGTGCACGCCCATCATCCAGTCGCCGCGGGAGGAGGGCAACACTCATGAGAACTGTGCCTGTTATCTCCAGTTGTCATCCTGAGCGAAGCGAAGGATCCCTCCAAAGCTATATCACTTCCGCGGATTGTGACGCGTTTTCTGTAGATCGAGCATTGGGGAATTCGGATGCTAATCAGCTTTCGCGAGATCCTTCGGTCCAAGCCGGACTGGCGTTGTCTACGCGGCTCAGGATGACCAGCGAGGGAGGTCAACACCTATGATGAGAACGCCGTCCGGTCATAAGGTTTACGCCATTGCCGCGGAATACGGGAGCGCTGCCGAACTTTATGAGGCCGCCAAACGCGTGCGTGATGCCGGATTCAAACGCTGGGATGTGTACTCGCCCTTCCCCATTCATGGAATGGATGAGGCGATGGGACTCGGCAAATCATGGCTCAGCGCCGTGGTCTTGGCCGGTGGCATCAGTGGTTTGTTGACTGCAGCCATCGTCGAGTTTGGTCCATCCTGGGGCCTTTATCCACTCATTGTGCACGGCAAGCCGTTTGATTGGAAAACGGTGCCGGCATTTTTCCCGATCATGTTCGAGCTGACTGTGCTTTTCGCGGCTTTCTCTGCCTTTTTCGCCTGGCAAATCATGAACGGATTGCCTCGTTGGCATCACCCACTTTTCAACTGGGATCGATTTAGTCGCGTTACTAATGACGGCTTTTTCCTTGCCATCGAAGCGCGCGATCCGCGCTTCAGCGAAATGGAAACGCACGACCTGCTGGTCGAAACCGGCGGGATGCACATCACCATCGTGCACGAGGAGGATTGAAATGTTGCGTGGCTTCCTTCTCGTCTTCGTGCTCGCCGGTATCGTCATCGTGGCGATGTGCGGTTTTCGCGGACAGCATAGCCCCCGCACACCATGGGAGATTTTCCCTGATATGGTGCGGCAGCAAAAAGTGCGGGCGCAATCACCGATCGACTTTTTCGGGGACGGTCGCGGGCCGCGTCTTCCGATCGCGAACACGGTCCCAATTGGCTACGAAATGCCAAAGCCGCAGTTGAAAGCGCTGCCGGGGGTTCCACCTACTGCGAACGCTCCGCAGCCGGAACCTGCCAGCAACCGAATCGGCTTCAGCGGGGGTACCGATTATTACAACACCGGCAAGATGGGGAACAATTGGGGCACGGGGATTCCAGTTCCGGTGACGGAACAGCTCATGCAGCGCGGACAGCAGCGTTTCAACATCAACTGCTCCGTTTGTCATGGTCTGACTGCGGCCGGCAATGGCGTCGCCAAACTGTATGGCTTGAACACGGTCGCCACCTTGCAGGACGAGCGCATTCGCAAGATGGCTGACGGTGAGATTTTCAACACCATCACCAATGGTAAGAACACCATGATGTCGTACGGCGGTAATGTGCCGGTGGCGGACCGATGGGCCATCATCGCGTATCTGCGCGCCTTGCAGCGCAGCCAGAATGCGGCAGCTGCTGATGTCCCGCCGGAAGAACTCGCGAAACTCGAGAAGGCGGAAGCCAAACCGCCGGAGGCCAAACCCGCACCAAGCCCGGAGGCACAGAAGAAATGAGCGAACGTTCCCAGGTCATGCCCGCACCCGAGGGTGAATATTTCGAATCCGCTCGCTTCAGTGGCTTATCACTGTTGCTCGCAGGCGGCGCTGTCGTCGGGCTGGTGCTTTGCCTGTTTGGCGCACTCAAGGATCAACCGCAGTTCAGTTTCTCCTGGCTCTTCGGATTCATTTATTTCTTCACTCTTTGCTGCGGCTGTTTGTTTTGGACGATCGTGCATCACGCCACTGATGCCGAATGGTCGGTGGTCGTGCGGCGGCAACTGGAAAACATCGGGCTGCTTCTGGTCGCGCTATTTCTATTTGCCATTCCAATCTTCATCCTCCGCCATCACCTTTTCGACTGGATGAATATTCCTCCGGGTAAGGACGCGGTGCTCGACAGTAAACGGCAGTATCTGAACTGGTCCTTCTTTGTCTTCCGGGCCTTTCTCTATTTCATCCTTCTCGGTGGAGTTGCCTTTTTGCTGCGCCGCTTTTCTGTCGCCCAGGACCGCGATGGCAATCCACGCTGCACCATCTGGATGCGCAAAATCGCATTTGCCGGTCTTCCCATTTTCGGATTGGCACTGAGCTTTGCCGCCTTCGATTGGTTGATGGGCCTGAACTATCGCTGGTACTCCACCATGTGGGGCCCGTACATTTTCGCCGGTGCCGCCGGTAGTTCAATGTCGTTGCTCGTGCTGGTGACGACAGCTTTGCGTAAGGCCGGCTATCTCAAGCTCGTGACGCTGGAGCATTATCACATCATGGGGAAATGGATGTTGGCCTTCAGTGTTTTCTGGGCCTACATCGGCTTCAGCCAATACATGTTGTATTGGTACGCCAATATCCCGGAGGAGACGCAGTACTTCCTGGTTCGGAACACTGAATCCTGGTGGCCCTTGAGTATGCTCCTCGTCATCGGCCGTTTCTTCATTCCGTTCGCCATCCTTTTGCTTCAGGGAATCAAGAAGAAGCCGCATCAACTCTGCATCGTCGCCGGTTGGGTCATGTTTATGCAGGCACTCGATATGTATATCATCGTCCTGCCTTCACTCCACGGCACCGGCGTGCACCTCAGCGTCTGGGATTTTCTTTGCCCGATTGCCATCGGTTGCAGCCTTGCTTTCCTTTATCTGCGGTTGATTGGAAAGACTTCCACTTTTCCGGTGCGTGACCCACGACTGGTCGAGTCACTGCGTTTGAGGAACTGACATGGCCGACGTGACTTCACCGTCAACAGCAGCGCGCCCACCGATTTCGTTCGGAGCGTGGCTTGGCGTTGTTTTGCTTTTTCTCTTTTTCGGAATTTTCGTGTTCGTCCTCGTGGCCGCCACCCCCCATGGCAACAACTATGAAGAGAAACGCGCAAAGGGGCGGGAGGAAAAACTGAAAACGATACGCGACGCGGCGACCAAGGATTTGAATTCTTACGCCTGGGTGGACAAGGGAAAAGGCATCGCACGAATCCCGATCGATCGCGCCGTGCAACTTACCCTCGGTGATCTGGCGTCGAAGAAACCGGCGCCGGCAAATCCGATTGCAACCCCTGCGGAAGCGCAGGCAGCGACGACACCACCGCCGCCGGCGGTGGCACCTGTGCCCTCGGCGTCTGGCACGCCGAAACCAACATCAGTCGCAGGTCCAAGTTCTGAAAATCGCGGGCAGCCCGCGGCAGCCAGCAATCCGCCGAACGCCTTGCCGGGCACTCAGCCCGGTCCCGGGGTAGCGCCAGCCGCCTCTGCATCGCCGGCGAGCGGAGAGGCCCCGGTTTCACCGCCGCCGAAGCCCGAACAAAGGACACCAGGAACTCCAGCGCCCACTCCTGGAAAATCGCCATCATAATTTTTTGCAAATGAATCCGACCGAAATTCCACTCAAAAGCCCGGGCAGCGTCACCGATTTAAGCATCGGCGACGTCGAGCAAGTGGAACGCGCACTCATTGACGCTTCTACCCGTGTGCCGGTGTTGATGTTTTACGCTTCCGCCGTTGCCTGGTTGCTGATCGGAACCGTGCTGGCGTTTTTCACCTCGTTCAAACTCCACTCGCCCGATTGGCTGTCGAATATTTCGGTCATGACTTGGGGCCGGATGCGTCCGGCGCATCTCAATGTCATGCTTTACGGTTGGGCGTCGAATGTGGGAATGGGTACTGCCATTTGGCTAATGGCGCGGTTATGCCGCACCACCTTGCGTCATCCGCTTTTGCTCGTTACCGGCGGCGGTTTTTGGAACCTCGGTGTCCTTCTTGGAATTTGCGCAATTCTGATGGGCGACAGCACCGGCTATCATTGGCTCGAATTTCCCAGCTATGCCGCGTGGAGTCTTTTTGTTGGCTACTCGCTGATCGCTTCCTGGGCGGTCCTAATGTTCCGGTTTCGTCAGGGCGATGCGATCTACATCACGCAATGGTATCTGCTGGCTGCGTTTCTCTGGTTCCCGTGGATGTACTTGGCCGCGCAGACCATGCTTTTCATCGTCCCGGTGCAGGGCGTTCTCCAGGCGGCCGTCAATTGGTGGTACGCAAACAATCTCCTTTTCCTCTGGTTTGGATCGCTCGGTCTCGGCACCGCTTATTACATGATCCCGAAAGTGATTGGCCGGCCCGTTTACAGTTATCACCTCGCTGCCATCGGTTTTTGGACGTACGCATTCTTTGCTAGCTGGACTGGAATGCAACGACTGGTCGACGGCCCGTTCCCGGCCTGGATGATCACAGCCAGCATCGCCGCCATGATCTTGTGCATCATTCCAGTCGCGACTGTCGGATTAAATCATCACATGACCATGCGCGGTTATTTCCCGCTCATGCGTTACAGCCCGACGCTGCGCTTTACCGTTTTCGGCGCGATGTCTTATACCGCCTTTAGTCTTCTCGGTGTCCTCATTTCATTGCGCTCGTTCGCCCGCTACGCGCAATTTACCGAGGTCAGCGTGGCTTACAGTCACCTTGGGCTCTACGCCTTTTTTAGCATGATCATGTTCGGAGCGATGTACTACATCGTGCCGCGATTGGTTGGTCGCGAATGGCGTTTCGCATCGTTGATAAAAATTCATTTCTGGGCCTCCGTTTACGGCATCGGATTAATGACGCTAATGCTTCTCGTTGGCGGGTGGGTGCAGGGTCTCAACATGGAGAACCCAGACCTATCGTTTACCGAAAGCACTCAGTCCGTCCTCCCGTATCTGCGCGGTCGCAGCTTGTCTGGAATCTTGATGACGGTGGCGCATTTCGTCTTCGCTTATCATTTTCTCCTCATGCTTCTTGGCCTTGGCCGCACGGCCAGCGTGCCGACA
>JBKPMO010000103.1:0-8459 GCA_046732175.1 Verrucomicrobiota bacterium
AAGTTATCGACAGCTTCTTTGGCGGCGCCAGCCTGCGCCTGAATTTCAGTTAAGCCTGCCAGATTGCCCGAACCAAGGACGGCGTCTTTCTCTGGTGGCAGTAGCTCGAGTGTTTGTCGCGCAAGGTTGACTGCCTCGGCCTTGCGGTTAAAGGCCAGGTAAACCCAGCTTAATGCTTTCAGCGAACGAAAGTCTTGCGGATGCTCGCGCAGCCTCGCCTCCAACAGCTCGCGCGCTTTCTCGGCATCAGCTTGCGCGCCGGTAACATCCCCGGCCAGGACGTGAATTGTAGTTTTAGCCGCATATCGCTGCCTTTCGTTGGTAGCCGCGGCCGCTCCGGTCTCCCATGCTTTCAATGCCGCGTTGAAATCCCGGCCCAACACAAAGGTTTCGCCGCGAGTACCAATCACCATGTCATAACTGCCGGTGTTAGGAAGCAAGAGGTCGTCCGGCGGAAATGTGGCGAGTAACTGCGAAGGCGCGTTCCGGGTCTGGTTCAAAGAACTTAACAGCAACATACGCATACTGGTGGCTTCGTGCGGGTCGATCGTGAGGGCAGGCCGGGCCTCGTCGTCGGCCTCGTTCCACATACGCAGAAAGACGTACGTCTCCGCGACGCCGGCGAGCATGTATGGATCTCTCGGGTTGAGATCGATCGATCTTTTCAGCTCGTCCAAGGCGCGACCCCATTTTCCTTGCCGGCGGTGCACGTATGCAACAAACCCGATTGCGAGTGCATTGTTGGGCTGAAGCTCGATCGCGCGCTGAAACTCAGTCAAAGCCGGGTCGTACTCACGATGGCCATAATAATGAAATAGACCAAGGGCGATATGTGCTTCGGCGAGATCGGGCGCGAGCGTCAGCGCCTGCTTCGCCATTCTGCCTGCCTCCATCACTTCCGCTTCGCTCAACGGATCGGTAATCCAATGACGCCGCAGTCGACAGATAGCGAGTTGCGCGATGGCAAGTGCGAAGTTCGGGTCGCGCGCGATCGCTTGCTTGTACCAGACTGTCGCCTGGTCGAACGATTCGGGCCGGAAATTGCTGTTGGCGACACGCTGTTCGAATTCGCCCTTGAGGAAAAGATCATAAGCCTGCGCGTCTCTCGTCGGTGCGCGCGCGACTGTGTTTGCTTCCGCCGGAGAAAGCTTTGCCTGCAACGACTCCGCGATTTCCTGCGCCACTTCGCTTTCGACAGCAAAGATGTCCTCGATGGCGCGATCATAAGTCTTCGCCCATAGATGTGTGTCCGCACGCGCATCGATGAGCTGCACGTTGACGCGCACTTTGTCGGCTGCCTTCTGCACACTGCCTTCGAGAACGTTCGCGACCCCGAGTTGATTCGAAACTGTTTTTAGATCTTCCGGCTTGCTCTTGTATTTCGCAGTCGATGTGCGCGAGATCACTTTCAGGGCGGCGACGCTGGCGAGCTTGGTCAAGATTTCATCCTGAATGCCATCGGCAAAGTAAGCGGCCCCCTTGTCATCGCTCAGATTTTCGAACGGTAACACTGCAATCGATTTCTGCGGGATCGATAAACCTGTCGCCGCCTCGGTGCCAGTCGCACTGGCGCTGCTCCGACCGGTGTAGCGACCGAGAAAGAATAACGCGACCGAGATCGCGGCGCCGATTACGACAACGTAGATCCAAGCGTGTTTCTTTGAAATGCGTGCGCCGGAAAGATCGACATCTTCTGTGCGCTTGATTCCTTCCGGAGTTACTTCAAACGCCCACGCGATCACGAGCGCGATCGGAAAACCGATAGCAATCAACACGATAACGAGGCGGACAATCCAGTTCGGGATTTCGAGAAACGGAAAAATCTGGGTCGCAACCTGAGCGATTAACCAGCCGACCACGGCATAAGCGACCGCAACCTTGTAAACATTGCGCCGCTTTAGTTCGGAAAAGAAATTCACGCGTTGGCCCCTGGCGCCAGGTGCGCTCATTTCAGTTGGTCGTCGGCCAAGCCCATTGTGCGCAAAAATGCATCCCAGCGCGGATCGTCGTGAAGATTCGGTAGCAGCGTATCTGCGCGCAAACCGGGCAGACCGGCGTCGCGTTGCCGGCGTGCGCGTTCCAACCATTCGAACGCGTGATCCTTGTCATTTCGATATGCGTAAACCTCGGCAATCTGATACGCAGCGGTTTCGCCCGATGTCGCGATTAACTCCGTCAGCGCCGCATCAGATTCGGGAACTCGCTTTTGTCCCCAGCGTGCGCAGCTCGTGATGAGAAGCCGCGCCCAATCGGCCGCATCCTTTTGCGCAGCTGTCGCCGCTTCTTCAAATTTACCCTGCAAGAGATAAGTCCCCCCTATCGCGGCGTAGGAATTCGGTGCCGATGGATCCAATTCAATCACCCGCGCGTATTCCGCCCTCGCTTCCTCCTGGTTTCCCAAATTTGATAGGCAGCTTGCGAGAAATGCCCGGGCCTGGGGATTCACCGGATCCAACGCGACCGCCCGGCGCAGAAGATCGAGACCTTGGCCAATTTCGCCGCGAACTTGCGCTAGGCTTCCCGCCCACATCAGCAGCGCTGGATCCTGCGGAGCCAGAGCAAGAGCCTTCCGTAATGTCTCGGCCGCGCGTTTCCAATCGTAATCGAAATTTGTTTCGATCACCGCCTGCGCGTACAATGCTTCAGGCAAATTTGGCTCGATGGTCAGGGCTCGTTCTACCGCTTCGCGCGCAGCAGCCAGATGAGCGTTGAAGCCTTGCTGTCCCCCCTGCGTGGCATAGTTACAATCCCAGATGTGCGTTTGCGCCACTCCCGCCCACGCCTGCGCGAATTTGGGATCCAACTGTACTGCGCGTTCGTAAGCAATCCGGGCTTGGTCCGTCCCTTTTTCTGAGTGCTGATTGGCAAAGAAACGGCCCTGCAAATAGGATTCGTGCGCCTCGACGTTTTTTGTTCCGCCCTTCGCCGCGGCGCGCACTTCGCTCTGAATTTCCGCTTTGGTTGTTGGATTGGCCATGCCACCCGTTAGCTGTCCGCGCAATTGTTCCACGATAGTTTGAGCAAGTTCGGTTTGGACGGCGAAGACATCCTTTAAATTGCGCGTGTAGTTTTCCGACCAGATCTCATCACCCGATGTCGTCTTGGTCAGGCGGGCCGCGATGCGTACGGTTTCGCCCGCTTTGCGCACGCTTCCTTCGACCAGGTTCGCGACCCCGAGCTTCTGTCCGATCTCCTGCGCCGTCGCGCTCTTGCCCTTAAAAGAGAAAGCGGAAGTCCGCGCCGCCACACGCAGCCCGGGAATTTTTTGCAGAATCGTGAGCAACTCCTCGCTGATGCCATCGGAGAAATACTCGCTCCCCTTGTCATCGCTCATGTTGTCAAAGGCCAGTACCGCAACCGATTTCTCCGGCAGTGCATTAACGCTCGCTGACGGGACACCTGGGCTCGTTAGGCGTGGACGAACCAGTTGGAAAACAAACAACCCGGTCGCAATAACCGCGATGACAATAGTAATCCCAACAATTTTCCGCCCGGTATGCCTGCTAATCGACTCGTTAGGCGAGACATCCTCCTCACGCTTGATTCCCTCCGGCGTAATCTCAAACGCCCAGGAAAAAACCAACGCGATCGGAAAACCGAGGATGATCAACGCGACAAACACCTTCATGACCCACGGCGGCGCTTCAAAGGTCGGGAAGAGAATCGAGGCCGCTTGAATCAAAAGCCACGCGACCACAGCATAAGCGATCGCGACTTTGTAAACGTTGCGCCGTTTAAGCTCGGCGAAGAATTGCTTGCCGCGCCGTAGGCTTGTCGGAGGAGGGTCGAGATTCACTTGGCGGTTTGGGCAAATTTCAGGTCGACTAGGACGAGTTTCTTACTAAATCAAAATTTGCGATTTAACGAGCCTATTTAACATCGTTCAAGGGTAATCGTGACCCCTTGCAAGATCGACAACTACATTTGCGGACCGCGCGTTCGGATGTTTTGGTTTTGCATGACGCACGATCTAACACGCAGAAATTTTTTAGGAGTAACTCTTGCCGGCAGCGCGATCGTTATGGCAGGAGGCTTACCGAAACTTGTGATGGCAGCGACAACGTCAACATTCGATCTTGGCGGTGATCTCACCGCCAATCGGCTTGGTTTTGGCGCGATGCGGTTGACGGGTGAGGGGATTTGGGGTTGGCCGCCCGATCGCGAGAACGCGAAGAAAGTGCTGAAGCGCGCTCTCGATCTCGGCGTGAATCTTATCGATACGGCCGATGCTTACGGTCCGGAAACCGATGAACTGCTAATCGCTGACGCATTGTATCCATATCCGAAAGGACTCGTGATTGCGACCAAAGGCGGTCTCACCAGGCCTGGGCCCGGCAGTTGGGTGCCGGATTGCCGGCCGGAGCGCCTGGCGCAATGCATCGACAAAAGTCTGCAGCGACTGAAGCTCGACCGTATCGACGTGTATCAATTGCACACCGTCGATCGCAAAGTCCCTATCGAAGAATCGCTCGGCGCAATTAAGGCAGCGCGCGATGCGGGAAAAATCCGCCACGTTGGGTTATCGAACGTCAGCGTTAAGGAAATCGAGCGGGCCAAGACGGTCGTGCCCATTGTCAGTATCCAAAACCGATACAACCTGACTGACCGGGATTCCGAGGACGTGCTGACCTATTGCGAGAAAGAGAAAATGGGATTTCTGCCCTGGGCGCCGATTGGCGGGAGTGGGCGAAGCTCGTTGGGCAAAAAGGCGAATCGGTTGGAAGACGAAGCGAAGCGTCGCAATGTGACAACTGTGCAGCTCGCGCTCGCGTGGTTGCTGTGGAAATCGCCGGTCATGCTTCCGATCCCGGGCACTTCGAAGCTGGAGCATCTCGAGCAAAATATGGCGGCGGCGAAGATTCAGCTCACGCCGGAGGAATGGAAGAAAATCGAATCGCTCGCCTGATCGCCGAGATCGAAATCTTCCGTTTGTTGGGCCTCAGGCACAGCGAGCTTCGATCCCTTGTGTTAGAATTAATTCAATCACTTGAAGAAGTTTGTCACGCCAACTTTGACTGCGCCTGCTCGAGGAGCCACGATCCCCAAACGGCGAACGCACTCGATTATTGCCTTCGAATTGATTCGGCTTGATCGGACTGTCAACGAACCACTTCATCTCCAACTTTATCGGCAAATCCGCGACCAACTTCGAGTCGGCAGTTTCACCAAAAACTCCTCCCGACTACCTTCCTCTCGCTCCATTGCAATTAATCTTCGGGTTTCAAGGTTCACGGTAAAGTATGCCTTATCAAAACTACGCGACGAGGGTTATCTCCATTCGAGAACCGGTTCTGGCACATTTGTCGCGGAGACTCTGCCGGAGACATTTTTAGTAGCTGACAAAGGAACCTCGACCCGAGGCCACGTCGCTCGGGCCGTGAATACTGCTCGCCGAGTAGGAGAAATTGGCGATCGTCGAGCAGGAAGCGAATTTGATGTCAGCTGCGTCGGCTCTCCCGGTGTTTTCTTCCAGCCCGGCCAACCGGCGGTGGACGAATTTCCAATCGCCGTTTGGGAGCGATTGCGCGCGCAGATTTTGGCCAAACGAGGAGCGCACCTCCTGCGTTATGCGCCAAGTCACGGCGACGCCGATTTACGAAAAGGAATCGCTGCTTACTTGTGTGACTTTCGTGGTGCCCGTTGTCATCCCGACCAGATCATAATTACGGCGGCAACTCAGCAGGCGATGCTGATCAGTGCACTGGCCCTTATTAATCCAGGCGACATCGCTTGGATCGAAGATCCAGGATTTCATCAAGCCCGAAGGGCGTTTGTTCTCGCGGGCGCCAGCTTGGTACCGAGGCCAGTCGATGCGGACGGACTCGTAATTGGGCGCGCTTTTAGCGAACGATCACCCAAGATTATTTACGTTACTCCTTCCCATCAATTTCCCCTTGGCATGACCATGAGCCTGAAACGCAGGCAAGCCCTGATAGATTTCGCGCAAAAGCAAGACGGTTACCTTTTCGAAGACGATTATTACTCCGAATTCCGCTTTACCGGTCCGCCGCTGCCAAGTTTGCAAGGGCTCGATAACTCCGGTCGCGTCATCTATGCCGGCACCTTTAGCAAGATTCTTCATCCCGCTCTGCGCCTTGGATACTTGGTCGCGCCAGAACCGTTAGTCGATTCCATGATCAAGGTTCGAGCTGCCATCGATCAGCATTCCTCGCCCATCGATCAGGCGACGCTTGCCCGATTCCTGGATGAAGGATACTTCCTCAGCCACATTAAACGCATGCGAGGTATCTATGCTGAAAGAAGGGAATCTTTCATAAAATACTTTAACTACTTTCTTGGCGATCATTTTAGATTACAGATTCCAGAGGCAGGTTTGCACTTTGTCGCCTGGCTACGCCGCCGGGAAGACTTCGTCTGGGTTAAAGGCGTCGCTGCCAAAGCCGGAATTAATCCTGAGCCCCTTTCCTTCTTTTGTATTAAGGCAAAGTTGGAACCAGCTTTTCTTTTCGGCTTCGCAGCGTGGCCATCCGCCCAGATCAAGGAGCGCCTTGGACAACTTGCGGCGACGCTCAAGGAGATCCGCCATTGATTACGCAGCGACCCAGCAGTTAGCGCGGCGGATACGACGAAGCTGCCGCGAGTCTTGATATCCAACCTCACTGGCAATCGCACTCTGTGTGAGTTCCGGATTGAAGGACAAAGTGCGAGATCGAGCCAGTCGCAAGAGCATTTTGTAGCGCCCGATTGTTACACCAGTCGCTGCACGAAAGACCCGGCTGAGGTGGCGAGGACTAAGGCCCGCGATCTTGGCCAACTCGGGAAGAGTACCGCGACGGGATGGATTTTGAATAAGCCAATCCTGCACCCGATGGACGCCCGCTCGAAAATGATCTCGGTAGTCGAGATAGATGCTGTTCTGCGAATGTGCACCATCGCGCCGCAGATAAATAACCAGTTCTCTTGCCACCTTCGTTGCAAGCAGAGGCCCGTTGCGATTTTCCAGAATAAAAAGAGCGAGGTCGATGCCGGAGCTTACTCCTGCGCTTGTATAGATTCGATCATCTTCCACAAATAAGGCGTCGCTTTCCACTAAACTTCTGGGAGCTGCTGTGCGTAAATCATTAATTCTACTCCAGTGTGTCGTACAGCGCCGTTCATCAAGTAGTCCAGCCTGTGCCAGGACGAAGGCGCCGGTGCAGAGTGAACATAGGGTCGCGCCTCGTTCATACGCTTGAACAAGCCAATGAACCAGGCTGGAAGGAGCGAGTTTGTTGAGGCGTCGTCCTTCTACACCGGGAATAAAAATGAGATCACTCGGACCCGGCCTGGCTTCCGCGAGCTGATCGAATCCGTTAAGGTGAAGTCCGAGCGAGGAACATACCTTCGCTTCGGGAGCGGCACAAAATCGCAATGCATATCGCGCTCCGAAGCTGCCGGCTGCGTGAAAGACCTGGCCCGGGCCAGCAAGCTCGAGTAAATTTACCCGATCCAGGACGACAAAGAATACACGCGAGTTTTGGGTCGCTTTGCCGAGAATGGCTAGGGTCATCATGGCTTCTGCTCGATTTCCGCCTGCAAAATGAGAACGCACAGCCAGAGTCAGACATACCCACTTCGGTCGATCAGGCCGCCCCGCTTTTTCCTCCAATCGGGCAACCTCGCGCGCCAGTCGAAACACCAGAATGGCCATCGGCATGATCAAATAGAGTACCGGATAGCTCATCTTCAATTACTAGTCTGTCTCCCATTAGGCAACTAAATGGAATGAAACGATGGGAATGAAACGATTGGCTGAAAATGACCGAGGAATGTCCGTTCTCGCCCATCTAAATCTGTTAGTCCTTTGGAAATGAAAGTAACAACGATGAGAAGAAGAGGGACTGTTTATCTCGGCGTAAATCCTCTTTGCGCGCAAGCCTGGCGCGCCTTCGCCATCATCGGACTATGCCTGATCTGTTCAAGCCTCTTTGCTGAAACAGTAACGCCCACACCGAGCGCAAAGGCTTCTGCAACACCGGCGAAGTCTCCGTCAAGCGTGGCGGCCTCTGGTTTGCTCGCATCAGGAAACCCTGAGGGAGCCGCGAAGATGCTGGAAGAACTAACAAAACGCGAACCGGAAAATGGTCGCTACTGGCGCCTGCTCGGACTAGCTTATTTGCATTCGAAACAACCCGATCGCGCCATCGAGGCGTCACAAAAGGCGCTCAAGGTAGATCCCGCTTCACCGCCGTTCTTGAACCTGGCCATTGCCTATGCACAGAAGAACGAGCAGAAGAAAGCGTTTTCATGGCTTGCGAAAGCGAAGGCGTCGCATCGTATCGATATGTCGGAGTTGCAAAATGAGTCTGCCTTCGCAGCGTGGCGCGACGATCCTAAGTTCAAATCCTTTCTACCTACCGCAGCCGACTTCGAACGCCCGTTTGTCGAACACATAAAGATCATTCGTGAATGGGACGGCGAACGTTCTAATGATCAGTTCGGTTGGATTGCCCGAAATA
>JBKPMO010000104.1:0-4700 GCA_046732175.1 Verrucomicrobiota bacterium
CACCTACGTCCTTGCCAACGATATCGACCGAGCCCACCGACAGTTTGCGAATCCTTGCCAACCGCAGGCCACGCTCCTTCAGATTCACAGCCGAAGAGCTGTAGGGCGTCTCGCGCGTGGCAATTCGCATTCGCCTAACGAAAGAACGATGCAACAGCGTGGCAAACGAACCCGTGTCGACCATAAACTTGGCCGCTTTGCCATTGATCGAACCATTTACATACAAATTAAAGCCGTCGCTGACTTGAATGGGAACGGGTTGCAATCCGCGCCGGTCGAAACCGGGAACACCACCCAAAACGTCGGGGTCGGTCTTCAAAATGAGTAACTGGCGTTGACAATCCAGAACCGCCTGGGTTGGAAAAAGAATATCCGCGCCAATGATTCCATCGATTTGTTCCTCGTGAGCCAGTCGCGCCGCGCGGGCGGAGTTGCCCAGATCCACAGTGACCATCGGTTCGTCGATCAGAGTTAGCCCTCCGAGTCGCAGCTCGTGCGCGATCGTCACATTATTGAATGCGCCGTTGATCTGAATGCGCGACGGGAGGTTCGATTTGGCCGTGGTTGGTTTGAGCCGAAAATAATTGCGACGATTTACAGCGATTGCGCTGACCGGCGCTCCGCTATCAATCGTGAGCCACGCTTCTCTGCCGTTGATGAAAGCGCGCACCATCAAATGATTTTGCCGGGAGCGCACCAGCGGCAGTGCTACGAAATGCGCGTCTGTCCGCGCGTAAGCGACCTGCGGCGCGACAACCAATTCGGCAATCAACGCTATTGCGGCGCACGAGATCGCCAAAAAAGTCCGGCAGGATCGCCGCTGGCTTGAACAAGTCACGGGGCGTGAGATTAACACGGTTCTTTTTACGCGAAAGCAATTTCGCGTTTTGAAGTCTACGACTTACTAAGGATTGACCTGAGTCTTTTATCATTGCGCGGGACGCCCGAGTGATGATTTACTCTCCGCCAAATGCAACCGGCTCAAACGACGACGGCGATGACTGAAACACCCGCAGCCGACCAAAAATTCGTCAGAGGCCTCGGCCTGCTTGATTCGACGATGCTTGTAGCAGGTTCGATGATCGGCTCGGGAATTTTCATTGTATCAGCGATCATCGCACGGCAGGTCGGTTCACCCGGTTGGTTACTGGTTGTGTGGGTCGTCACCGGTTTACTGACCCTAATGGCGGCGCTTTCGTACGGCGAGTTGGCGGCGATGATGCCGAAGGCTGGTGGCCAGTACGTTTACTTGCGCGAAGCTTACAGCCCGCTCTGGGGTTTTCTCTACGGTTGGACGCTGTTTCTGGTGATTCAAACGGGCACGATTGCAGCCGTGGCGGTTGGCTTCGCGCGCTATTGCGGCGTGCTTGTACCGTGGTTTTCCGAATCCAACTATCTCATCCCGCCAATCCGTTTTGGTGGCTGGTTTAGCGGATACGCTGTTTCACTTTCTACCGCGCAGTTTCTCGGTCTGGCGATGATCGGACTGCTGACCTTCATGAACACGCGCGGATTAAATCTAGGGAAGCTCGTGCAAAATATTTTCACGACAGCCAAAACAGGCGCCCTCATCGCATTGGTCGTGTTGGGAATCATCGTTGGCGTAAAGTCCGGAGCCGGTGCGGAAAATTTCCGCGACTTTTGGACATTACGCGGCGGGTTGCAGGATGTGGGAGCTGGACTGACCGCTGCCACCGCCTTCGGTCTTTTTGTCGGCATCTGCGTTGCGCAGACCAATTCGCTTTTTTCGGCGGACGCTTGGAACAACATCACCTTCATCGCGGGAGAAGTGAAAGAACCGCGGCGCAACATTCCGTTGTCGCTCGCGTTTGGCACGCTGCTGGTTATCGGACTTTATCTGCTGGCGAATGTCGCTTATCTGGCAACGCTCCCGTTCGCCTCGATCCAAAATGCGCCAAGCGATCGCGTCGCGTCGGAAACGGCGAATGTAATTTTCCCCGGCGCCGGAGCGACGATCATGGCGGTCGCGATCATGGTTTCGACATTCGGTTGCAATAACGGACTGATCCTCGCCGGCGCGCGCGCCTATTATGCGATGGCCCGCGATGGTCTCTTTTTCCGGCGGGTATCTGAGTTGAATAAAAATCATGTCCCTGCATGGGGCCTCATCATTCAGGGAATTTGGGCCGGTATTCTCGTGCTCCCGCGCACCGTGAAGGCAGATGGAAGTTACGGCAATCTTTATGGAAACTTGCTCGACTACGTAATTTCTGCCGCGCTCATTTTTTACATTCTCACAATCGCAGGACTGTTTTTGCTGCGGTGGAAGCGACCAGACGCCGAGCGTCCATACAAGGCGTTTGGTTATCCGATTGTGCCCATCCTCTACATTGTCGGAGCAGCGGTGATTCTTTTGGTGCTTTTCGCTTATCAAACCGCGACGACCTGGCCGGGATTGTTGATTGTGATTAGCGGCGTGCCGGTCTATTTCCTTTGGAAACTTCTTGGAAAAAAACCATCGCCAGTTTGACTTGCCCTTTCCAATCCGATCAGCACAAACAAAAACCGACCTCGCCCATGAACTTATTTCGACGAAAAAGTGTCACGCAGCTTCAAGCCGATGCGCTGACGGACGATCGCCTCAAACGGGCGCTCGGGGCAACGAACCTGACGGCGCTCGGCATCGGCGCAATCATCGGCACAGGCATTTTTGTATTAACCGGGACCGTCGCGGCGCAGAATGCCGGGCCAGCGGTAGTTTTATCGTTCGTGCTGGCGGGAGTGGCCTCGATCTTTGCGGCGCTTTGCTATAGCGAGTTCGCGTCGCTGGTCCCGATGGCTGGCAGCGCCTACACCTACGGCTACGCGACACTCGGCGAAGTGTTCGCGTGGATCATCGGCTGGGACTTAATTTTGGAATACGCCCTCGGTGCCGTCACCGTCTCGATTGGTTGGTCCGGTTATGTTGTCTCCTTTCTGCACGATATCGGCATTCACATCCCGCCCCAGCTGTCGGCGGCGCGCGGGACGCTCATCACACTGGCAGACGGAACGCAGGTGGCGGCGATATTCAATCTGCCGGCCGTCATTATCATCGCGATAGTCACTGTCCTGCTGGTAATCGGCATTCGCGAATCAGCGAGGGTGAACAATGTGATTGTTTTCGTGAAAGTGGGGGTTGTGCTGCTGTTCATCGTTGCCGCGGCCCACGCAATCAATTCTGCCAACTGGCATCCGTTCATACCGGCGAACACTGGGGTTCGTGAAAATTTCGGTTGGTCCGGCGTGGTATCAGGCGCCGGAGTCGTGTTCTTCGCGTACATTGGATTCGATGCAGTAAGCACTGCCGCCCAGGAGGCCAAAAATCCGCAGCGCGACATGCCCATCGGCATCATCGGTTCGCTGTTAATCTGCACGGTGCTTTACATTCTGGTCTCCGGTATTGCGACGGGCGTTATGTCCTACCGGGACCTGGACGTTCCTGATCCGATCGCCGTCGTCGCAGATCACGCTGGCATGGGTTGGATGTCCTCGCTGATCAAGTTGGGTGCCATCGCAGGCCTCAGCTCGGTCATTCTGGTAATGCTGCTCGGCCAGTCGCGAATTTTTTGGACAATGGCCGACGACGGTCTGCTGCCACCGTTCGTTAGTCGTGTGCACCCACGTTTCCGCACGCCATGGATTACCTCGATTCTAACCGGGATCGGTGTGGCGATCGTTTCCGCCCTGTTCACGGTACGCGAAGCCGGCAGCCTTGTCTCAATCGGCACGTTGCTGGCGTTCGTGATCGTCTCAATTGGCGTGCTCGTGCTGCGCATTCGCGAGCCGGAGTTGCCGCGAACATTTAAGACCCCAGCGGTGTGGATCGTCGCCCCGTTGGGCGCGCTGTCTGCTCTTTACCTCATGTGGTTTCTGCCATGGCGCACATGGGAGCGTCTCATCATCTGGTTCGTGATCGGCATGGTCATTTATTTCCTCTACGGCGTTCGACGCAGCAAACTTGCTCCGTCGAGGCTTTCTGGGGACACGGCAACCAAGGACGAAAACGTTCCCTGATTTGAGGCTGGCGAGCCTCTTTAGACTCGCGGGAAATTCAGCCGAATGTGCAGATGGCTTCAGCTGCCCCAGCTGCTGGCGTCAAAGCCGCGTGACGGACTGGTTATCCCTAACCCAAGAAGCGCTTTGGCGTCTCTCCTCAACTTTTCACGATCGATCTGCTTGAAAGCGCGCAGAGCGTCGGCGACCTCGGATAACGCTACACCTGTCCGCTCGAAAATTTGGCGCTGTTGGGACGATAACTTGGCCTGGCTTCCGTTGCTCACTGTGCGCGTTTGAAATCGCGAAATGACGGTGGCCAATGCATTGTCATTCGCAGCTCCAAATAAATCAATAAGCTGTTGAAAACGGAGATGAAATGGAATCGTAGCAACATCCACATCCTCAGTTTCAGATGTTTCTGCCGGCGGGATCCTAATCTCATTTGACGTCGCCACTGAATTCCAGACGTCAGCGGGCTGGTAATATCCGATCTCAATGCGACAAGTGCGGTGTCGTTGCGACATCGTAAGATAATGCGTTCCTGCCATCGGTTCGACGGCGGCTTCTTTTTCCTCCAGACCATCTGCGCAGTGAACCCGGAGATGAACCTGTCGATCGATAGGCGTGGCATTTTTGAAAATCGATGACCAGTCAACATTCCAATACGCGAAGATCGTCCTTGGATCGCGCGCAATAGCGAG
>JBKPMO010000105.1:0-19743 GCA_046732175.1 Verrucomicrobiota bacterium
CGAAAGCACTCAGTCCGTCCTCCCGTATCTGCGCGGTCGCAGCTTGTCTGGAATCTTGATGACGGTGGCGCATTTCGTCTTCGCTTATCATTTTCTCCTCATGCTTCTTGGCCTTGGCCGCACGGCCAGCGTGCCGACATTTTTGAATCCCGTGAATCCCGAACCCGGCGAGACGGTCGTGCATTGATGAAGGGCTTCACTCCACTCATTCTCGGACTCCTGGCGACGCTCGCCTTTTCCTGGCTGGGGCTTGCTTACATTCCGGATTTGCAGATTGGGCATCTCGAACCGCAAAGCGATGAGGAAGGCACCGACATTTATCCGATGCCTAGATCTGGAATGGCCGAGCGCGGCAGACATGTTTACGTCGCGAACGGTTGTTTTTACTGCCACAGCCAACAAGTTCGCGCCGATTATGCCGCCGCCGATGTCGATCTTCAGCGATGGGGAGCTCCAAGCCCGCGTCCAAAGTGGGGCGATCGTCGGAGTGCGCCGCGTGATTACATTTTCGACCGACCGGCTCTAATCGGGAAAGTGAGGCTCGGACCTGACTTGGCGAACATCGGTAAAGCCGCGCCGGCCGAGGAGGAAGCCACGCCAGCGCAACCTGCTCCGGCGGGATCGCCTGGTGGAAGTCCCGCACCGGCGAATGCCTCACCACCCCCGGGCAATGCTTCGCCGCAGCCAGCAAATGCTCCAGCGCAACCGGGCGCAAAGCCGCCGGCGCAACCCGCTCCGGCGGGATCACCTGGTGGAAGTCCCGCACCAGCAAATGCCTCGCCAGCCCCAGGTAATGCTTCGCCGCAGCCTACAAACGCTCCAGCGCAACCCGGCGCAAAGCCGCCGTCGCAACCTGCTCCAGCGGGATCGCCTGGTGGAAGTCCCGCACCGGCAAATGCCTCGCCAGCCCCAGGTAATGCTTCGCCGCCGCCAGCAAATGCTCCGGCGCAACCGGCGGCAAAGCCGCCCGCGCAACCGTCACCTTCCGTGGGCACATCGCCGTCACAACTGGATGCGAAGGCGCCGCCGCAACCCTCGCCTTCGGCAGCTACGCAACCATCCGCTGTGGCGGCCGCGTCGCCATCGCAACCCGCCGCCACTTCTTCACCCGCGGCCTCATCTTCCGAATCGCCCGCACCTTACTCTGCGGCCTGGCATCACCAGCATCTCTATTCTCCGCGCAGCCTGAACCTCGATTCAGACATGCCGGCCTACAAATTTCTCTATGAGAAACGCCGCATCGGGGGGCAACAATCGGCCGATGCTCTCCATTTCAGAGGCGACGAAGCACCGCACGAAGGCTGGGAAATTGTTCCGACCTACGACGCCAAATGTCTCGTAGCTTATTTGATGTCGCTCAATCAATCGCATCCATTACCTGAAGTGAAATCGGCTGCGGCACCGCCTGGCTCTCCAGCTGCGTCGCCTGCCGCCGCTCAACCGGCTGCCAAGAAATGAGCCCGTCAGATTCCACATCGCGACCGCGCCAGGGCATGGATTATGGCGAGAGCGAAGACGTGCAAAAAGTGCACGCCGCAATTCAGCGGGAAAAACAGGAACCGCGTGTCGGGTTGGAACCGCTCTCATTGTGGCTGATTGGAGTTTACTCGCTCGCGCTTTTCTTCGGCGGCGCATACCTGGGGCGCTATTCGGGTGGATTTACCGGCGATAGCTTAGACCCGGGCGGCGTTCCGACAGGAAAAAAAGCGGGCGGGCCGGGTGGCGGCGGTCAACAACAGCCACAGGAACTCACGCCGGTCGAACGCGGCAAGAAAGTTTTCGCGGCAAATTGTCAGGTCTGCCACCAGGCAACAGGGCTCGGGTCGCAAAGTCAGGGATATCCGCCGCTTGCCGGTTCGGAAATTACCAACGGCGGGTCTCGTCGCGCCGCCATGGTCGTGCTGAAGGGTTTGCAAGGTCCGATCACGGTGAAAGGCCAACAATTCGGCACCGCCGTCATGCAACCGTGGGAGAGCTTGGGTGACCAAAAGGTTGCCGATGTCCTCACCTACGAGCGACAAGAGTGGGGGAACCACGGCAGCCCGGTTACGAAAGAGCAAATCGCGGCCTTGCGCAAAGAACTTGCCAGCCATTCGGGATCGTTCAGCGAAGCCGATCTGCACGCTGCTCCCGACGAAGATCTCCCGGGCGGCGAGCAAGGCGCTGCTCCTCCCAAGCCGGGAGAGCAGGCCAAACCTGGCGCACCGCCGCAAGGATCACCGCCGCCAGCCACGCCCGGCGCGCAGCCACCGAAGCCCTAATTACTTGTCATCCCGACCGGAGCGAAGCGAAGTGGAGGGCCCCGCTGTGATCTCGGAATGACAGCTGTAGCGCCGATCTATGACCGCCGGCGGTTGTGAATTTGAGATACGCTTCCGGCGCTCATAGAGCACAGCTACAGTTTGCCACTCATGAAGAACTACTGGCTCGTGAAATCGGAACCGGACGCTTATTCGTGGAGCGATCTGGTCAAAGAAAAGAAAACTAGCTGGACCGGTGTCCGCAATTTCAAGGCGCGAAATAATCTCCGCAGCATGCGAGTCGGCGATGAAGTCCTCTTCTATCACAGTGTTACCGACAAAGCAGTCGTCGGCATTGCCAAAGTGGTTCGCGCCGCTTATCCCGATCGCACCGCAAAAGAAGGTGATTGGAGCACGGTTGATCTCGCGCCAGTGAAAAAATTGCACCAGCCTGTTTCTCTCGACCAAATCAAGGCGACGCCACGGTTGAAAAACATTTCGCTGGTCCGCCAATCCCGTCTTTCCGTGCATGCTCTCACCGCTCCCGAGTTTCGCGAAATTCTCAAGCTCGCATAAGTGTCATCCCGAACCGCGCATACGGTGAGGGACCCCTCCTAAGGTGTTGGATCACCTATTCTGATTCGCTCCCGTTAACCGTATAGGCGAGATCCCCTCGCTTGCGCTCGGGATGAAAGGCGCACTATTCAAGCGCCTCTGCCAACAATTCTGCCATGTGCTTCGGCCGTACTTCCGACAATTCCGAAATCTGATGCCGGCAGCTTGTTCCGGAAGCAACCACCGTGACGTTTTTTCCCTCCGCTCGAATTTTCTCCAACATCGGTGCTGCTACCTGAAGGGATAATTCCTGTTTCGCTGCCATCATTCCAAACGCGCCAGCCATTCCGCAGCAACCGGTGTCGAGCAACTTCGCTTTTCGCCCGGGCAGTTTCTCAACCAATCGCGCCATAAACGCCGGATTCAAAATGGATTTGGCGTGGCAATGCGCGTGAATCGCCACCGATTCCTCGCGCTGCCGAAATCGTGCCCGCTCTGGCTCGCGTTCGAGGATGTCGTCGACAAATTTTTCGAAAATAAAACTGCGTTGCGCAATAGACTCAGTGCCCGGGATCTTCAACTCGCGATAATCCTCGGCAAACATCGAGTAGCAGGAGGGCTCGAGAAACAGCACCGGCGCTGCGGAGTGGGAAGTGAGAGGTGAGAAGTGAGAAGTTGAGGAATTAAGGAGCCTGATGTTGTGCTCACCAAATTTCGTGGCCAAATCGAGATTCCCTTGACTGAAGGCCGGCCGGCCGCAGCATTTGCGACCCCGGACTAACGAGACGTGGAAGCCGAGCGTCTCCAACAACTTCACCGCCGCGATCCCGATGTGCGGCTCATTGTAACGGATGAAGGTGTCGTCCCAGAGGATGACCTCGCTGTAGCGGCGGTCTATGACCGTCGAGTCTTGATTGTAGCCGCGATCGGTGATCGCGGCGCCGGGGTCAACGACCTCGGCTACAGGTCGCCTAGCAAACCATCGGTCAAATCTTTCATTCGTGTACTTGGGCAACGATCGTTTGGCAGTGAGGCCGATCGTTTTTTCCATCAGAAAGCGCAGCAGGCCAACCTTGAGTGCTATATTTGCGAGGCGTGGAACCGCGCACCCGATTTCCCCGAGTATATCGGGCCGGCTCAAGATTCGCTCGCGCAAGCTCAAACCACGCTTGCGAATCGCAGCGTAGAGCAGCTCCGCTTTCAACAGGGCCAGGTTTACGTTCGACGGGCATTCCGGCGTGCAACCTTTGCACGAAAGACAATTGCTCAGCGCCGCATCCAATTCCTTTGACTCAAGCGGATCGTGCCCGTTCTCCCGCCACTGCAAAATTTTTCGAATCACATTCGCGCGGCCACGTGTCGACATGACTTCTTCACCAGTCGCCAGGAATGTCGGACACATCGTCGGCGCGTCTTTCCGACACCCACCGCAGCCGTTGCACTGTTCCAGATTGCCGACGAACGAATGGTCTTTGAAAGCGAAAGCTAGCCGCGGTGGGAATGGCAATTCGAGTGGTCGCACAAAATTTTCCCGCAAACTCGCGTCGATCTGAAAGGTGCTGCTCCCGAAAATTTTTCCAGGATTCATCCGATCGCGTGGATCGAAAATGTGTTTGATCTCACGCATCGCGCCAAACAATGGATCCCCCAGTTGTTCTCGCATGTATTCGGTGCGTGCGATACCGACACCGTGTTCGGCCGAGAGCGAACCTTTGAACTGCTTCACCAGTGCCGAGGTTTGATCCGCGACCTCGCGAAATTTCTTCAAATCGGCGGGATCATGAAGATCGAGCACAGGCCGAACATGCAACAATCCACTCGCGGCGTGTCCGTAATAGGAAGCTTCAAGGTCGAGCGGTCGCATGATACCTTTCAATCCGCGCACATATTCCGGAAGCTGCGCCGGTCGCACTGCCGCGTCCTCGATGAACGCGACCGGTTTTTTGGCGCCGACGCATCCAGTCAGCAATGACAAACCAGCCTTGCGGACAGCCCAGACCAAATCCATCTCCCGCATGCTCGTGAGAATTTTAGAACGCAAACCGAGCCGCCGCGCCTGCAAGGCCGCGAGCCGTTCCGCCACGTTCTCGTCGTAGAACTCAACAATCAGGACCGCCGCACACGGGTTCGTATCCAGGTCCATTAAATCGCGTGCTGCTTGAAAATGCAGTTGCCCTTTGGTCTGATCGAGCAATGGCCGGTCGATGTGCTCGACTGCGGCCGGTTTTAGGTCGAGCAGCTCGACCGTTGCCTGCATCGCATCATCGACACTCGGGAAAAAAATCAAGCCGAGCCCTTTTTCACGGGGCAGGGGAGAAATTTTGAGCTCAGCCGAAAAAATCGCGGCCAATGTTCCCTCGCTGCCAGCGAGAATTTCATTCAAATTTTGCGGCGAACGCAGGAAGCGTTTGAGGCCGTATCCCGGCCACCGTTTGATCATTCCCGGTGGCCAGCGCTCAGCCATTTCCGTGCTCTGCTGATGCAGCAATCGCTCAATTTGCGCGCGTTCTACTTCGAGCGGGCTGCGCTGCGAACCAATTTTTGCGATTCGTCCATCAGCCAGAACAATCTCGGTCGCGACGACGTGATCGGCGGTCGTTCCATAAAACGGTGCACGCGCTCCCGAAGAATTGTTCGCGATCATTCCGCCAATGGTGGCGCGCGAACTCGTCGCCACGTCCGGGCCGAAACAAAATCCGTGCGGCTTAAGAAAATAGTTCAGTTGATCCAACACCACGCCGGCGCCAACCTGGACGCTTCGTTTTTCCAGATCGAGATCCGAAATGCCGCGATTGTGTCTCGAAAAATCGACGATCAGTCCGTCGCCAATTGCATTTCCAACCAGACTGGTGCCCGCGCCACGTGGTGTGATCGACAGTCCGGCATCAATGCTTTCACGAATGACTCCACTCGCTTCCTGTGCCGAGCGCGGAAATGCCGCTGCCTCTGGCTCAATCTGATAAATGGACGCGTCGGTCGCGAAAAGAATCCGGGTCAACCGATCGGCGCGGACATCGCAACCGGTTTCTTGCAATCTGCGCAGGGTCGCCTCCGTCACGAAGCATTATCGTGCCTGAGGCGGCACGATCAAAAACAGAACTCATCCCGAGTGCAAGCCGAGGCATCTGGGACCTTGCCTTGGCTTGCGCAACGGGGATCCCTCGACTGCGCTGGGGATGACCCCATTTTGGAGGCGCTTGCATTTAGCACTTTGCAAACGCCCTTTGTCTTTCAATATTTGATGCGGTAAATTTCCTTTGCATGGACGCTACGACGCATTCGCAGGAAACCCATCACCACGGCGAGCACGAGCATGGGCACGAACACCACGAGCTAGGTTTTTGGCGGAAGTACGTCTTCTCCACGGACCACAAGGTCATCGGCATCTGGTACGGTATCAGTGGCCTGATCTTTTTGTTATTTGGCTTTTCCCTGATGATGATGATGCGCTGGCAATTGGCCTATCCCGGAACAGCCCTGCCGGTGATAGGGAAGGCATTAGGCGCGATTTTCGGTCCCGGTTCGATGCCCGACGGCAAAATGACGCCGGAGTTCTACAACTCACTCGGCGCCATGCACGGCACGATCATGATCTTTGCCGGTATCGTTCCGTTGGCTTTCGCCGCTTTCGGAAATTTTGTTGTCCCGCTGCAAATCGGCGCGCCCGATATGACTTTCCCGAAAGTGAACGCCGCCAGTTACTGGGCGTTCTTTGTCGGTGGCGTGATCATGCTGGTAAGTTTTTTTGTGCCGGGCGGCGCGGCCAAGGGAGGCTGGACTTCCTACACGCCCCTCTCGGTTATCGCCGATAGCGGACCGAATTTTAATCCGTTTTTTAACGGCCAAACACTCTGGCTGACCGGATTTATTTTCCTGATCACCTCCTCTTTGCTGGGAGCGATCAATTTCATCACCACGATCATCCAGTTGCGCGCGCCTGGCCTGACCTGGATGCGATTGCCATTTTTCGTCTGGGCTCAATTTGTCACCGCGTTCCTTTTGGTATTGGCATTTCCGCCGTTGGAAGCGGCGATTGTCATGCAATTAATGGATCGCGTCGCTTCCACGAGCTTTTTCATGCCGGCCGGCATGGTCGTGAATGGAGCGCCCTTGTATATCAGCGGCGGTGGGAGCCCGCTCTTGTGGCAGCATTTGTTTTGGTTCCTCGGCCACCCGGAAGTGTATGTCCTGATATTGCCCGCCATGGGGATTGTTGCCGAAATTCTTGCCAACAACTCGCGCAAACCGCTGTGGGGTTATAAATCTCTCGTCTTTGCCGCCCTCGTGCTCGGTTTTCTCTCTTTTATTGTCTGGGCCCACCACATGTGGCTTACCGGCATGGGTTCAGCCGTCAGCGCATTTTTCCAAACTACCACTCTCATCATTTCCATTCCTTCCGTCATCATCTTGAGCGCATTTTTCATCTCTCTGTGGGGCGGCTCGATTCGATTTAACACCCCGATGCTTTTCGCCACCGCCTTTCTTCCGATGTTCGGTATCGGTGGACTGACCGGGATTCCGCTAGCGTTTAACTCGGCTGACCTCTATTTGCACGACACCTATTACGTCATCGCGCATTTCCACTACATCGTCGCGCCGGGCACCATTTTCGGTTTGTTCGCCGGCATCTATTACTGGTTCCCCAAAGCGACTGGCCGAATGATGAACGAGTTCTGGGGCAAGGTGCATTTCTGGCCTTCGCTCATCTGCATGAATGTAATTTTCCTGCCTATGTTCCTCCAGGGAATGGAAGGGATGCATCGGCGTTGGTACGATGGCGGCCAGGGTTGGAACGTTTCCGGCGAGCACATTTGGGGACTAACCGGGTTTCAGTGGAATACCCCGATCTCAATTGCCGCATGGGTCATGGGCCTGGCGCAAATTCCGTTCATCATCAATTTCTTCTATAGCATCTGGAAGGGGAAAAAGATCGAGAACGATAATCCGTGGGATGCGACCACGCTGGAATGGACGGCACCGTCACCGCCCGGGCACGGCAATTTCCTCACGCCGCCGGTAGCCTATCGGGGTCCTTACGAATACAGCCTCCCCCGTCGTGGCAAAGACTACACTATGCAAAACGAACCGATCGAAGCGAGTGAACTCGCCACTGCGCATTCGGCGCGCGAGCCGGTTCTGCATTGATAATTTTTCGACATGGAAATTCCCTACACTGTAAGCGCCCGTCGGGACACCGGCCTGTGGAACGCTAAAGTCGGTATCTGGTTGTTTCTCGCATCGGAAGTGATGCTCTTCGGCGGTTTGTTTTCGGCCTACATCTTTTTGCGACTTGATGCCGGGCCGGGCGAATGGCCGCACGGCTTGCTGAACGTTCCGGTTGGCACAATGAACACGGCCATTCTCATCGCCTCATCGGTCACAGTAGTGCTGGCCTGGGCGGCGTTGAAAATGCGCGAACTGACCACGTACAAAATCTACATGACTCTGACCATTCTTTGCGGGGTCATCTTTTTGGTGGTCAAGCTCGCCTACGAATGGCCGCAAAAATTCGACCACTTCGGCGCGTTCATTAAGGAAGACGCGCTTGGGAAATATGAGCAGTATCTCGGCAACCGACACCTGCTCGAGGAGGGTCTGCCGCCGCGCAAGGAAATTACCGGGCATCTTCACAACAAAGAAGCCTTGAACGATGCCAACATCAAAGAGTACGAGATCGCGCTCGATCCGGTTAATGCTGATCCTACGAATCGGGCGATGGATCGACCGCATTTCTGGCCGCTGCCGGCCACGGACAAAATCGCGACCATCGAAAAAGAGGATGTGCAGTACGCGAATATGTTCCTGCCGAAACACAGCGCCTATTTCGCGAGCTACTTCACCATCACGGGTCTGCACGGTGCGCACGTACTCGGCGGCGTGCTTGTTTTCTGTTACATGATGCTTCCGGCCAGCTTCCGGCTTTACCGACACAATCCCGAACACCTCGCCAACCGCGTAGAAGTAGCCGGCCTTTTCTGGCACTTCGTTGATCTGGTCTGGATCTTCGTCTTCCCGCTTTTTTATCTTCTCTAACGATGAATAACCCGCCCGATATTTCACCCGTGGAACACGAGACCGAGGAATACGCTCACCAAGTTCAGGCGCATGTGACTAAGTATCTCATGGTGGGTGGCCTGCTGCTGGCTTTCACCATTATCACCGTCGCCCTCTCGTATGTGGACTTCGGAGTGCTGCTATCCCATTTGTTTCATACCAATCTTTCTGAAGGTCAGGGACGCAAAGCGAACGTTACCGTCGCTCTTCTAGTCGCCACCTTCAAAGCGGGGCTGGTCGCCGCCATCTTCATGCATCTGGCTGCGGAAAAGCGTCTTATTTATCGCGTCCTCATCTTCACTGGCTTTTTCGTTCTCGGACTTTTCTGGCTCACCTACCTCGCCTGGTACGACCCGGTTCACCGCTAATGTCAATCAAAGGCTTCCATATTGTCTTCATCGTATTCTCGACCCTGCTCGCGCTCGGTGTCGGTTGCTATTGCGTCTGGATCGATTTGACTGTGGGCGAGCCAGTCTATCGCACCGGTGCCATCTTCTCGTTTGTCTGCGCCGTGGGGCTCGTCATCTACGGCATCTTGTTTTATCGAAAAATGAAACGGCTACGCTTGATCACATGAAGGCGATTTTTGTTTCCGTCGTTTTGTTTTGTGGTTCGCTGACGCAAACATTCGCCTGCTCCACTTGCTTCGGAAATTACGGCGACGTCGGTGGTCCGCCTCCGGCAAATGTCCAGCACCTGGCCGTGGCAATCTGGGTTTTGATGTTCATTGTCATGTCCGTGCTGGGCGGAATCGGCGCATTCAGTTTTCATCTCTGGCGGCACGCTCGCATGCCGACAGAGCCATACGACCAACTGATCGAAGAAGATTTGTCCCAGTATGAATAAGCTTGCCCTGATCAATGAGTTTCTGGGGCAGCCACCAAATGCCTCCGAACACGGCTATCAGATCGATCACATCCTGGAGTTTTGTCACTGGTTCATGGGCGCCTTATTCATTGGATGGTTGATCTTCTTTTTGTATGTCCTTGTTCGTTATCATCGCAGCCGTCATCCCGTGGCCGATCACGCAGGTGTGACCAGCGGCATCTCTACGCACTTGGAATTTGCCGTCGTCCTGATTGAAGCTGTGTTGCTCGTTGGCTTTGCCGTGCCGTTGTGGGCGAAACGAGTGAATCAGTTCCCCGAAACCCGCGACGCCATTCTTGTTCACACGGTTGGTCAGCAATTTAATTGGACCTTCCATCTCCCGGGTCCCGACGGCGTTTTTGGCCGGCGCGACGTCAGTCTGGTAACCGCTTCGAACCAGCTCGGGTTGGACACCAACGATCCGGCTGCCAAGGATGACATTGTCGTGCCGGGCGAATTACACATCCCGCTGGATCGCTCCGTCATCATCGAATTGTCGTCCAAGGATGTGATTCACAATTTTTGTTTGCCATCCATGCGTATCGCGCAGGATGCAATTCCCGGTTCGATCATTCCAATGTGGTTTAAGCCCATTAAGACCGGCACTTACGAGGTGATCTGCGGGCAACTATGTGGTCTCGGGCATTACAGTATGAAGGGTAGTGTCGTCGTTGATACCCCCCAGGATTACGAAGCCTGGTTGAAAGAACGTGCTGAATTGGCCGCGCAATCGGCCGCTGCTCCGCCGCCGACACAACGCCCGCCCGGTGAACCGGCGCCAGGACCTTCGCCGGCAACCGTGCCGCCAGCGGGCGCACCGCCTGCCGGCAGCCAGCCTTCTCCGTCGGCCAGCCCCGGCGGGTAATAGCGCGCAGAATTCCGGGTAGCGCGCGCGTCTCGCGTGTTGGTTTTGGCGTCTCGCCAAAACAGTCTTTCCAGAGAAGTCCACGATGACGAGACGTCATCGCCAACACGCGAGACGCGTGCGCTACCCGGATGGAGAGGGCATAGCGCTACTTGAAATCCACGTTTAATCTCTTCCTGTCCCAAAATGCCCGTTTCAAAATCCCAAACCTGGCTCAACCGCTTCGCCTGGCTTAGTGCGGTCGCGACCCTTCTCCTGATTTGCAGCGGTGGAATGGTCACGAGCAAAGGCGTTGGCCTTGCCGTGCCGGATTGGCCGACGACCTTTGGCTACAACATGTTTCTCTTTCCCGTTTCAAAATGGATCGGCGGTGTTTTTTTTGAGCACACCCACCGTTTGATCGCCTCCACCGTTGGAATGCTCACCATCATTCTTGCAGTGTGGCTTTGGTTTGCGGAATCGCGCCGTTGGGTGCGCATACTGGGCCTCGCTGCTGTCGGCGCTGTCATCCTGCAGGGAATCCTCGGTGGTTTGCGCGTTACAATGTTGAAAGATCAAATCGGAATTTTTCATGCCTGTCTCGCGCAAGCCTTCTTCGCCTTGATGGTCATTACCGCACTAGTCACTTCGCCATCCTGGAGCGAGCACGTCGCCGCCACTTGCGCTAACAAATCGCTGCGAACGATTGCACTCCTCACTACCGTCCTGATTTATATTCAACTGGCGCTCGGTGCCACCATGCGACATCAACACCGCGATCTTTCTATCACGGATTTCCCGACCGCCTATGGCCAATGGATTCCCGATACCAGTCCAGCTGCAATCGCAACGATTAATGCTGCCCGCGATCGCATCGGAATGTCGGACGTTTCCGCGGCGCAAATCTGGTTACAAATGGCGCATCGTTTCGGTGCGGTTTTGGTCGCCATCGGTGTGATCTGGTTTTTCGTATGCGCCCATCGCGAGAAAATTTCGCCCCTACGTGGGCTTTCTACCGCGTGGCTGATCGCTGTTTTCGTGCAAATTGGCTTAGGTGCCTGGACCATCTGGAGTAACAAGGCCGCCGATGTCGGCACCACGCACGTCGCGGTAGGTGCGACGATGCTTGGGCTCGGTGCGATCATCTGCGCGTTCTGCTTTCGTAGAATCGAAACGCCCGTTTCTTCGACCCACCAACTAAGAACAGATCCGGCTATCGCATGAAGGGCGCGAATTCCTCAGAGCATCTAACAAGTGGCTCTCTCCAAACGCCAGTCCGGCTCGGATCCGCCAACCCTGAAGCTGGCCACACCCGCGTATCCGATTTTTCGCAGCTAATCAAAACGCGGCTGACGTTTTTGGTCCTCATTACCACCGGTGTTGGTTTTTATCTCGGCAGTTCCGATCCCGTCGATGTCGTTCGCTTACTAAATGTGCTGCTTGGGGCAGCGCTGGCAGCCGCCGGTGCATCTGCCCTTAATCAATGGTGGGAACGCGACCTCGACGCCCTGATGTTCCGCACCCGCACGCGTCCAGTTCCTTCCGGCAGAATGCGACCGAGGAGCGCACTGATTCTAGGATGCCTCTTCGCTTTCATCGGAATCATTTACCTCGCCATCGCCACAAATTTTCTCGCCACAATTTTGACCGCGATCACGGTCGTAATTTACATCTTCGCGTACACTCCACTGAAGCGCGTCACCACGCTCAATACTTTGGTCGGCGCGATTCCGGGCGCGCTTCCGCCTTTGATCGGCTGGGCGGCCGCTCGCGATTCGCTCGATTTCGGTGCCTGGACTTTGTTCGCAATCGTTTTCATCTGGCAGATGCCGCATTTCTTCGCCATCGCATGGCTCTGCCGTCACGATTACGAACGGGCCGGTTTTAGGATGTTGTCGAGCGACGACGAAACTGGCATCCGCAGCGCGAGCCAGGCTGTCCTTTTCTGCATGCTCTTGCTATTGATCGCGGTCATCCCGTCCTTCATTGGAATGGCGAACTCAATATATCTGTTGATTGAAATCATTCTCAGCGGGCTTTTCACCGCCATCGCGATGCGCTTTCATCGTCTCGCCAGCATCCATAGCGCACGGCTCCTCTTTTTTTCCTCAATAATTTATCTGCCACTTCTACTCGCTGCATTAATGTTAACCAAACTGTGACAGCGACCGTCGTTTCTACCCAGCCTTTGACGCGGCGAAAAACCCGTGTCGCTAACCTCGTCCTCATCCTGTTTCCGATTGTGATTGGCGCAGGAATGTTGTGGTTGCGTCATGTCGAAGTTCAACGTTTGGCCGGCCGACAAATCCAAAACTACGGCTCGGTCCCGGCATTTCAGCTCACCAACCAGGATGGCAAACCATTTGGTAGTTCTAATCTTGCCGGCAAAATCTGGATCGCAGATTTCATTTACTCCACTTGTCCCGGTCCATGTCCAATGATCAGCACCCGGATGAGCGAGATGCAAAAACCGCTGGAAAAAACCGACGTCCATTTTGTTTCGTTTACGGTTGATCCGGACAAAGACACACCAGAGCGGTTGCGCGAATATGCCAGCCAACTGCACGCCGCGCCCGGCCGTTGGGACTTTCTTACCGGCCCGACATCTGAAATTTACAATTTATCTTTGAATGGGTTCAAACTTGCCGCCGCTGCTCGGAGCAATGAAAATCCGGAGCCGCTGCACAGCACGCGAATGATTTTGGTCGATCGACGCGGACAAATCCGCGGCTACTACGATGCCATCACGGCCGATGCCATCACGAAACTGTTGGCCGATACGAATCATCTCCTTAAGGAACAACCGCGGTAGGATCCTCCTGTAGCGGCCGTCTATGACCGCCGTTTTGAATCGCGCCGGCGGTCATAGACCGCCGCTACGCATTCGAGATGGTTCACCCCCGCGACGGCCCCTCGTGAGCGACGCGCTGCAAGTACTCGCGATACTCGCCCTTTGGTAATCGATCAATCAACACGGCCAGCTCAGGCCCATCAATGAATCCCATGCGCAACGCAATTTCCTCGAGACAGGCAATCTTCATTCCCTGGCGATGTTCGATCGTGGCGATGTAATTGCTGGCTTCCAATAGACTCGTCGGCGTCCCGGTGTCGAGCCAGGCGATACCGCGCCCGAGCTGGGTCACGCGTAACTCACCGCGCTGGAGATATTGTAAATTCAGATCCGTAATTTCGATTTCGCCACGCGCTGACGGTTTGAGCTCGCGACAAAACTCCACTACGCGATCGTCAAAAATATAAAGGCCCGGGACCGCGAACTGGCTGCGCGGATTCTTCGGTTTTTCTTCCAGGCTAATGGCTTTGCCGGCGCCATCGAACTCCACCACTCCGTAACGCTGTGGGTCCTGCACCTGATACCCAAAAATGCAGGCCCCACGTTTTAGCGCCAGTGCCTGGCGATAGAAATCGAGCTTCCCGTAAAAGATGTTGTCGCCCAAAATCAATGAGGCGCCCGCGCCAGATACAAATTTCGCGCCGATCAGAAAGGCTTGCGCGATTCCCTCCGGTTTTGGCTGTTCTGCATACTGCAGTTCAATCCCGAAACGCGAGCCATCACCCAGGAATTCGCGTAGCATCGGTAAATCTTTCGGCGTCGAAATGATCAGGATTTCGCGCAACCCCCCGAGCATGAGCGTAGCGAGGGGATAGCAAATCATTGGCTTGTCGTAGACCGGCAGCAGTTGTTTGCAGACAATGGTGGTCAGCGGAAACAAGCGGGTGCCAGCCCCGCCCGCGAGCAGGATCGCCTTTTTTGTCACGGCACAATTCCTGACAGAATTCGGCGCGCGGTCAAACCGAAGACGTGATTTGGGGCGTTGTCACCGCTCTTGTTCTGGGGAGCGCACGCGCCTCGCCGCAATGCTCTTCAAAGAGACAGTTCGCGATGGCGAGGCGCCATCGCCAGCACGCGAGGCGCGTGCGCTCCCCAGCAAACGGCTACAGTGCTGCGAAGCGCGTCAGCAATGGCTCGATTGTTTTCTCGATGGTGAATTCTTGCTCGATTCGTAAGCGGCCCGCGCGACCGAATTCGCTAGGCAAATTTTCATCGCGAGCGAGCTGCTCCATCGCATCGGCCAGGGCAGGCGCATCACGCGGCGGAACAAGCACCCCGGTTTTGCCATTCGCCACCAGCTCGGGGATTCCAGCGGTCGTAGTGGAAACAACCGGCTTTTCGCTTGCCATCGCTTCGGCGATAACCGTGGGAAAAATATCGCTCGCGCCCCGTTCATCGGGCGCGGAAGCGAGCACAAAAATGTCGGAATTACGTAACGCCCGAAGCACGTAATCTTGCGATTGCTCGCCGGCAAAATGAATTCGTTCCTGCAAATTGTGGCGTACGACGCGCGCTTCCAAGTCCCCGCGCAAGGGTCCGTCTCCGATTATTTCGCATGCGAAATTCAATCCGCGATTTTGCAACTGCGCACAGGCATCAATCAGAATGTCGAAACCTTTGAAGGGAACCAGTCGCCCGGTGCTAAGAAACCGGATTGGGCCGACCAAATGCCGCTTTGTCTGGGCTACGGGAAAACGGGTGAGGTCAATTCCGTTATAAACACGAAAGATTTTGTCGCGCGATTCCGGGCAACGCGCTGCCAGCATATCGCGGCTGTAATTCGTCTCGGCGCCCACAAACTCGGCGCTGGCGCAAAGTTCGCGCAGCAATTCGTCGCTGCCGAGATCCCTCATGAAATCCTGCCCATGAGCCGTGATGCTGAAAGGGATTCCGCTGATTGCCTTTACAAACATGGCGGTGTGCGCGGCGCGGTTCGCGAAGTGAACATGAAAATGAGGCACGCGTTCGCGCTGGAAGAGCTCGACAAAAAAGAGCGCGTTCCGTGCTCGTAACGCCGCCTTGTATTCGGCGCCGTATTTGTTTTCGTGCCTGCTTACGAGGCCTTGGGGCCAGCGACCGAGGCGTTTTGCTTTTCGCGCGAGCTTGTCGAGATCGCGTGACGATGGCGCGTAACGAATTGGTGCCTGCAGCTTCGCGAGGTATTCATGTCGCAGCGGCGTTTTCGGCAGATAGAGCGACGCGAGGACGATCTCATGTCCGCGCCGTTCCAGCTCGAGCATTTCCGCGTCGCAAAACGTCTGTGAGAGAACGGGGTAACGCGAATAAAGATACCCGAGGCGCATTACTTTCTTCCTCTACCTTTTCCTCTATTTCTACTCTCTCACCGACGAAGATTACGCGGGAGAGCAGAGGAAGATTAAATCAAGAAAACCGCACATCTTTGCCCGGATCCATTTCAAAATCGAGCACGAGCGACTCAGACGTGTTTGGCCTAATAATATCAGACTCGAATTTTACGAAGATCGGGTCCTCGCGAAAGATCGCATATTTGTCCATCGACTCGAAATCGAGCGCAATAAAGAAGGGCCAGGCCATTTTTGAATCGATGCGCTTACCGCATTTGATGCTCAGCACTTCCGGGATTTTGAGGAGTTGCATACGTGAATTCATCATCATCTCCTCCACCCGTGCGGGAGTGACTTCCGGCTTGAGCTTATAAAGGACGACGTGATGAACCATGAGAGCTAAAGCTATTAGGCGGTCTGGTCGAGACGCGCAAGAGCGAATCCGCTGTGATTTTCGGACGCGACAGGCTCAACCCGAATCCCAGTGGCTACATTTTTGTCGTGGTCAGTTTCTCCAATCCAGCACGCCTTTTCGCAGGGCGTAAACGTAACCAATCATGAGAATGGAAACAAAACTGAGCATACTCCAGAAAACAACTGGATGTCCGTGGATCATGTCGCGATAAACGACTGCCCATGGGTACATGAAGACAATCTCGAGGTCGAAAAGGATAAAGAGCATCGCGATCAGGTAAAACTTTACGCTGAACCGCGGCTGCGCCTCACCGATCGGCACCATTCCGCATTCGTAGGGAGAGTCTTTGATTGGAGTACGGCGACCGGCCTTGCCCAACAGTACGCTAACAATCAGCGCCGAGGCCGCGAAACCGACCGCGACGATAATGTGCAACAGAATTGGAAGGTAATCTCGCAGCATGCTGCCTTTGCTGCGGCCGAAGAATTATCTGACTGCTGCTACTGGAATATGGCCGTTTTGCGGCGCAATCGCGCTCGCCAGAGCCGAAGGCAGGCCCTTATATTTCTTGCCGTTCTTTTTTACGGCGCCACGCGCGACCAGATTTTGCAACTTTTCATAAGCGCGCAGACGCAGCATTTCCTCGCCACCGCTTGCGGCGTTGCGGGCGCGGAGGTTTTCGTGGACGATGTCGAAGAGTTGCTTAAACTCAAACGACGCCCGACGCGAAAGCACCGCGACAAGTTCCTCGGTCACGAGATCAGGAACCCGACGTGAAAATGCGTTTTTCTTAAGTATAGCCATAGAACCTGCAATCTAACACAGATCGGTGGAAACGCATTACAATTCTGTGGTTTACGCGAGGAAACAGGTTTGTTTTAGCCATAATTTCTACAACGACCTTCGATCTATCGTCAGCTTAGGGAGTTGACAACGGCCCAGTCGCTCCGGGCGAGGGCGATGGGGGTACCACCGGTATCCGCACGGCCGGAGGCGAGCTGCCTTTAACCTGGTGCTGTTGAAGTATCATCGCCCCAACGTACACCGCGCTGCCGGCAATCGCCGCCTGCTCGATTGTGATAGTCCCTTCCGATTCAGACCGATAACCGCCATTCACATATGACGTCGATGCCACTACCGGGCTAAGGTGTTTGGTTATCACTTCGGTCGGAGGCAGTTTGCTCGGGTCGAGTCGCTGCGAAAGGCCCGGCACGAACGCTGCGCCCATCTGCAAGATTGGCCGGAGCGTTGCGTCGAGCCGCGCATAGAGTCCCGCCAGGTCGAGATAGACAAATATTTGGGACGGATCTGGAACTAATTTGCTCGCCGAGCGGAACTTCTCGCTGCCGGCCAAGCCCCCACCAGGAGACGCCGGCGAAATAACGCCATCAACGCTCGCTGCGTTCAATCCCGCCGCCAAAAACCGATCGGAAACGGCAATGGTGGGGCTCACTACTGCCAGCACTCCTGAGGTGGGGGCAGTGTAGTATTCCGCATTATTTCGAGAAATTTTCTGCCATCCGCTGGAGGAGGCGATCGCATCGGCAATTTTTCGTGCCCGCGCTCCGTCTCGCACCGCTATCGTGAACACTGCGTTGGGCAGTTGAGCGTTGGCCGGCCACGCGGCCATTACTGAAATTTCGTCGCCAAACGCGGCTTTCCAATCTTCCTTGGTCACGCCAGCTGAAGTGAGCGCGCTGCTAATCGATTCCAGCGGTCCCGCCATGGACCCGGTCCCGGCAGGTTCGAGCAGCCAGTCAGATTGCTGTTGCATGTTTACGATGTTGGCGCCGTAAAGCAGCGTCTCAGCCGGGGCGAGTGCCAGCGTAGTACGGTCCAGTTTTGTTTGGCTTAACTGTGGCATCGCGGCAAAGCCGATGTCACGAATTCTTGCGCCATCGAAGACCATGGCGTGTCCGTAACTCTGAATTCGCTCGATCAAACTCTTTTGGTCGGCAGGCAAAGCGCGTCCGCTTTCTGCGCGCAGATTTACCAGCTTTTGCGCAAGCTGTTTCGGTTGCAGGTAGAGCATCCAGGCGTACTCCGCCGGCATCTGTTTCATCGCCGCGCGGAAATTCTCATCCGAATCGAGTGCCGGCGCCTTCGTCCGGCCGTCCACGCGATCAAGTAGGGCCTTCAAATCTTCCACCGTGGTGGCTGCCAAAAACTGCCGGCCAGCGATGGTTGAAGCGAGGACAAATTGGCCACTGCTAAGAACATCGATCTTATGTTTTTCGTAGTCGACCGAAGTACGTTGCGTGCCGGCCGCCTTGGCCCGGATGCGGGATTTCCAGCGTTCGATTACCGCCTGTGCTTCCTTTTCGTCGCAGCGAAATTCGAAGCCAGCGATCAAACGCAGCGAATCGAAACTATTCGTCGCGAGAAAAGCATTACGAATGCGCAGCGACGAAGCTTCATTCCACACCTCTTTCGCTGGGCCTTTCTCGGGCAGATGTGACTTCGGTTTCTCCAGGAAATCCTGCACCGCCGGCTCGCGGTACAACTGATATAGATCGGTTCGATGCCAGGCGTCCCGATTCTTCTCCGCATCCGGTAGATGAATGAAGAGGGCAGTATCGGCCGGAAGCAGATTGGCTGTCGTACTGGGCACCGCCGCAGGGTGTTGCCGGGTAATGTAGTACGCCGTCAGTGCCGCGATCACCACGAGCACGATAACTGCAAGAAGTCGCTTCATGGGCTCGATTGTAGCCGCGGTCGTCAGCCGCGGCAAAGTGCAGCGTCTGGGCAGCGCACGCTGCTGGGTAGCGCACGCGTCTCGCAATCGCGGACTTTTTTAAAGATTGTTTCGACGAGACGCCGAAAGTCTGAGCTGGACTGGCATAACGCGCGAGATCGTGCTGATCGACCGAGTCTGATTCCTCCGCCTGTAGAGGCAGCCGTGTCGGCTGCAGGGGATATGCCTGATTCTGAACGCGACACGCGTGCTACCACAGGATGTAGGATCAAAACTCCGCTATGCTCGCGGATGAAATTTCCGGTGTACCGCTTTCAATCGCTGCTGATCGACATGCGTGTAAACCTGGGTCGTCGAAATATCGGCATGGCCGAGCATCTCTTGAATGATGCGCAAGTCAGCGCCATTCCCCAGTAAATGGGTGGCGAAACTGTGTCGCAAAAGGTGCGGATAAATGTTCGATTCCAGTCCGGATCGTTTCGCATGTTTTTTCACAATCTGCCAGATGCGGACAGTCGTTAGTTTGGTGCCGCGGGCGGAAAGAAAAATTTCGTTGCCGGTGCGGCGAGTCACCAATTTAGGCCGCTCGGTCGAAAGGTAAGCTGCCATCGCTTCGCACGCTTTGCGCCCGACCGGGACGAGCCGAGTCTTGCTCCCCTTGCCAATTACTCGCAGAATTCGCTCTTCGGCGTTGAAATTTTCCAGGCGCGCATTCGCCAGTTCGGAAATGCGCAGGCCGCTGGCGTAGAGAAGCTCGATCATGGCGCGATCACGCAAGCCAAACGAGGCCGTAGTATCGATCGCGTCAAGCAATTGCTCCGTCTGAATTTCGTTTAGTGTCTCCGGCAAATATCGCTCGATTCGCGGTAGCGACAGCGTTTCCGTTGGATCACGCCGGACTGCTCCCTTTCCCAGG
>JBKPMO010000106.1:0-1788 GCA_046732175.1 Verrucomicrobiota bacterium
GATCGAGAGCACGGAACTGTTCCCATTCGGTAATGATTACAACGGCGTCCGCTTCTTCGACACAATCGTAGGGACCTTGGCAGTAAGTGACGTCGGCCAAGATCTGCTTGGCCTGCTCCATTCCGACTGGATCGTAGGCACGAACTCGGGCGCCCATATCCTGGAGCGCCGTGATCAGCGCAACAGATGGCGCTTCTCGCACATCATCAGTATTTGGCTTGAACGTCAGGCCCAATATGGCAATCGTCTTGCCGCGAAGCACACCGCCGAAGACGGACGAAACTTTTCTCGCCATCGCGCGCTTTCGCGTGTCGTTGACGGTCTCGACGGCTTCCAGAATCCGCATCGGTACGTCATAATCATGGGCGGTCTTGATGAGAGCTCGCAGATCCTTAGGAAAGCAGGAGCCTCCGAAACCGGGCCCGGGGTGTAGGAATTTCGATCCGATTCTGTTGTCGAGCCCGATACCACGCGCAACTTCCTGCACGTCCGCGCCAACTCTCTCGCAGAGATCGGCGATCTCGTTGATGAAAGTAACTTTAGTGGCAAGGAATGCGTTAGCCGCGTACTTGATGAGCTCAGCCGTGCGGCGTCCGGTGAAGACGATCGGAGCCCGGTTCAGATAAAGCGGCCGGTAGATCTCGGCCAGAATGGCCCTGGCGCGCTCATCATCCGTTCCAACAACGATCCGATCGGGGTGTTTAAAGTCATGGATTGCAGCACCTTCACGCAAGAATTCAGGATTTGAAACGACCGCATAATCGATTTCAGGCCTCAGCTCGCGAATGATGCGCTCAATTTCATCGCCCGTTCCCACCGGAACGGTCGACTTTGTGATCACGACGGTAAACCGCGTCAGCGCTAAAGCGATTTCTCGAGTCGCCGCGTAGACATAAGAAAGATCAGCATGACCGTCGCCACGGCGTGACGGCGTACCGACGGCGATGAACACTGCATCCGCTTCGTCTAAGATTTCGCTCAGGTCCGTGGCAAATGAGAGTCGTCCTTGTCGAACATTCGACCGAACGATCTCATCCAGGCCGGGCTCGTAAATAGGGATCTCGCCCGCGTTCAGTGCGGAAATCTTAATACTGTCCTTGTCAATACATGTCACCTGGTGGCCAAAATCGGCGATACACGCCCCAGAAACAAGGCCAACATAACCAGCGCCAACCATTGCAATTCGCATACGTTCGGCTCCCTCGCACCGGGCCGCGTGCTAAGTGCTGTGGCCGCACCGGTAGCGGCGATGCGGGTGTGGGAAGTTTCTCAACAATGCGTCGCCAGAGCTACACGGTCAGCGTTCTGACGCCATCGCGCAGTGCTTGAATCTGGAGTGCGAGTTGCACCACATTGCCTCGAAGCTGTGCATTCTCGACTTCCAGCCGCCTAAGTAATCTTCGATTGCTGGCACTCTGTCCATGCAGCAGCATAGTTTCAGAATTCCACACTGATAGACATAATCGTTTGAGCGCCCTTTCATTCGAAGCGCCGCTCGGTTGCCAAGCACGCCCACGTCCAAGCTGCACACTCGGCACATCTTTTTTCCTGTTTGATCTTGCCATCTTGTTCATGGATCCGCCTCTCACCGTCGCCAACCATCAGTTGGAATGGTACCACCGTTACAGGATGGAAAAGGAGAATCTAGTCATGCACCGTGACGCCTTCGTAACTCTGTGAGCAGGAAAGTTAAAAAGACAGGTCTCACGTTTTGGGTCTGCCCCGCCTCGTGTTAGGTTGCGGTCAACAAAACAGTTCCGCTCCTTGGCGACTTTCGGTGATGGTAAC
>JBKPMO010000107.1:0-22670 GCA_046732175.1 Verrucomicrobiota bacterium
TCCATTCGATCGAGCCACCGAAAGTCCGTCAGGACTCGAAATCACGGTGTCATCTCGTTCATCATTTTGTGGACCTGTTGCGCTACTGCGGCCACTTCTTTTTTTGTTACCTTTCCCGCAGCACTGATCACCAAAAGGCGCTTCGATTGATCGGCTTCAACGGAATACATCGCAATATCAGGTCTTCGCGTTTCTCGTTAAGAAACACGAGCTAGCTTGTAGCGATCGCGAACTCGTCGCCGCTCTTACCGGAACTTCGTTTTCTTTCGGCGGAATTTTATTGCTGCCGAATAGGCCGCTAACTCTCCCTTTGGATCGCGCCAGGAAAACGTGCGCACCCGCGTTCTCCCTTTTGCGCCATGGTAAGTGACAGAATAGAACCGGCGTGCTCCGTAGCGAGAAACTCCCACTACCGGTTGCTTCAGGTGGAGCTTGGTCAGAATCCGCGACGGGATTGGCTGGCTGCGCTTATTTGGAAGCAGACGAAGGACTTTGTCACGCCAACGATGTGCCGCCTTCAATGCATCCTTGGAATGTCTGGCGAAATGTTTGCTGTATTCCTTTTTATTGCGCGTGATGGCTACCTGGTAGCCACTGGGCAAAATTCGGATATTGGTAAACTCGCGATATGCTCCTTGCCGTTTCTTCATTCCTTCACCTTGCCACTGTCTTTGCCAAAATGGAAGAACGTCTAACGAAAAATCGATAATTTTTTCAAAGCGCCAAAGCTGATGGACCCATTCGCCCAATTCGAACATGAAGGCTGGGAACGCGTCGCCGGTAACTACGATTCTGTTTGGGCCAGTTCGACGCGGCAATTCATTCCACCATTGCTCGATGCAGCGGAAGTTTCGGGAGGGAGGTCAGTCCTGGATGTTGGTTGCGGTCCTGGCTACGTCTCGGCCGCCGCCGCGGCGCGCGGTGCCATCCCGCGCGGTCTCGATTTTTTCCAAGGAAATGATCGGGATTGCACAAAGGATGTTTCCGGAAATCGAATTTCAGGAGGGTGACGCACAAAATCTACCCTTTGTTAACGCAACTTTCGACCGTGTTCTGGCCAATTTTGCCTTGCTGCATGTGCCCGATCCCGAGTGCGCCTGCGCTGAGGCATGCCGCGTCCTGAAACCCGGCGGAAAATTCGGATTTACCGTCTGGGCAGACCGGGAGGAAAATCCGTATGCAAAGATAATCGACGATGCGATTAGAGAACATGCCAATCTCGAAGTGGATCTTCGGGCTGGACCGCCGCATCATTTGTTCTCTAGCCGCGAAGAATTTCGCCTGGCTCTGGCACGGGCCGGATTCGATGGCGAATCGATGACCTTCAAGCTTCACTCGATTTGCTGGAATGTCCCGACGACGCGTTATCCCTTCGACGCGGAACGTAACGCCGGAGTGCGCACGGCGGGATTACTTGCGCGCCAGACGCCGGCAAGGTTGCAAGCAATTCAATTCGCGATCCAGAAATCGGTTCGTCGCTATGCTAAAGCCGACGGCTTTGCTATTCCCACAGCGGCGTATGTCATCGCGGTGGGCAAGAAAGGAAGAATGGAGAAAGAAGAAGAGACAATGCAAAAGGCAGCGGCATGAGACTTTGTTTTTTGATCATTATTTTGTTCAGTTCGACCATCGCGCTGGCGGCCGGGAAGGAGGCACGCGTCACCGAGCAGGAATTGGTGCGACGGACGCAGGAGTTGTACGATGCGGTTGCAGCAGGTGATCAAGCACCATGGAAGCAATATTTTGCCGATGATTGCATTTTCTCGGACGAGAAGGGACGAACGATGGATAAGAGCAAACTCGTGGCCGATATCACTCCCTTGCCGACTGGATACTCTGGCGTGATCAAGGTCGAGCATGTTCAGAGTCGGATCTACGACAATGTTGCTATTCTCAGCTACGACGCTAACGAAACAGAGACGATTTTTGGCCAAAAACTAAGCGCACGTTATCACATCACCGATACCTGGCTGCGGCGCGATGGTAATTGGCAGATCGTCGCCAGCCAGGCACATCGTTATTACGAAGATCCCGCGGTCGGCAAAGCGGATCCGAAAAAATTTGCTGATTTCATTGGCACTTATGAGTTGGCCTCTGGTCAAACACGCACCGTGCTTTCGGAGGGTGATAATCTGTTTGTCGAACGGAACGGCAAGAAAGATCAATTACTACCGGAAACATTGGACCTGTTTTTCCGCAAGGGAATCGAGGGACGAATCCTGTTCCGCTCCGATAAAGACGGAAAAGTCGACGCCCTGATCGATCGTCGAAACAACGAAGACGTTGTCTGGCGCAAGAAATCTTGAGCGGCGCCCTGCCGGGGCTCCAGAGGATATTGCGGCTATTTCGATGGCTTGTGCCATCGGCTAACTTCCGCCAGCGCTTGGGGCTGAAGCGTTTGCCTTCAGCACCAGTTCTGCAGTGGCAATGTCTTCTACTGCGACGCCGACTGATTTAAAAAGGGTGATTTGATCGGCCGATTTTCGTCCGCTTTGTTTCCCGGCGATCACTTCACCGATTTCGATTAGTTCCTTATCGGCGGCGATGACATCGCCGGATTCCTTTAGCGCCGGCTCGCGTGATTCCACATAAATGGTCGACCGTTGCAGCACTTCGTCATCTAACTCGCGCCAATTCGGCCGCGTAGCGCCGACAGCGTTGATATGTACGCCGGGTGCGAGCCATTCGCCGCGCAGAACCGGGGTGGTTGCTGAGGTTGCTACAACGAGTATATCCGCTCCGCGTACGGCTTCTTCAGCTGAACGGGCGGCGTGGACGCTGAACTCCTGGGCGAAACGTTCGGCGTTACGTGGGCTCCAGACTTTCACTTCGCCAAACGACCGCACCAGTCGCAGTGCTTCGAGGTGACTTCGCGCCTGCACGCCCGAGCCAAGAATCGTTAGCGTTTTTGTATCGGTCCGTGCCAGCAGCTTTGTCGCCACCGCCGATACTGCAGCCGTGCGCATTTCGGTAACGAGCCGGCCATCCATTACCGCCAGCGGTTCGCCGGTTTCCGGCCGAAAGAGTAAAATCATGGCGTGATGCGTCGGCACCTCTTTGTTTTGCGGATAGAATGTCACCAGCTTGGCTCCGACCGCGCGACCGGACGCGGGCATGACGCCGAGAAAACCGTTGTGCGGGGATATCGAAAGAACTGTTCGCAACGGTTGCAGGACAGCCCCAGCAGAAAGATCTCGCAACGCATCGGCCATGGCCGGGATCAAATCCTCCATGCGTAAACGCTTTCGAACTTCTCCTTCGTCTAAGATGATAGGAGCGGTCTCCATAAAGTTGTCCTTTTATCGTTAAGCGAGCAAAACGGATCGCTATTTCAATCGCATTCGGGAAATATCCAACTTTACGTTCTCGCGTGCTTTTCGGCGTTCATGGCGGGTTGCCCTCAAGTAAATAAGTGTTCCGGCAAAGCCGAATGCAGCGGCACCGAGAAAGTTCGCGGCCGGGCTGCGGGCCCAAAGATAGGCGCCGACAACCGCCCCGACGCTGACGATTAAGTCGCGCACCAAATAATAGGCGCCGATCATCTGGCCGCGGCGCTCCGGTTCACTGTAAGTGACGATGAGCGCCTTGCGTGAGGTATCGCCAAATTCTTTCAACCCACGGATAAAAAAGGCAATCATCAGCGCGGGAAAGCTGCGTGAAAAAAGCAATACCACTGGGAAAAGAGTGAACATGACGAAAGTAGCAGCAACAAAAGGTTCGCGTGGCCGTTTGTCAGCAAAATAGGAACTGGGAATGATGCACAACGTTGCGACTAAAACTTCAATAGTAGTGAGCAAGCCTACTTCCCGGCCGGTAGCACCGGCGTAATCCATGGCGAAGATTACAACCCAGGCGAAAGGAATTCGCTCGCAGAAACGTACCAAAATATCGCTGAGCAACAACCACCACATCGAGGCATCAAATCCGCGCAAACTCTGGAAAAAACTCCAGCGTGCCGGCGCCGGGGCGATCTGTGCGGCTTCTTTTCGCTCTTCTCGCAGTTCACGCAGCGCGATAAAGGTAACGCCGGAGAGGATGATCGAAATGATTAGCGCGATCCGAACCCCGGGCACGACACCGAATTGATCGATCAAAATTCCACCGATCACGGGCGCGATCATCATCGGGACACGTTTGATTACCATCTGCACGCCGATCCCCATTGAGTAGCGATCGGCGGTGACGCTGGCGCCGACGAGCGAGAAAGTCGCCGGCAGAGAGAAACAACTCCAAGAGAGGAACAGGAACATTCCGGCAATGATACCGGCCCAATGCGGGATCAAAAGGACCAGCGCATAACCAGCGATCGAGACGAGATTGAAAGTGATGAAGGCGCGCCGGTGGCCCCAGCGATCGGCCCATAATCCGCCCGGATAAGCGTAGATGGCGCTGATCAGAGTGCGTAAGGCATCATACAGACCGATGACGAATACACTGGCTCCGAGGGTCTGGAGATATTTCGGGACGAAACGCATCCACAGTTCCTCACCAGTCCCGATGATGAAAATCGCGATCAGGGTGATGACGAGATTGCGTTTGAGTGCGAAAAAATCGGCGAACTGTTTCCTGCGACTTGCGTTCGGTTCAGTCGGCGTTTCCATTTCCATGCGGGAAGACTTAAGTCGGCCGCAAGGTACTCAAGCTTGGCGAGTCAGCGACTCCTTCGGCGGGACTGGAGTTTAGGCGTCCAGCCAATTTGCCAGTCCGGCTCGGACCTCGGCCGACCGGCATCCTGCCCCGTCGAATCGAACGTCATCGACAAGCTGGAAGCTTGTCGGCCGTCAGGCAAGTTGCCTAACTTCCAATTGTCGCGCAACGGCGCTTTGAATTCGACGGCGCGCGGTTAGCAGCGTAATCTCGCGCAAAATGGCCGACGACATTTCCAGGAATCCGCATGTAGTTATTCGGGGCAGCGCAGCTGGGTTTGCACAATCGATTCAGGCGGGTCGACATCAGCTTTCCTCGGACGAGCCAATCGAATCCGGTGGAACAGACACCGGGCTGTCACCGTACGATCTGCTCCTGGCTGCGCTCGGCAGCTGCACGTCTATGACAGTTGGCCTTTACGCGCGACGAAAGAACTGGCCGCTGCAAGAAGTCGTAGTCTCGCTCTGGCACTCAAAGATTCATGCGGCCGACTGTGCCGAGTGCGAGACCAGAGAAGGCAAAATCGATCGAATCGAGCGCGAGATTCAAATGATCGGTTCGCTGACCAGCGAGCAGCGATCCAAATTGCTGGAAATCGCTGATAAATGCCCGGTTCATCGGACCCTTACTTCAGAAATCAATATCAGGACAAAAGAGAAGGCTGCGCCAGTGTCGCAGCAATCCTGACCTGGCGATTTATCCATCGGCCTGCGCGCTGTGAACTAGTCTCGAGGGAACTTAATTCGCAATCCAATCTACCCGTTTTGCTAGTGTGAAAGGTATGAGGGAAAGCAGTTGCAAGGCGACGGAGAAGATCATTAGGACAAGAATCGATTTCCCATAAAGGATTCCCATAACCCAACTGCCGACAAACCAGGCAAGGCCGAAACCAGTATCGAATAGACCGAAATCGGTTGCCCGGACATCTCGGCGAAGTAAAAGGATCGCCAAGGTAACCGCTAGACGAACGCAGTGCGTACCCAAGCAGTTCTGCAAGTCCGGCGGTGAACCCGATAACCGCAGCGCTTGCGCCCAAGGACCCTAGAAATTGGCCAGTCACGCTGCGGGCGCCTTCGTAAGTAAGGTCGGCGAAGCCATTGGCAATGCCGAGGATGAGAACGAACTGAAACGCAGTCGCGGCGGTGAGTGACTTTCGCTTTCCTGGCGCCGCCACGTTGCTTTTTTATCGAAACTACGTCGTCGGAATCGACTGTTCACTCACCGGCTCAGTGTCATGAAGTCGACCAAAATCCACCGTAAGTTTCCCATCAGTTGGTTCGGAATAAATCTCGACGAAGCGTTCGCCGAACCTAATGTCGCGCCAGGTGTAGTCCTGTTGGGTTTGCACCGCAGCCGGGATAACAGGATCGATTCCTACGACGGAAGCCGTGAATATTGCGCGGCTGGCGGCGAGTGATTCCGCGGTCTCGCCGTGAAGCGGGCTTTGCTCATCGATGGTATGACGAAGAGTGAGCGCAGCCGGAAAAGAGATGAGGCGATCGAAGTGAAGTTTCAGGTCGTAAAAGTGGCGGAAAGTGTCGCCTTCAACAATTGGTTCATCGCGCGTGAACAGGATCCTGAACTCCGCTTCGACCATGCTCTGTGCGCGCAGATTACCGACACGTAACATCAGAGTCGGACGACCATTCAAAGGCCCGATGACAATTGATCTGCTGAATAGGATTCGAGCGGACGGCCGGGAGAAGCGAACAAAGATCAAGCCAGTCATAACGGCGAGCCCAAACATGCCAACGATGATCTCTATAGTGGTGACGATGTGACCACAGAGTGTCTGCGGATACCAGTGCCCGTAACCGACGGTTGCGAGCGTTTGCACACTAAAGAAAAAGGCCTCGAAGTAAGAACCCGGGGTCATTCCGGCAATGCAGTTGCCGCCAAGCGCGTAGATGCTGGCGAAGACGAGGTTGATGACGATATAAACGCCGGCAATGAGCGCGGCGAACTGCGGCCAGCTTAAAGCGAGCAACCATTGGTAGATATCGCGATATTCCCATCGTTCCAGGTTGAGTTTGAGAAACTCAACCTGGCCGGAGCGGACGGAAACAGACTTAGGCATGCTCGCGATGAAAATAGGAGAGCGAGCGGAACGGAGCAAGGAGGGACAGAGAGAGCAAATATTTACTCTGCTATTTACCGCCTTGAACTGATAGTTCCCATCGGTAGCCGTCTGGATCGTGGAACCACAGACCCATATGTTTTGATCCCGGAGCTTCCGGCCCAATCTCGTCACCGGGATCTTCGAGATCGACCTTGTGTTTCTTTAAATGCGCCAGCGCTTTTCTCAACGTGGCCATATTCGGCAAATGGAAGGACATATGGTCCAGAGTCTGTGGCGCCGGTTTGCCTTTAAACAAGGCGATGGTCACGTTGTCGTTTCCGACGGCAACGCCATCCTTAAAGTCAAATTCCTTGCGCAACCCCAGGGTCCGTTGAAACCAGCGGGCACTCTCCTTCGGATCGCATACAGCCAGGCCGAAGTGGCCGACGACGCCCAAAATAAATGGTGTTTTCATTCCGCTAACGTATCGAGTTCCATCAAAGGAACAGATGGCCTCGGGGTGAAAAGTTAGTCCCAGTGTTGTACTAACAACCACACCAGGCCGGAAAGAATCCCGGCAAAAGTAGAAAGCACCACGGCAGTCCGTTTGGTATGGCGACGTTTGAATTCGGGAACCGGTATATCATCGTGAATCCGGCTGGCCTCGAACATCACCATGAGAAAAAGGGTGACCACAAAACCAACCGCACCCCACTTTAGCGCCCCTAGGATGGCAGTGAGCATCTAGCTTCAATGTAAAGCGGGCAGCGTTGGATTCAACAATTCCACGGTTCACTTGGTAAGAGCATGGCGTTTGCTTTTCACTGAGCCATTCTGGGCGTGCAACTGAATGGAAGATTGTAGGGCGAGAAAGTAGCGCGCGGTCTTTTCAATCACCCATTCGCCTCTCCCTTTTCAGGGAGAGGCTAGCGTGGGGAGTTCCTCTGCGCGCCACGTTGCTAACGCCGCAGCAGGACGTAGTAAACACGCCGCGCGAGAAATCAGTAATCATCAACAAGCACCGGCCATGCCAGTGAAGCTTTTTACGCGCCAAGCAAACGCCGAGAATAGATTGATGTCTCACCTTTTCAGATACTTACAGCCGTCCAATAAAAACTCGCCGGCCAGGCGCCTTCCGTCATCAAATATAAGAAGTTTGTAAGGTTGTCCGACCCACTGACTACTGGAAACAAACGCAAGATATCGATAACTAGGTTTAAACTACTTGGAATGAAATGGTTATACCGTCGCTCCTCGTCTTGTAACAGAAGCCGACGCTCTTATCTGACATCCGGCTGAAGTTTTGCCGGTATCGCAGTTCCAGCAGGCAAAGCTTTCTGAATACTTTGGGCAAGACTCTGAGCCGAGCCGCGGCCCCACTAATGGAAGAAAATAATTCGCACGTCGCCGGTCATGTGGGAGTGGATAGCGACGACGTTAATGCCGGCTTCGTGCAGCGACTTGAGGGCCGTTTGCAATTCATCACGCGGGAAGCTGATTTTGTAAGCGTCTTCTCTTTCGTTCAGCTTGCGATTTAAGCCGGTCAACTGATCGATCCGCTCCGTTTAACATGGCGCCGGTTGCGTTAACAGTGGCAACTAACGACAATAAGACATTTATCTTCATCTGATTAAACCTCCTGCGACAAACCTCCTGTTAGCAACATGATTTACGACGGGTCAGGCAGCTTGTTCTGTGCGACTGGGCGAATCTTCGCCGGGAAGATAAGAGTGACAGTAGTGCCGCGGTTAAGATCGCTTGTTACCGTGGCTGAACCACCATGCAGATTGGTGATGGATTTTACCAAGGCCAGACCCAGGCCACTTCCTCTGGAGCTGCGCGACGAATCGACCCGATAGAATCGATCGAAGATACGCGGGAGGTGGTGAAGCGCGATCCCACAGCCGGTATCTTCCACCGCCAGCTCCGTCCGGCCATTCCTGCTTTGGCTCCTGATCGTAATTTTGCCTCGATCCGGAGTGAATCGTAATGCGTTGTCGAGAAGGTTGCTCAAGGCGCGATCGAACAGCAGAGGGTCGGCATAGACATCGCCGTCGCCTTCATTAGTGATGGAGATCCCTCGCTCTTCCGCAATCGTACGATAGTATGACGCGATTTTTTCAATGGCCGGTCGTGCCGGAAAAATATCTTTTTCGATCTGGCGATCGGCGGCTTCGGCGCGAGCGAGAAACAGGAGGTTCTCGACTATTCCGGAAAGCCTTTCGCATTCACCGGTAATTGACTCAATGACATTGCGGTAGTCTTCCGAGCTGCGTGGCCGGGTCAGTGTAACTTCGGCTTCTCCGCGGATATTTGAAATAGGCGTGCGGAGTTCGTGTGCCAGATCCGCAGAGAATTGAGAGAGACGGGTAAAGGAATCTTCCAAGCGCGCCAGCATCTCGTCGAAAGCAGTCGCGACCGGCTGAAGCTCGCGAGGCCATGTCGCGCTGCCGAGGCGTTCGTTAAGATGATTCGGGTCGATGCGTTCGAGTGACTGCGTCATTTGCTGCACGGGCCACAAGCCGCGTTTCGTCACCGCGATGGCAATAATAGCCGACGCCGCGATCCCGAACACCAAGGCGCCGCCAAGGACGAGCGCAAACTGAGTGGCAAATTGTTGGTCGCTTGACCGATCTTGTGCAACTTGAAGAAGATAGGATTGGCCATCGGCCTCTACAGTTGTCGCCGCCAGCGAAAATAGTCCCTCGTTCGTTTGATAATTCTTCGGACTGAATGTTGATTTTTCCGCCTGTCGATGCGGAAAAACTGCCGGCGGGAGGAAGCTGCTCATTTGCGGCGTTTCCGCGACAACCTCTCCTTGCGGCTTAATAATGCGCACCCAATAGGCCTCCACTGTTTCTCCGCGCGCAGCTCGCAACGTCCCAGTCAAACGGGCGAGGCCCCCGTTCTGGCTCAATTCGGCGTTCAACGCCGATAATCGGTCTAGGAAAAATTGATTATCTTCTTCGAATGCATGCCGAACTACAATCAAGTAGAAGGCGCCGAGCCCGCAGAAAAGAAGAAGCGCTGCCGCCAGGGTAAAAAGAAGGACAAGCTGCGACGCAATTGATCTCGGCCTAGCAGGCTGTTGAAAAACCTTCATCCTAGCCTTCTCCCAATGGGAGAAGGAATTGAACTATACACAAACCAGCGCGCAAATCTCCTCTCCCATCGGGAGAGGACCGAGGCGAGGGCCAAATTTTTCAGCAGTCTGCTAGTCTGACTTAAGGACATAACCGACGCCGCGAATAGTTCGCACCAGTTTCTCCTTGAACGGGTCATCCATCTTCGCCCGTAAGCGTCGCACCATAACATCGACGACATTCGTGTTAATGGGAAAATTGATGTCCCAGATTTGATTCGCAATTTCGTTGCGCGACACCACTTCACCCGCATTCCGGACCAAATGGGCCAGGAGCAAGAACTCCTTGGAGGTAAGATTAAGCGGGGCCCCGGCGCGACAGGCCTTGTGACGGCGGGTGTCAATCTCCAGGTCGTGAATGCGCAACTGCTCCGGCGACTGCACGCTTTGGGAACGACGCAGGATTGATCGCACTCTTGCCAGTACTTCGGAAAAGGCAAACGGCTTGACCAAATAATCGTCGGCACCGAGCTCGAGTCCTTTTACCCTGTCACGGACGCTATCACGCGCAGTTAACAAAAGAATAGGTGTGCGAACTTCCTTTCTCTTCAGCGTCGATACAATCGACCAGCCATCTCTTTTCGGCAGCATTACGTCGATAATGAAGAGGTCGAACGATCTGGTTAGCGCGAATTCCAGGCCGATGTCGCCGTCTTCCGCGATCGTGACTTGAAAGCCGGCCTCGCCCAGACCCTTTGCCAGATAAGCCCCGGTCTTCTTTTCATCTTCGATCAACAGAAGTCGCATCGCAGGGAAATCGACCAAATCATACCAATAATGTCCCAATCAAGCCAGCGAAGCATTGTTTTTCTTTGCCGCGGCTTGCTTGGATCGGAGCCTCGGCCGTATAGTTTATACTTATGTCATTGGTCTTTGAAACGATTCAAACGGAAGGGTTGGCTGAAATTTCTTACTTAATCGGCGATGACGAAGAAGGCATCGCAGCCGTCTTTGATCCACGAGCAGACGTTGACGTTTATCTGGAATTGGCGCGCGCAAAAAACGTCGCCATTACTCATATTTTCGAGACGCATATTCATGCAGATCTCGTTAGTGGAGCGCGGGAGCTTCAGGGCCGAGTTGAGTCCGCGAAGATTTACGTCAGTCACGAAGGAGGTGCTCGTTACGGTTTTGAAAATGAAAAAGTCTCTGATGGTGACACCTTCAACCTCGGTTCCGTGATTATCACGGCACGACATACTCCCGGCCATACCCCTGAGCACATTTCCTATTTGTTGGCGGACACTGAACATCCGGAGGTTCCGTGGGGGGTTTTGAGCGGTGACTCGCTTTTCGTCAACTCGGCGGGACGTCCGGATCTGCTGGGAGAAAAGGAGACCAGCAAACTGGCGGCCCAGCAATTTCATACCCTGCGCGACTTTTATATGAAGCTACCCGACAGCGTTATCATTTATCCGGCGCACGGCAGTGGCTCGCCTTGTGGAGCAGAAATAGGTGACCGCTTAAGCAGCACCATCGGTTACGAGCGACCGCTTAATCCTTTTTTGCAGTTTAAAGATGTAGAATCGTTTACCCGGTTTGCCGTTTCCACCGCGCCGCCCATCCCGAAATATTATCCGCGGATGAAAAAGGTGAACGCGGAAGGTCCGGAAGTGCTTGGAGGGTTGCCGCGCGTTGCCGGCCTACCGCCCAAGGCATTCAAAAAGGCAGTCGACGAGCGAGCGGGCGTTCTGGTCGATACCCGGACGATGCTCGCTTTTGGCGCCGCACACATTCCCGGGGCGTTAAACATTGGCGGGTCACCCATGCTTTCGATCTGGGCCGGCTCGTTGCTCGATCCCGAACAACCGATCTTATTGGTGTTGGAGAAAGACGATGATCTTGATGAAATCGTGCGCCTGTTTATTCGCACCGGCTTCACCAAATTCGCAGGCTATCTCGTCGGCGGAATGAAAGCATGGGACAACGCCGGTTATCCGTTTGCGCAAATTGCGCAAATGAGCGTGCACGAATTGAAAAATGCCGGCTCCGAATTGCAGATCCTCGATGTCCGTTCGAATCGCGAGTGGAAGGGCGGCCACGTCCCGTGCGCACGTCACATTTTTCTGTCTGAGTTGTGGAAGCGCCTTGGCGAATTGGATAAGTCAAAGCCGACAGCGGTTTACTGCGCCAGCGGTTATCGTGCCAGCATCGCCGCCAGCATCCTGAGAGCGGAAGGATTTGCCGACGTCCGCAATGTTCCCGGCAGCTGGCACGCATGGAGACAGGCGCGGTATCCGGTCGATCGCAACGCGGCCCAGGAAAAAGCAGCATAGTTCCGGGCGAACATGATCACGCGGGAGAAGGAACCGCCGAATCTCGAGATGCCGTTCGGTGCGCTCGAGAGCTTCGTCACACCGACGGAGCGCTTTTATGTTCGCTGCCATTTTCCGATCCCGAAAATCACCGCGGGCGAATGGCGTTTAAAAGTGGAAGGCAGGGTCGCGCGCCCGTTCGAGATGAAAATTGACGAGCTACGCGAAATGCCGGCGTACACAATTATGGCAACGCTGGAGTGTGCCGGTAACAGCCGTGTGTTTCTGGTCCCGAAAGTCAAAGGTGTGCAATGGGAACTCGGGGCTGTCGGAAACGCGGAATGGACCGGCGTGAGGCTGCGCGACGTGCTGGAACGCGCCGAGATTTCGGATCGTGCGCATGAAATTATCTTTGAAGGCGCGGACAATGGAACGATTGCGGAGTTGCCGCGACCGGCTGGGAACGTGAATTTCGCACGCAGTGTGCCGGTCGAAAAAGCAATGGATGATGTGTTGCTGGCTTTCGCCATGAATGGGGAGCCGCTTCCCGCCGCGCACGGTTTTCCGCTGCGCGCCATCGTGCCCGGCTGGTACGGGATGGCGTCGGTCAAATGGCTTCAGCGACTCATCCTCACCGATCAGCCATTCAATGGTTACTATCAGTCAATCGACTACGCCTATTGGAAGCGCGACGAGAACCTACCAGTTCTTGTCCCGTTAGCTGAGATGCAGGTGAAAGCGGAAATCGCGCGACCGGGTAACAATGAAGTCATTTCTGCGAATTCAAAGTATCATGTGAGAGGCGCGGCCTGGACGGCCGCGGCCGTCGTTACCAAGGTGGAGATCAGCTGCGATGGCGGTAAATCATGGAGTGAAGCCACTCTTAACGGCGACGCGACCGAAAATACGTGGCGGCTGTGGGAATTTGAGTGGGCAACCCCCACGCGAGGGGATTACACGCTGATGGCACGGGCCACAGATTCACGGGGTCGGGTTCAGCCGATGGAACGGGATGCTGACGCTGGCAACTACATGATCAGCCATTGTCTGCCGATCGAGGTCAAGGTGCGTTAGGTGTGTAGCGGCGTTTGTGCCAAATGTCGACTAGTAACGTCCCGCGGCCAGCGACCGCGGCTACAATTCACTCGCTCTTTTCGATTGGCGCGCCGACGCGATTGCCCCACTCCGTCCACGAACCGTCGTAATTGCGGACATTGTTTAGCCCGAGCAGATAGGTGAGTACAAACCAGGTGTGACTGGAGCGTTCGCCGATCCGGCAATAAACAATGGTATCGGTGTTCTGGTTTACGCCGCATCCCTGCACGTAAATTTTCTCGAGCTCGGCCGCAGGTTTAAAAGTGGCGTCGTCTTTCACTGCCGTTTTCCAGGGCACACTCTTCGCGCCCGGAATGTGACCACCGCGCAAGACGCCTTCCTGTGGATATTCCGGCATGTGCGTGATCTCGCCCTTGTATTCGCCGGGTGAGCGGACATCGATTAATGGCTTCTTCGCCTTACTTTGCGCCAACGCCTCGTCGGCGAAAGCGCGAATCTCCTTGTCGTAGCGCCGCCTCGGTACCGGATAATTTGTGCGCGGATATTTCGGAACCTCGCGCGTCATCTCGCGGCCTTCCGCTTTCCATTTGTCGCGGCCACCGTTGAGAATTTTCACCTTGTCGTGCCCGAACAATCGGAATGCCCATAGCGCGTAGCAGGCCCACCAATTTGATTTGTCGCCGTAAAAAATGCAGGTCGTTTCGGGCATGATGCCATTGCGGCTGCACAGTTCGGCAAATTTATCCGGCTGAATGTAATCTCGAATCACGGGATCTTGCAGATCGGCTCGCCAGTCGATGTGAACGGCGCCGGGTATGTGCCCGGTATCGTAGAGCAATATGTCTTCGTTCGACTCGACAATGCGAATGCCGTCGTCTTTCAAATGCTGCGCCAGCCACTCGGTATCTACTAGCGCTTCCGGGTGGGCGTAATTATTTGCGGCCATAATACCACGTCTAGCCCCGGCCGAAGCCAGGGGCAAGTCAGCAATCGTGACTTTTACGTCGCGATGTCAGTCACGGTGAACGTCAGCGCGCTTCATTCGGCCGCACCATTCCCAAAATCCAGCGATAGAGCAGTAGAGCGATCCCCGCGAAGGCGAGACCACCAATGATAATTCCGGCCGTTTCAAAGCTCGGACCGACCAGCGCCAGCGGCGCGTCTTTGCCGGAAAAGACGATTATCGCGGAAATCACGACCCCGATAATGCCTTCCCCGACGATCAAACCGGATGCGAGCAGAACGCCGAGCTGTTTCGCGGCTTCCGGTCTTGGGGTGCGATCAGCGCGCCTTTCGAAGAACCAGCCGACAATCGCTCCGACGACAATCATCAGCGTGCTTTGCGTCGGCAGATAAATCCCGAGACCGACCGCGAGGGGTGGGACTCGCATATGCTTGGTCGTGCGCGCGAGAATTTCGTCGAAAAGGATGATACCGATTCCAATCAAGCCGCCGATTCGGATCAGGCTCCAGTCGATATCGGCAGCGATCACACCCTGTGCCAGCGAAGAGATCAAGCCGGCTTGAGGTGCGGGCAGTGGGTGTGGGCGAAGTTCAGCACCGGGCGCGCCGACGAATCCATAAGCGTGGTTAACGAGATCGAGTACCGGCGGAATCACGAACGCGCCTGCGATAACACCGAGAATCAACGCCACTTGTTGCCTCCACGGCGTCGCGTCAACCAGCTGACCAGTCTTGAGGTCCTGCAAGTTGTTGTTGGCAATCGCGGCAACGTTGAAAACGACCGCGGTGGTAAAGAGCGCAAATGCCATGAGCGATTTGGCCGCGGCGGGTCCGACATAAGGCTTCACCCCAATCACCAGCAGCAAAGCAGCGCCAATCACAACCAAAATGCCAATACCAGAGAGCGGACTATTCGACGAACCAATCAATCCCGCCATATAACCGCAGACGGCTGAGACGAAAAAGCTCATCAAAACAATGTAAGTCACGCCACCAATGATGAGCGTTGGCATATGCGCACCGAGACCGCTGGTGTTGGCGAAATAACCGAGCAACCACCCAATCGGCAACATGCAAACCAGCGTAACAACACCAACAATGCCGATCGGAATGTCGCGCTCGGTAATTGGTAAGGTGTCGCCCTTGCCTGCCTTGCGTGCGCGAGATGCGGCCATCGCCCCAGCGAGTCCGCTCGCGACCGGCTTTACTAATTTCAACAACGTCCAGATTGCCGAGACGCCAATCGCCCCCGCGCCAACGAAACGCACCTTCGTACTCCAAGTTCTTTGCGCCAGTTGGGCCGCTGCCGTCGTAATGTCACCGGCAATCGCCGAATAATGTGGCACGCCCCAGCCCCAACCGATGAAAGCACCGATAAGCATTGCAATTCCGACGGATAAACCGACCAGGTGTCCAATGCCGAGAAGAGCGAACGACAAAAAGAAATCATAACCGCTCACTGCGCCACGCTTGCCAATCCGAAACGTCTGGGCCACATCGGCTGCGAATAATTGCGTCTGAACCACAACCGCAAAGACCGCGGCCACAATCGATCCCCACAGCACCGCGAGCAGACCGGCCCGACCATGTTCAACGTCCGCAGCGTGCTCCGAATCGCCGCTGCTCCCAACTTTGAGCACCTCAGCACAAGCGACGCCTTCGGGATACGGCAGATCGGACTGAGTCACCAACGCGCGGCGTAGCGGGATTGAATACATCACGCCGAGAGCTCCCCCGAGGGCGCAGATCCAAAATGAAGTCCAAAACGGAAACTCGGTCCACCAGCCGATCATGATGAGACCCGGCAGCACGAAGATGATCGACGACAGCGTGCCTGCCGCCGAAGCGACTGTTTGCACGATGTTATTTTCCTGGATTGTTGCGTCCTTGAAACCGCGCAGCATCGCCATCGAAATGACTGCCGCTGGAATCGACGTGGAAAAGGTAAGGCCGGCTTTGAGACCGAAGTAGACGTTGGCCGCAGTGAACACCAACGTGATAATGATTCCGATAATTAGCCCGCGGACGGTAAGTTCCTTGCGCATGTTTGATTTAATGATGCGTCGAGTAAGTGCTGTAGCGGCGGTCTATGAACGCCGTTCTTCACGTCGACGCGAGCGGAGAATAGTGTGAAATCGCCGCTAGGGTCAAGCCGGCGTGTCGCTCGTCCGCCCGGGTGAAACGCGAGCGCAAGCGCTTATGGAATAATCGATAAGCGGGCGGTTCGGGTGAACGCTCTACCTCAGCCCTCATAACACGAAACCGATAGGGGGCGATTAATTTAATCCCCCGCTCAGCTCTTCGTAGCTAACGCTTTCGTCGTGGTGCAGGCGTCGGATTCCCCTCGAAAAGATGTTTCAAGCTGCCGCCGACTCTATCCATCAGTGAAGGGGTTGTCGGTTTTGATTTTACCCTGGCAGTGCGACGGCGCGCGCGCATTTGAAAATCGATGGTGGGAGTACTGTTGTCGCTAACAGTCAGAGTTTGCTTGCGGTCGGGGAAATTTTTCAGGCGCGCAGTTAACTCGAGTTGCCCTGACGGCAAATCAACCTTGAGCGGTGTGAATCCCAGCGAAACGGTGCCGAGAAGAATTTCCGCGCCACTTGGGTCGCTTGTGATCGTGAGCTCGCCATGCGGAAAGGCATACGCAAGCGGAAGAACCTGGCCCGCCTGCAGCTCGACCTCGGTGCGACTATCCGGCCAGCCGTCTTTGTGAAAAAAAATCGTGTAATTTCCGCCGTGAAGCTCATCGACCGTTTCCGGTGATGTCCCGCTACGTAGCGACGCGGGGGAAGTGGGTGAGGTCTTACTGGTAACGCTCCCGGAGTAGACGGCGAACGTCGCGCCAGTTGGCTTGGTCGTTAACTGGAGACTGGCTGGTTGATCGGTAACGGAACGCAGCGGAGCGGCGATCATGTCGACTGTGATCGGTGCTGTCGGAGCAAGGGTAGGCTCTGGCGCGGATTTCGCAGTTTCGATCGCGTATCCAGTCGGCAGCTGCGTTTCCGTAACATCCTGGATCAGTTCGTGCCGTGATGACAAATACTGAGCCAGAAAGACCGCCGCAGCCGGACCGAACAAAACGATGACTGCCACGAAGCGTTGTCCGAGTTTTTGCCAGAAAGAAAGGGGAATGGGGATGCAATCATCCCCTTCGTTTGCCTCGACGTCTTCGCATTCCATTTCGCGCGAAGAAACAGCAGAGGTCGTACCCCCCTTTGGCAAGGGCATTCCTCTCCGATCCTCAGGCGCCGATACTTACACCAATAAGTGATCCGATCGCGGCGGTGAACTCGTAACCGCTCCGTTTGTGCCCAGATACCTTTTGATTTCAGCCAGAAATGGCTCCGCAAATTCTTTTAGCTTCTGTTGTCCCACGCCGCCGATTTGCGCGAACTCCTCTTTGTTTTGCGGACAAGCTCGGGCCATCTCGCGTAATGTTGCGTCGGAAAAAATAATGTATGCGGGCACATCGCGTTCGTCCGCAATCCATCGTCGCAGCGCGCGCAAACGATCGAAGAGTTCTTCGTCGCATTCGATTTCTCCGGCGCGCGCGACGCGAACTTTCTTCGCCGGTGTTTCGAAAGGCTTGGTTAATGTGATGGGGGTGCGTTTGCGCAACGCAGTCATGCCGGCGCCGGTCACGCTCAGGGTTGCAAATTTTCCAGGCGCGGCTTCCACCAGGCCAAGGCGCAACAATTCGCGACCGATTCTTTGCCATTGTTCACGGGCCAAATCTTTGCCGATCCCAAATGTCGATAGCTGATCGTGCCCGCGCTTTTCGATTGCTGCATTGGTTCCGCCGACCAGTACCTCCACGATATGGTTCAGGCCGAATCCAAACCCCTGCTTCGCCTCGACTCGATGCACACAGGAGAGAAACTTTTGGGCGGCGATGGTGCCATCGAATGTTTCGCGCGGTTCCAGGCAATTATCGCAACCGTTGCACAAGGCTTGGGAATAATTTTCACCGAAATATCGCAGCAACGTTGCCCGCCGGCACTCGCGCGTTTCCGCATATGCGATCATGGTGCGCAATTGCTCGTGCGCGATCCGTTGCTCGCTTTCACTTTTTTCCTCGATGAACCGCCGCTGTTTTACCACGTCGCCGACGCTGAAGAGCATCACGCACTCGCTCGGCAAACCATCGCGCCCTGCGCGTCCGGTTTCCTGATAATAACCTTCGATGTTCTTTGGCAGATCGTGATGAATGACGTAGCGCACGTTCGGTTTGTTGATGCCCATGCCGAACGCGATTGTTGCCGTGATCACGCGCGCATCGTCGCGCAGAAATGCTTCCTGGTTGCGCGTTCGTTCTTTCGATTCCAGTCCGGCATGGTATGGCAGCGCCTTGATCCCATCTTTCGTTAGCTTTTCCGCCAGCGCGTCGCTCGATTTGCGGCTGGCGCAATAGACGATGCCGCTCTCATTCGGACGCGCCCGAACAAAATCCAGTACCTGCTGGTAGGCAGAAGACTTCGGCACGACCCGATAAGTCAGGTTCGGTCGATTGAAACTCGCAACATAACAACGTGGCTGGCGTAGCTTGAGTTGCTTGACGATGTCGTCGCGCACTCGCTTGGTAGCGGTGGCGGTCAGCGCCATGATCGGAACATCAGGAAACTGCGCCCGCAATTTTTTCAGCTCTCGATATTCCGGACGAAAATCATGGCCCCATTCACTGATGCAATGCGCTTCATCGATCGCGATCTGGGTAATATTCCAGTTGAGCGCGCTCTCCAGAAAGTTTTCCATCATCAGCCGCTCGGGCGCGACGTAGAGCAGACGAAATTCATTGCGATGGAGTCCACGGAATCGTTCGCGCGCTTCGGTTGTGCCAAGCGTCGAATTCAAAAACGTCGCAGCGACTCCGCTTGTCCGCAGCGCATCGACCTGATCCTTCATCAATGCGATTAACGGCGACACCACAATTGTCACTCCATCACGGAGCAGCGCCGGCAATTGGAAGCAAAGTGACTTCCCGCCGCCCGTCGGCAACAACGCAAACACATCCCGGCCCGCCAGCGCATCGTCGACGATTTCCCGCTGCAGCGGACGAAACTCATCGTAGCCGAAATATTTTTTGAGCACTTCCTCTAGCTGCACAGCTGATTCTTAGCTGCCGGATTCCATTCTGCCTAGCGCAATCAAACAACCGAAAACGTCCTCATCCGCGAAAAACAGTTGTGCCTGCAAAATCCAAGAAACAACAAATGGCTGCCGGGGCGGCGCTGGCTGCGAAGCGCGGCGAACGTTCGCGCTCCTCGCTGAAAGGCGCTTCGCGGGAAATGGCGGAGTCGATGAGTGAAGATCAGCTCCAGGAATTCGCCGGCACAAAACGCAAGAACCTACCCACGAAAAAGCACGGTCGGTGATGCTAATTTAAGCTCAAAGTTTGACCGAAGGCGACAGGTTCATCTTCGGACCGAGGGCGGCTCCGAATACTCTTTTTGCATCAGCTCCATTGCTTCGCTAAAGGGTCTCGCACTCACTCTGCCACTTCCTGTGAACGGGTGATCGAGAACATAAACGAGAAATAAGATCAGGCTGATCATTATTGTGAGCGCAGACGTCATAATGTATTGCGCCCGAATATTCCTGGCTCCAAAGAAATAGGTGTACAAAACCATTATTAATCCTCCAACCAGGAGGATCAGCCACATCATTGGAGGGACCGTGTTATTACCGGCAAAGATTCTAAGCCGGCGATATTCGGCGAGATTATTTACTCGCCTTAACGATTCCATGTATAGCTCTCTGTTCGGAAGCGACTTGTCCTCCATGCCATCAAACACCGCAATCAAGTTTCTCAACGAGCCGGTCGAATAGACGCCTATGTCGCCCGCTTCCATTCGTCTTAGTTCGTCTTCATAAACTGAATTAGTGTAGTTGATTAATCCGTCTTGAATTACTTTACACGTGGAGCTGGGAAACGCTTTGGCGCTGTGAAAAAGGTCGATGACCTGACTGGCCTCTAATTGCAGGTTTTTCGTAGCTTCGTCATAGCCGTTCCAGGTTACGAAGACGACGAACGCGACGACCACGGCGTAAAGCACACCGAAGGCATTAAAGATAATCGCCGCTACCTCGTGATTCTCTTTTAAGATATCGGCCGGATACTTCTTTCGGACCAGAGATAGCCCGACAACGGCAATGGCGGTGGTAACGGACGAGACGAAAAAGAAGGATAGCACCCACGGCCAGTCAAGCAGGAGCCCCATAGAGCGATTCAAGCCGCGCGGGTTTTGATCTGGTCGAGCAAGGTAGAAATAACTTCGTCCCGCGGCCTGGCTCCGAGATTTCCCTTGCCGTGCACGCGGACGCTGATGGCGTTGGCTTCCATGTCTCGTTTGCCGATGACAAACATGGTGTGGACTTTCATCTGCTCGGCGCGTTGGATCTTGCCGTTGATCTTGTCGGTGGAAATATCGATCTCGGCGCGGACAAATTTCTCACGTAGCTCGTTCCGAATAGCTCGAGCGTAGTCGAGTAACTGAGGTTCGTCCCCGATTGTAAGAACACGGACCTGTTCGGGCGCGAGCCAGAGAGGGAAGTTGCCGGCGTAATGTTCGATTAGAAAACCGATGAAGCGTTCGTGCGTTCCAAGCGGTGCACGATGAATGCAAATCGGTGTCTTTTCGGTGTTATCGCGATCTTTGTAAACAAGATTGAAGCGGCGCGGCTGGGCAAAGTCGACTTGGTTGGTCGCAATGGTGAATTCGCGGCCGATCACGCTCCAGACTTGTACGTCGACCTTCGGCCCGTAGAACGCCGCTTCGTTCGGCACTTCCACGTAATTGATTTTCGACTCCTTCAGAACGTGCCGTGTCATTTCCTCGGTCTGTTTCCAAAGCGCCGGTTCATCGACAAATTTTTGTCCGAGCTTCGATGGATCGTGAGTCGAAAAACGCATTAGATATTGGTCGAGTCCGAAGAGCTTGAAATAATTCAAGTACATCCCGTTGACCGCATTGAACTCATTCGCGAACTGCTCGGGTGTGCAGTAGATGTGGGCGTCGTTCATCTGGAGCGAGCGCACCCGCATTAGTCCGAATAACTCGCCGCTCTTCTCGTACCGATAATCCGTCCCATACTCTGCCAGTCGCAGCGGCAGGTCGCGATAACTGTGTGGCAACGCCGCAAACAACTTATGGTGATGCGGACAGTTCATGGCCTTTAACCGGTAATAATCGATCGGTAGCTTCTGCAGTTGTTGGGTGACGCGGTCGTATTCTCTGAGGAACCCGACAATCTGACTAGAAGCTACCTTGTCTTCGATGAGTTTTCTGGCTCTCGGGATTACCCAATCAAGGTTTCGACTAGCGAGCGGCTTTAAATAGATATCAGTCCCGCGTTCGGGAGATGTTCGCTCCAATTCCTGTCGAACCAACAGTTGGTACTGGATCGCCTCGGTCCTGAGTGTTTCCCGCTGTTCTTCGAATTCGTCTACGGGGATCCCGGCGAACATTGAGTCGGCATAGTAAGGCAGGTGTCCGCTCTTTTTGTAGAGGCTCTCGCGCGCAATATGAGGAGTACGAACGCGCTGATACCCGGCAGCGAACTCGGTTTCTTTCGCGAGTTTCTCCAGTTCTTCAGCGATCGCTGCCCCTCGCGGGAGGAACATCGGAAGACCGGGGCCGACATCGTCGTCGAAAACAAAAATCTCTAGTTCTTTGCCGAGTTTGCGGTGGTCGCGCTTCTTCGCTTCCTCCAACATCGCGAAGTATTCATCGAGCTCTTTCTTTGTCTTGAACGCGGTGCCGTAAACCCGCTGGAGCTGCGGATTTTGTTCGTCGCCTTTATAATAAGCGCTGGCGAGGCTAGTGAGCTTGAAAGCGCCGATGTTTCCGGTGCGCATAACGTGTGGGCCGGCGCAAAGATCGATGAAGTCGCCGTTGCGATAGAGTGAGATCGTTTCCCCCGGCGGAATGTTCTCGATGATATCGAGCTTGAACTTGCTGGGTTCGTTCCGATCGCTCAATGCTGCGAGCCGTCCTTTTTTGCCAAGCTCAAGGGCTTCATCACGTGAAACTTCCATCCGCTCAAAGGTATGGTTCGCCTTGATCTCTTTCTTCATCTCCACCTCGATCTTCGCGAAATCGTCCGGCGAAATCCGGTGGGGCAGATCGACATCATAATAGAAGCCGTTGTCGACCGGCGGCCCGGCCGCGAACTGCGCTTCAGGCCAGATCTTGAGGATCGCCGTCGCCAGGACATGTGCGGCCGAATGACGAAGACGCTCGATGTCGGTCATCTGAGCACGTTGTTCCGGAGTTTTGCGGTCTTCGTCCATGAAAAGCTGGTGAAATTACCTACCTGGGATCGGAAGAAAAGGAATTTGCGCTGCGCTATTGGATTGCCCACGAAACACACGAAATGACGCGAAGAAAGAAAACCTGGAGGGAAAAAGCGTGGCGTGATTGGTCTCGGCAAGAAAGTCCACGATCACGAGACGCAATCGGTCCGAGCCGGACTGGCATTATACGCGAGACGCGTGAGCTACCCAGAACAGAAAGCCAAGACCGCAGTACGCGCGTATTATTAGGTG
>JBKPMO010000108.1:0-6150 GCA_046732175.1 Verrucomicrobiota bacterium
GCTTAAAATGGCGACTTAGGAGTCGCCCCTCCCAGTCAGTCGCTTTCTGGCGAGGCAGCTGATCAATCCTACGTCGAAACTTTCGCCTGACTCAGATGAGGGATGCAATATTCCTCGCCGTTGCGCGCCACCCGGAACTCGAGATTCGGGTCGCTCACTTCCGTCGCTCCACAGATCGCGCAACGATGCAAGGCCTCCGCTTCTGCTTCGCGCGTTTGCATTTCAAACCGACGGCGGCGCGTCGTTACATCACGACGATGACGGGCGTCGCGGATGATGCTCGGTCCGAAAAAGATCAAGTAGTTCCCCATCGCACAAATGGCAGCTGCGCGAAACTGCATCGAACCAACGATGATTTGCAGGAGCAAAATCGCGGCCGAAATCCAGGCAATCCATTTTACTTTGAGTGGCAGGATGTAGGCGAAATAGATAACGAGATCGGGATAGAACTGAGCGAAAGCAAAGAAAAGCGAAGTCGTCAGCATGAAATTGGAAAAGGCCGCGCCAAAGAAAAATGCGGCGACAGTTGTCCCGATCATGCCAATCAGATAGAAAATGGTAAGCTTGAAAGCGCCCCAGGCCGATTCGAGTCCGTTACCCATCCACCAAAGAAAAAGGACGTAAAAGGCGACGTTCACCCAGTCGGGCAATGGCAGCATGCTGGCCATTTGTGGAATAAAAATGTAAGTGACCAGTCGCCATATTTGCCCATGCATAACGGCGACGGGGTCGAGATCCAGCAGGTTAAGATAACCGGGATTCACTTTCTCGAGCACGAAGACAAGCGCGGTAAGAAAACCGACGTAGCGGAGCAGTCCCGGGATTGCGAGAAAACCGATGCGACGTTCCAGTTTATCGAGCCGGGTCATTGTGTCCGACCACGATAAAAAAACGTCGCCTCGGTTCAAGGTGGATCGGCATTTCCGCACCTCCTAGTCCGTATCACCGCAATTGTCCGAGCAAAAGATTTGACGTTATCGATTCACCCTTAGGTCCCAACTCAAATGCACGCTCTCGCAACATGTCATCTCGAGTCGCAAAGACGACGAGGGATCCCCCAAGCGCGGTGTGGGGAGTGCAATCTAGCTTGTGTGATCAGGGGCGATTGGGGAGGTCCCTCGCTTGCGCTCGGGATGACAAACTGCTCGATCCATCTTTGACTGCCTAAACCCACCATTTAGCTTGGCCGCGTGAGGAATATGGCCGAGAAAAAGACGCCGCTTTACGACGAACACGTGCGGCTAAGAGCGCGAATGGTCCCGTTCGGCGGTTGGCTCATGCCAGTGCAATACACCGGCATCGTGGATGAACACCAGGCCGTCCGAAACGCCGTCGGAATGTTCGATATTTCTCACATGGGGCAGTTCGTCGTTTTGGGCAACGCCGCGTGTGACTGGCTCAACATCATGCTCACCAATAATCTCGGCAAGTTGGACGTCGGTCAGGGGCAATACACTTTTCTGCTCAATGACAACGGCGGTGTGATTGATGACTTGATCGCCTACCGAATCGACGAAGCCGAATTTCTGCTCGTCGTCAACGCCGCCAAAATCGATGAAGATCTCGCCTGGCTGGACCAACACCATCCGGACGGCATCGCCCTAAAGAATCGCAGCGCGGACTTTGGCGGTGTCGCCATTCAAGGACCGCGGGTGGTTGATCTCTTTTACGAACTGTTACGCCAGAATGCCGAGCTGCCAGCGCGAAATTGCATACGCGATTTCGTCATTGAAGACATGCCGGTTTCGATCGCGCGCACCGGATATACCGGCGAAGATGGCGTGGAAGTTTTTTTCCGTGCACGGGATGCAGCAAAGTTGTGGAACCTCGTTTTGGAGCGCGGAAAAAAACTCGGCGCGAAGCCATGTGGCTTGGGCGCGCGCGACACCTTGCGTTTGGAAATGTGCTATCCGCTCAACGGCTCCGATCTTTCGGCCGAACGCAATCCGATCGAAGCCGGTCTCGGATTTTTCGTCGATCTTGAGAAACGCGAGTTCACCGGACGCGACAAATTGCTGGAAACAAAAACAAATGGGGCACGGGAGCGGCTGGTCGCATTCAAAATGAATGGGAAAGGTCCGCCACCACGACCACATTACACGCTCTTCAGCAGCGGAAGCCCGGTCGGTGAAATTACCAGTGGCACTCTTTCGCCGAGCTTGAACATCGGCATCGGAATGGGGTATGTCTCGGCCGCGTCCGCAAAAATCGGGACGCCGTTGGAAGTGGAAATCCGCGGACAGAAATTCCCAGCGACGATCGAGAAAAAGCCGCTTTATAAAAAACAATCATGAACGTTCCCGACGATCTTCTTTATACAAAAACTCACGAGTGGATCCGCCGCGAAGGCGAAAACATCCGCGTCGGCATTACCGACCACGCCCAGGCGGAACTGACCGATGTGGTATTTGTCGAATTGCCCAAAGTAGGCACGCAGGTGGAGGCCCAGGCACCGATCGCGGTGGTGGAATCGGTGAAAGCTGCCAGTGACATTTACGCACCGATCAAAGGCACAGTTGTAGAAGCAAACAGCGCGTTAACTAACAATCCCGCTCTGATCAACACCGATCCATTCGGCGAAGGCTGGATTTTCGCGCTAAAAATCGATAACGCAGACGATCTCAAAAATCTGCTGAGCGCACAGAGCTACAAAGATCAGATCGAATGAAGGACGCTAAAGCGTTACAGCGTTGAAGCGTTTGATTATGGTGCCGATGGCGCATTATTTTAATATCGAAGTCCGAGCGGGCTGGGCACGACTGCTCGATCCATCCTTCAACGCTTCAACCGTTTTAACGCTTTAACCGTTTAACACGTCAACGCGGCTCAAATCACTCTTTGCCAAAGAGCAGTTGCTCTACCGCGTGCAAGAGCTGGTCGATCTTTACCGGGACCGCCAGGAAACTATAACCACGCAAGATTCCAGCAGACAAGAACTGACGTTCTAAAACGAAATTGCTCAGGTAAACCAGCGGGACATCACATAGATCTTGGTCTTTGTGAAGTTGCTTGGCGATGATTGTTCCATCGGTGGCAGAGGTTTTGAGATCAATCATAACCAGGTCCGGACGAAACCAGCGCGCGGCGTGAATGGCGAAAGCGGCATCGTGTTCTTCGCGGATGGAATATTTACCCTCGGTTTCAAGAGCCCTCCGCACGATACGCGTGACTCGTGCGTCATGATCGATGAGAAGAATTTTTTTTAGGACCTTCACAAGCTGCCTTTGTTTCGAGCATCGGTTATGCCAGTGGAGGATGAAGCTGCTGCAATGCGGTAGACTGAAACTGCAGGCTCGCAGAAGCTGACCCGCAACTTTGGCGCTGCACCAGGCCAATATCTAACCTTGCGCAATGATGAGGAACCTTCTAAATCTCACCTCCAAAACAAAAATGAAAATCAACGTTCGTTTACTAAGTCTCGCATTCGCTGCGTTATTACCTACCGGCTTTGTTCAGGCGCAGAGTTCGCCTGCTGCAAAAGCATCACCCGCCCCTTCTTCTCCAGCTCGGAGCGATGTTTACCACGTCTACTTCGGCAAAGCTGCTCCCGGCAAAGCCGTGCAGTTAGCCGAATTGTTGAAAACGCCAAATCCGAAAGACCCGATGCCGGGACATTTCATCATATTCCGCCATCAGGAAGGCGACGCCTGGGATTACTGTGTAATCACCCATCTTGGCAGCAAGGCCACGGTCGACGCGACTCCATTTCAATACCCGTCGTCGATGCGGGATGTGAGCGACTGGCATAACGATACTTTCGTTAACGGGCCGTCGTGGGATGAATTCACCAAGGCGATGGGAATTTCCGATGATACCAAGAGCAAGAGCGCGGGCTCGGTCTATGTCGTCTCGGTTTTTCGGCCAACTGCGGGCCATCGGGATGAGCTGGAGAAGCTCCTGGCGGCACCGCCGAACCGTCCGAGCGACACCTCAGCAGGAACAGTACTGATGCAGCACCTCGAAGGCGGGCCCTGGACTTTCCTCACGGTTGTTCGTTACAATTCGTGGCAGGATTTCGCCACCAACGATATGAACAACGTAACCCAATCTAACAAGAATGAGGGCGGTTGGTTCGACTTTCGGCAGTACAGCGCTTACCACACTGATACGGTGACAAATCGCATCGCGCCGTAATGGGCAGCTAGCCCGAAGGTAAGCGCGCCGCGATAAGTTCGCGAGTCATTTGTCCGATTTTCGGCCGTCTTGGAGTTCCCAATTTGGACAAATAGGTCGCGAACCTATAACTCTACTTGGACAATGATGCTCAGCTGCTTCGGAATACTTGCTGGGACAAAGTACCTGCGCAGACGGTATATCACCTAATTCCGCGCGCGGATTGTTTTTCGCAAGTAGCTTGGATAAGTGCGGTCCCCTGTGAAGAAGGGCTAAGAATATCGGTGTATGGTATGGGCGCAGCGTTGCAGAATCGGGCGAGGAGCACGAGCACAATGATCCCCAATAGCTTCATTTGCTGCATTCCTTCTAGTAGGCTGGTCACAAGAACCTCATAACATTCTGGAACATGCAAGCAAATTCCCACCCAGTTAAATGGTCGCTTGCGAGTTCGACGACGGTGAGAACGCGCTAGAAACTCGCAATGCTCCCGTCCACAGCCCCTCTAAAACTGGGCCCCAGCGCGGACGAACCCCTGCAATTCCCCCGGGGCCGGGGGGCCTAGTCCCAGCGGGTGCGCCGAGGAAAATATCTTGTGCCGCACGCCTGGGCGGTTTGAGCTCTGCTGCCGTTATGCAGCGCTGGCTACGTTTTTGAACGCAACGCAACCCGCGATCCCGCACAAGAGAAGCCCGAGCGTTGCGCTCGAATCCGGGAGTGTGGTGGGAGGGCTTGCCGTAAACAGCGATTGATGTAATTGGGCGCTGCCATCCAGCAGGAGGCAAGCGGCTACTGTTTTGTCGCAATTTGGCGCTAGCGGCTAAATACCGCATTTCTTTGTCGCTTCGGCCAGACTCGACTTTTTGCGCAGTAGCGATGCGAGATAAGCGTCGGTGGCCGGCACGCCGTGAATTCGCGACAGATTTTTCGGATTCATCAGGCGCGAGAAGATCGCGGCCGCAACCTTGGCCCGCGGCACTTCCTTTTCTCCGTAACCTCCGGGCAAATTGCTCGACCAGAAGCGGACGTATTCACCGTCAGGACGGGCGGTCAAACCAAGAAAGATAACTGAATGGCCGCTCTCGCGTCGGCCCACATTCTTGCTCCAGAAGATTTTCATGAAATCACCCGGCTGCGCCTGTGCAAAATCCGTGAAGTTGCGGCCCAGCCCAAGTTCGTAAAACAGTCGCGCAGTCCCTGGGCCATTTGCATTCCAGCGGCCCCAGACGCCTTCACCGTCATGCTGATCGCGAATGACCAGTTGATTGAGGGTGGCGAAATCGAGTTCCAACTCGCCGCGTTTGCGCAGCGTCTCCAATGTCTTGACGAACACAAGATAAGTCGCTCCGGAACAGAAGCTCGGATAGGGGGCGGTTGGGATAACGAGGAATTTGCCCGATTCGAAATGCGCTACTGATTGCAGTTTAATTGTCGCGAAGTGAGAAGTGGAATAGCGACCGCCACGCGGCATTTTGCGGACCTGCTCCAGGATCAGCTCGTTAAGATTTTCCCCGCGTAGCGTCGGTCCGAAAAAGGCAACGCACAGTAAAGCAAGCATTGTCCGCACCCAGAGAACTAAACCGGAAACCGCCATGTGAGCAACGCGCAGCCATGCGCCAGGTCGCGCGGGACGGTCATAGAAGAAAAGGGCGGGGGGTGGCCGCTCTCGAATTCTTCGCCCTCCCCCGGCCCCTAGGCCCACGCCCTCCCGGGCAAAGCATGCTTGAGGCTTCGAGGCCTCGCGCGCGTGGAACGGTCAGGCAAAGGGCGGGCGGGCTCAATTGGCTCGATACGATGCCGAACACGCCCTTCGGAAGGAAGAATTTGAGTGGCACGGAGTAGACCCGACCATTTCCAAAATTACGCTTCGCCCACGCTGAATTTTTGGAATTTCGGATTAATGGCAGTGCCGTGCTGTCAATCCCGCAGATTTCAGACAGTCACCTATTTCAGACCTATCGGACGAAGGAAAATGGTCGAGGACTCTGGTCAACACAGGACGGACCGATACCGCTTTGGGATTGTAGGCCAATACAT
>JBKPMO010000109.1:0-4457 GCA_046732175.1 Verrucomicrobiota bacterium
CGAGGTACCCTTGTGCATCGCCTTCAAAAGCGAATTCAATCCGTCCGCAAATGCGACATAGCAGCTGCTACACCCGAGTCGGCCCGTTTTCTTGAAGTCAGCCTGAGTAAATCCGCACACCGGACAGCGCGTGCTCGACCCGCCCTTTTCGATTTCCTCCGCCGCTCCGATGCCGAGCAGCAAATCCGCCAGCGCGAAACCCGTCGGATCCTGCACTCCTTTTTCCTTGGAGCAGCCCTCGCAAAGGTTCACCTTCTGCATTTTCCCATCCACAATCTGTGTCAGGAAAACCGCCGCATCATTCATTTTGCAAACGTCACACAACATTTTACTAAATTAGACCTTCGCCTGGTCTAAACATTCAACCCCGTCATCTGCTTAGCATCTCGCGCGCCGAATGATCGTGGGAATCTCTCAGGAGTAGATCGGCGTCCCGCCTTCCCGCGTGATCTCGCGGAAGCGGGCAATCATCCGGAGGCTAATCGGCCCCGGTTTTCCCGTCCCGATCACGCGTCCGTCCGCCCTGATTACCGGAATGACCTCTGCCGCCGTGCCACTGAGGAGGCACTCGTCGGCAATAAAGACATCGTGCCGGCTGATATCGGCCTCGGAAATTTTGATTCCAAGCTCCGCCGCGATCTCGAACACGACCGAGCGGGTGATCCCGCGCAACGCGCCCGCCGTGATCGGCGGCGTAAAGATTTCACCGCGCTTAATCACGAAAATATTGTCAGCCGTGCATTCGGCGATGCAGCCCTGGTCATTCAACATTAACGCTTCATCCGCGCCCGACAGGTTGGCTTCGATCCGCGCCATCACGTTATTCAAATAATTGAGCGATTTTACCGCCGGGTTGAGCGCGCCGGGACTGGTCCGACGTGTCGCAACTGTCACCACCGTTAAACCGTGCTGATACATTTCCGCCGAATAAAGCGCGATCGTGGTCGCAATGATGATCACACTCGGCCGCTTACATTGCTCGGGGTTCAATCCGAGATTGCCCACTCCGCGGGTTACAATCAAACGAATGTAACCCTCGCGCAGATCATTCTTGCGGATTGTTTCCAGCAACGCCTCGGTCATTTCGCCGTGCGAGATCGGAATATCCAGGCAAATCGACCGGGCTGAATCCCACAGCCGATCCAGATGGTCTTGCAATCGGAACACGCGGCCGTTGTAAAAACGAATACCTTCGAAAATCCCATCGCCGTAGAGCAAACCGTGATCGAAGACCGAAATTTTCGCGTCTTCTTCCGCGAGAAATTCGCCGTCGATGAAAATTGTCAAAGGCTTAACCGCCTTCTTCGTTGCCGACTCGTTCGATGGTTTAACCGCACGCGAAGTTTTGCGCGGCTCTGCCGCTAACGTTGCACCGGCCCCATCTGCTGTAGTTTTTGTAAGCACAAAAAAATCTCCGATGTTCCCGCGCTAATTCAAGGGGGGAAGGTTAAATTGTTAAAACTGTTAAAAGGTTAAATCGGGCGAAGCGCTTTCCGCTTTAACAATCTAACCCTTTTAACAATTTAACTCTCTTCGAGCTTGCCATCCGCCATATGCAACTGCCGATCTCCCCTGATGGCCAGATGCGGATCGTGCGTCACTACCAGCAACGTTTTCTTCCGCTCCCGCGCCAGCGACAACAGCAAATCCATGATCGCCTCCCCGGTCTTGGAATCGAGATTACCCGTCGGTTCATCAGCAAAAACAATCGCCGGATCATTCACCAGCGCTCGTGCGATCGCCACCCGTTGCTGTTCGCCCCCGGAAAGCTCCGCCGGCAAATGTTGCAACCGTTCCCCCAAACCAACCGCGCGCAGACTCTCTGCGGCCGCATCTTCCTTAACCCGACCGCCGATCATTCCCGGGAGCATCACATTTTCCAGCGCGGTCAATTCTGGAAGCAGGAAATAGCTCTGGAATACGAAACCCATTTGCGTGTTGCGGATGTGCGCCTGCGTCTGCGAACTCCCGGTGTAAAGCCGCTGCCCTTCGAAGTCCACCGTCCCCTCCTCGGGCCGCTCCAGTCCTGCCAACGTATATAGTAAGGTGGTCTTCCCCGCTCCCGACGCGCCCACCAGAAAAACCGCCTCGCTTCGCCGCACTTCCATCGAAATACCTCGCAAAACTTCGATCCTTCGCGGCCCCACCCGGAAGGAACGCATTAAGTCCCGCGCAACTAATTGCGGATTCCCATTTTCCATCGCGCGCACCTTATAGCTTCATTTCCGGCGCGGCAATTCGCACCCCTTTTGTCATCCCGAGCGCAAGCGAGAGACCTCACCGACGGTCATTGATTACACAAACCAGATATCGGTCCCAATTCCTGTGTTCGTGAGATTCCTCCCCGTCTTCGCGGCTCGGAATGACAGGCTATGAGAGCGGAACCTAGAATTCACTCGCGCAGCAGCATGCTGCCTGACCAATATCCGCGGCCCGCTGCCGTCTCTACCGAATAAACCCGAGCGAAATCAGTAATGGTCGGTCGATCGCACCCGTCACCGGCAGGTTATTCTCTGCTTGATAATCCCCAATCGCCGATGGCACCCGGCGCATTTCGCGTTCCCTAGGGCCAGGATCCAAACAACCAGAAGGGTACCAACGGTCAGCAGTTCCATGACTACCCCTTCTGAGAGTCAGCTTGACTTTTCTCGATACAAATGTGCCATAACAAAGTGATGATCAGGCCCCAAATTGCTGACGAAACAAGTGCGCCATCCGATCGCCAAGCACTGAATCTCGGCCCGGAAATGCAACGTATCTATCAAGATCGCTTTGCTACCACTCGCCCATATCGCGACAAGATATGGGAAGTTCTTACCGCAGATTTTTTCTCTTATTACATTAGCGAAGAAGACGTCGTTCTCGATCTGGGGTCCGGCTATGGAGAATTCATTAATCACATCCGGTGCCGCCAGAAGTTCGCCATGGACATCAATCCAGACGCTGAAAAAGTACTGCGTCCGCAGATCCATTTCTTACATCAAGACTGCTCCGCACCTTGGAAAGTCCGGGATAGTTGTCTAGACGTCGTCTTTTCCAGCAATTTCTTCGAACACCTTCCCAGCAAATGGGCCCTCTCCGAGACGCTGGCCCAGGCGTGGCGCTGCTTGCGGCCGGGAGGCAAGCTTATCGCCATGGGGCCAAACATTCGTTTCTTACCAGGAAGGTACTGGGATTTCTGGGATCACCAGATCCCGCTCACCCATCTCGCGTTGCTCGAGGTTCTTCGCTTACGAGGATTCAAGCCCGTTAAGGTATTTGATCGATTTTTACCGTACACTCTCGTCAATACTCGGGCATATCCTCTTCTGTTTCTCAGGATTTACCTAAAATTGCCTTTTATGTTCCGGCTTTTCGGAAAACAGTTCCTGGTAATAGTACAAAAGCTGGGCCAAACGCGTATTCCTGACTGACTCAGACAGGTCTGTACAGGCCCGGCGCTTACCGAATAAACCCGAGCGAAATTAGCAATGGCCGGTCGATCGCACCCGTCACCGGCAGATTATTCTCCACTTGATAATCCTCGATTGCCGACCGCGTCACCCCGCCGAGCACGCCATCAACCGCTTCGCTGAAATAACCGAGCTGTTGCAGCGCATATTGCACGTTGGCAATGATCTGGTCCGGCGGCAAACCATCATACCCGTAGATCGGCCCATCGTAGGCGTAGTTCGAATAATAATTGTCGTAGCCCCATGCCGGATACCAATAGCCGAGGTCCCACGCGTAAAACCCGCCGCCAATCAAAATGATGGTGTGACAATGATTCCGCCACCAATTGCCATCATGAGGATTCCGATGCCGCCGACAGGCATCGGAAAAACTCATGGTGTTAGCGTTGTTAAAGTTGAGAACCGGGCGCTTGCTGTGCGGTGGCGTGTTCGTTGCCGGCACGGGCCGGCCTTTGTCCACCTCCGTCCCAGTCGCCGTCCGCGTCCCGTTAGATCCATCGATCCTATTCGTCCCATCAGTCCTATTGGTCACATCCGTCCCATTTCGTGAATTGTTTTCATCGTCGCGAGGTCGCCGCGCCCGAATCCCTTGGTTGGGCATTTCCACCTGGCCGCCGCTGGCGGAAATCTGACCAGGATTGACGGTTCTCTGGTCGGTACGCTGCACCGGATTCAGCCGAATGCGATTATAATAAGCTGCCTGATTATAAAATGCCGCCTGCCGCGTTAACAGCTCTGCCCGATCCACCGAAGGCAGAACTCGCGCATTCGGCTGGACCCCGTTTGGCAGATTCGCCGGATAAGACCGGGCCACTGGCGCCGCCCGAGTTCCGCTGGAATGGCTCGCTGTTCCCGAACGACTCCCACTTTGCTGGCCCGCGGAGCTGCCAGATGAGCTACTGCTGGAGCTTGTACTTCCGCTGGTGTTCGACGAATTGCCGCTTTGTCCGCTGCCCTTGCCATCGGCGAACGCGTTTCCCGCCGCGGCCAGAACCATTGCCAGAC
>JBKPMO010000110.1:0-17203 GCA_046732175.1 Verrucomicrobiota bacterium
CTTTTTTCCCGCTCGGGCGATCACGTCGCAGTCAAGGTTCAGCGTGTCGAGGGAGAAATGGAAGTCACGTTACAACTATGAAGATCGCACAGGTAGCACCCCTTTATGAAAGTGTTCCGCCGCATGGTTATGGCGGGACCGAACGCGTCGTTTCGTACCTTACCGAAGAACTGGTGCGGCAGGGCCATGACGTTACTCTTTTTGCCAGCGGCGATTCAAAGACTGCGGCGGATTTAGTGCCCTGCGCGCCGCGCTCGCTCCGGCTGGGCAAGGCGGTTGATACTCTCGCCCACCACATCCTGATGCTCGAGCATGTCTTTCAGCGCGCGAACGAGTTCGATCTGATGCATTTTCACATCGATTACCTCCATTTTCCGCTTTCGCGGCGCGGTTCGTTCAACCAGTTGACCACCTTGCATGGTCGGCTCGACTTGCCCGATCTGCCTTTGCTTTATGATGAATTTTCCGAGATGCCGCTCGTTTCCATCTCCAATTCGCAACGAAAACCATTATCACAGGCGAATTGGGTGGGGACCGTTTATCACGGCCTACTGCCGAGTTCCTTCAGCTTCCGCGAAAAAGCGGAAAAATATTTGCTCTTTCTTGGCCGGATCTCGCCCGAAAAACGAGTAGATCGAGCAATTGAGATTGCGCGACGGGCCCACCGCAAACTCAAAATTTGCGCCAAGATCGACCGAGTAGATCGTTATTACTTTAATAAGCACATCAAACATTTGCTCGACCATCCGTCGATCGAATTCGTCGGGGAAGTCGGCCACGAAAAGAAAAATGAACTTCTGGGCGGGGCGTCGGCGCTCCTCTTCCCGATTGACTGGCCGGAGCCGTTCGGCCTCGTCATGATCGAAGCGCTCGCCTGCGGCACACCCGTGATTGCATTCCCCTGCGGTTCTGTTCCGGAGATCATTAGCCAGGGCAAGACCGGCTTTATTGTTAACGAGATTGAAGAAGCAGTGGAGGCGGTGCATCGGATCAAAACGATTGATCGAAGAAACTGCCGCCGGGAATTCGAAGACCGTTTCACCGATCAACGCATGGCTCAGAACTACGTCCGAATTTACGAGCAACAGCTGGCGCGAGGTGTAGCCAGAGCCGCAGCCTGATCGACGACAGGAGTCGTAGTCAAATTCTCGTTGGGCACCGACATGTTAACGTGGAGGGCGATAAAATGGAAAGCTCTAAAGCATTAAATTATCTGCATTGCGGGTACGGCAGCCGCGGTTAGTCCGCGTGCTTGCGGTAATAATCGACTAGCGGATAAGAGCGCGCGACCAAACCGAAGATGAACGCAGCGGCGAAGGCGAACAGGGCGAAGAAGAACATTTGAAATGCGGTCACACCGAAGCCGGTCGAAGCGATGAACTTCGTGACGGTGGAGTTTTGCACGCCCGCATTCGCCACCAGTACCCACAAATTGCCGATTGTTACCGACAAATTCCAAAAGGACATGATCGCCCCTTTCATCGCAAGTGGCGCCTGACTGTAAGCGAATTCGAGTCCGGTAGTCGCGACCAGCACTTCGCCCAAGGTGAGGAAGACATAAGGCAGCACCTGCCACGTGATCGTGAACCCATTGCCGTGGTCGAGCACCAGTTGCATCGCGCCGACCACGATCCATGCGAGACCGGCAAACGCGATGCCGGCTGTCATTCGTCGTAACGCCGTCGGTTCATATCCGAGACGTCGGAGCGCAGGGTAAAGGACAAGGTTATTGAACGGAATGAGCAGCATCACTAGCGCCGGATTTAGCGCTTGCATCTGGGAAGGCTGAAACCAACTCGGCTTTGCCATCGCGTCGGCCTGCAAAACCCAAGTTGACGCTTTCTGGTCGAACAACGACCAGAATGGCGTGACCAGCGCAAAGAGGACCAGCACCCGCAGTACCGAACGCGCACCCGCGATCGCTTCCGCCGGATGTTGGTCGCGCACAGCGTCGAGCTGGAACCAGACACCGAGCCCACCGAATGCGATCACTCCAACAAGCGCAAGGCAGGCGGCGATGACAAATCCGAATTGCGGCATAAGCAGGAACGATCCAATCGCTGAAGTAACGGCGATGGCGACGAGAACCTGGCCGAGCCGCCCGGAAGCGATCGCATCTTGTGAAACCCGCAGGAACGAATGCGGATTCGGGGGCGCCGGCGGAATCATCACGTATTGTTTGCGCCCGAGCCACAGAACCGCGGTGGAAATGAACATGAGCACACCCGGAATTCCGAAGGCGAACGCCGGCCCGAGATATCGGAGAAAGATCGGCATGAAGAGAGAGGCGAAGAACGAGCCGAAGTTGATGATCCAGTAGAAGGCGTCGAACACCAGCTTGGCGCGATGCTTGTTCGTCTGGTCGAACTGGTCGCCGACAAACGCAGCAACACATGGTTTGATTCCGCCCGAGCCGAGCGCGATCAGGCTGAGTCCGACATAGAAACCGATGCGGTCCGTGACAAACATCGCGAGGCATGCCTGACCCACGCAGTAGACCAGGCTGAGCCAGAAGATGACGTTGTATTTGCCGAAGAACCGGTCAGCCAACCAACCGCCCAGCAGCGGAAAAAAGTAAACGCCGATAACGAAGGTGTGAAAAACATCCTTCGCGCCCCGGACGCGCTCCGCCTCCGGAAGATAGAGAAGCAGCGAGGAGACAAGGAAGACGGTGAGAATGTTCCGCATTCCATAAAAACTGAACCGCTCGCATCCTTCATTGCCGATGATGTAGCGGATCTGTTTGGGAATTGGCGCGCGCGAATCGGGAGCAACGCTTGTCGCAGGCAGAACTTCAGGCTCGAGAACTTCTTTCACCACCGCGAGCGTCGGCGAATGCGGAACGTTTTTACAGAAGAAATCGAAGGTGACGAAATGGAGAATGCGCCCGATTTTTACGAGACCCTCATCTTAACCGCGACTAGAGTAAGCGGAGCAAGACATCTCAGAAAGACGGATGAAGATTGTCCCGGGTGCGGCGCCAAGCTCGATCTCTATTCGCTGCTAGGGATTGAGTTCGAGAGTTGCCCAAAATGCCGTGGTTTGTGGTTGGACCGAGGCGAGCTGCGAAAGCTCAAGAACAAGGTCGGGATTGTCGAGCTGCATTGGCTCAACAGCGAAGTTGACAACATCGAACAAGCAGCCGCGATCGCGAGCAAGCGGGGCTGTCCGCGAAAGGACAACGGCCACCTGCTCTCAGTTGTGTTCGGCAAGTCATCGGTTGTCCTGGATTGGTGCCCAAAGTGTCACGGGATGTGGCTGGATCGCGGTGAGTACGATAAGATTGTCGATTATTTGCGGGATGAGGTCGGCCAATCCACGATTAAGGACGTCGAGAAAGAGATCGCACAAGACGTGAAAAGGCTATTTAAAAGCGGACCAGAGAGTCCCCTGGGAGAACTCAGCGACATCGCCGCCGCGGTCACGGCGCTAATCAACTTCACCATCTTCGAACACCCAACGGTATTTAAGCTGATGACCGACGCAGCCGCCGGCGGGCGTAGTATCGGCATGTAGTAAAACAACTGCATCTGCGCGGCTGAGGCTTTACGAGGACAGAGAACGGCCTAGAACGTAACGCAAATCACCGCCGGATTAGCTTTTGTCCAACTTGACTGGTTTAACCAGTCAAGTTCGCGGTCTGGTTAGAGCGCTAGTGCTATAGATGATACGAGGGTTGAAGTGAGTTCGCGGCATGGCGAAATTGCGCCGCAAAATGCATCGAATTTACGGATTTATTTGCGAGCTGCGGCGGCGGAAGGTTTACCGGGCGGCGGTCGCGTATGCGGTCGCTGGATGGCTGGTGATTCAGGTCGTCGCGGTCGTATTTCCGGTGCTCGGCTTGCCGGTGTGGACCTTGCGGATAACGGTTATCACCGTCCTCGCCGGTTTCCCTCTGGCGCTCGTCGTCGCATGGGCTTTCGACGTCGGAGTGCACGGCTTTCGAAGGAGCGAGGAAAGTCCCGTCGACCCAGCGCGTCCGCCCGCTTTCGTACCGGGACGCCGGAATGTCATTACCTTGGTTCTGCTCGGCGCTGCGATCTCTGGGCTTTGCGGCTACTTTCTTTTGTCGCATCCCGCGACCGGCGCAATCGATAAGTCGATCGCGGTTCTGCCGTTCGAGAATTTCAGCGAAGACAAAGATAACGAGCACTTCGCAGATGGTGTGCACGACGACGTACTCACGTCGCTGGCGAGAATCGAAGACTTGAAAGTGATATCACGAACATCAGTCATGCAATATCGGGCAAAGACGCACAACATCCGTGCCATTGCTCAGGAGCTCGGTGTCTCCGCCATTGTCGAGGGGAGTTTGCGACGGTCGGGCAATCGGATTCGGTTGGTCGTGCAGCTAATCGATGCGGTACACGACCGGCACATCTGGGCGCAGGAGTATGATCGGGACCTGACCGACGTTTTTTCAATCCAAAGCGCGCTCGCGCAGGAGATCGCGGCGCAATTGAAAGCGAAGCTTTCCCCTGAAGAAGCCACACGCATTAAGCAGCGGCCCACCACAAACAAGGAGGCGTACGAGGTCTATTCGCAAGCTCACGCCATGTATAGCCGCCCAGACGAAACCCTCGATGTGCTTCAGCGCGTGGAACAACTTTATGAAAAAGCCACACAGCTCGATCCCTCGTTCACGTTGGCTTTCGCGCGACTCTCTCATATCGAGAGCTGGATTTATTACCTTTACGATCCGACACCGGAGCGTCTGGCGAAAGCGACAGCCGCGGCCAACGAAGCGATGCGGCAAAAGCCAGACTTGCCTGAATCTCACCTTGCAACGGGATATGTCGTCTACTACGGACAACGGGATTATGTCAAGGCACTGGCCGATTTCGAAATCGCCCGCGCCGGTCTTCCCAATGATCCGGGCGTTCTGACGGCAATTGCATCCATCGAGCGGCGGCAGGGCAAATGGAAGGAAGCGATTGCGAATTTCGAGAAGGCCACGTCGCTGAGTCCAGGAGACCCGATTGTTCTCGAGAATCTGGCGCTGACGTACGAAGCGGTGCGCGATTTCGCGGCGGCGGCGAGAACCTTCGACCGCGCCATCGCGCTCGTTCCCAATTCATTCGAAGCCAAATCGCTGCGGGCAGGAATAGACATGGAATGGAAAGGCGATTTGACTCCGATGCAAAATTTGCTGGCTTCACTTCCGCCGGACTTTGAGTCGTTCGGCATGGTGGCATTGGCGCGCTTCAATCTAAATTTCTTCGAGCGGAATTTCGACGAAGCGCTGGCAGTTTTGTGGCGCAGCCCACTGGAAAATCTACACGGGCAGACCAGCACGCCGCTTCCGAAGTCCTTTCTCGCGGCGCAAGTTTATCGGCTCATTCCGAAGCCGGAGAAAGCGCATGCCGAGTACGAGCATGCGCTTGAAATCGCGCAACGTGCGCTCGAAGAAAGTCCGCAGGACGCGGCGCGGCATGCATTGATGGGGCTGATTTACGCCGGACTCGGCCACAAAGAGGAAGCGCTTCGCGCTGGCAATCGCGCTTTGGAACTGTTGCCGGAGTCGAAGGATGCGATGGACAGCCCCATCTTGGTGACCTCGATGGCGCGTATTTACGCGATCACTGGCGATGCGGAGAAGGCCATCGATCTTCTCCAACACTTACTACAAATCCCGGCGGGATTGACCGTGCACGAAATCCGGATGGATCCGACATGGGACATCTTGCGTGAGCATCCGCGGTTTCAGAGGCTGATTAAATAATCCCGAAGCGATCGGCAAATTAATTCTCTATCGCGGCGCCGGTTTTGATATCGTCTGGCGCAGCTTCGCCATCGTTGGTGCTATTGGCGTCATCTTTTTCGCCGTGGCCCTGATGCGGTTTCGCAAGACCGTCGCGGTAACTTAGTTTTCGCGCACGCGCTCGCTGGCGAAATAAGGAACTGCTGTTTCCAAACAGCCGCTCCTCGGCCTCCTCCAATTAGCCCTGAAGCAGCTCGAAGATCAGAAGACCAGCCGCCAGCAGCGCGGTTGCGACAATGAAGATGGTAAATTTCTGACGGCTCCAAGTGGGGAGGACTTCGGTCGGCGAAATGTCGGCGGTGCGTTTCATTCCTTCCGGCGTTGCTTCGAAGAACCAGGAGATGACTACGATCGTGATAAGACCGATGATCAAGAGCACGACCAGCGTTTTGATCGCCCAGCTTGATACTTCGAGCGCGGGGATGAGGGCGAGCTGAATTAGCAGCCAGGCGATTACCGTGTACGTCAGAGCAACTTTGAGAACGTTGCGGCGTTTCAGCTCGGCGAAGAAATTGGAAGCCATCGTCCCTGCTTTTTGCCATAGTGCCACGACAAAGGGAAGAACGGAGAGAAGGCAGATCTTCAACGTCCAACGCTCAACCACCCAACTACGGAACCTGTTTCGTTGAAGCTTCGGCGAGTAAAGAGACCTGTCGCTCGCGCGACGGAGGCATCCAGGTCCTCCAAGGGACGGACTCTCGGGCTAGTTGGATTGGGTAAGGGCAATTCGGCGTTGGACGTTGGGCGTTGAGTGCTCGGCGTTGAAAATCATGCGCTTTACTTTCTTCGTTCTCCTTTCTTCGTTCTGCTACTGTCCATTGTGGATTCGTTGTTGCTCAACCTTCACGATTATTATCGCGCGGCGCGCGGGAAGTTGCCGAAGGAGGTTTTGGATTACTTCGAGGGCGGGTCGTTGGATGAGATTACGCTGCGCGAGAATACCGCCGGCTGGGAACGGTTGAAGCTTTACTACCGCGTTCTCGCCGGAATCGGGGAGCGCGATCTGGGCACGACAATTTTAGGCCAATCCGTTTCCATGCCGATCGGGGTTGCGCCGACGGCATTTCATAAACTTGCAAACGAGGCGGGCGAGATTGCGACGGCAAAGGCAGCGAAGGCGGTGCGGACGCTGTTCGTTCTGAGCTCGCTCTCGAACACGCCGATGGAGTCAGTTTTTCCCGAGGCGGCGAGTCCCCGCTGGTTTCAGCTCTATATATATAAGGACCGCGGAGTCACCGGGGAGTTGGTGCGACGCGCGGAAGCGGCCGGAGCGGAAGCAATTGCTCTGACGGTTGATGCGCCGGGCCTGGGCACACGCGAACGCGATATGCGAAATCGTTTTACGCTGCCGGAAGGTCTTACGGTGGCAAACGTGACGCCCTTAGGAAAAGAGCGCCTGCCTGAAGTTCATGGCAGCGGCCTGGCCGCGTATGTGCACGACAACTTCAAGAGCGATCTGGGATTCGAGGACTTGGACTGGCTATGCGGGTGGACGCGGTTGCCGGTGGTGGTGAAAGGCGTTTGTCGTGGTGACGATGCGCGACGCGCGGCCGAGAATGGTGCCAAAGCAGTGGTGGTTTCGAATCACGGGGGGCGACAACTTGATACCGCGCCTGCCACCTGCGACGCCTTGCCCTATGTGGTCGACGCAGTGAGCGATCTTTGCGAAGTCTACGTCGATGGCGGAATTCGTCGTGGCAGTGATGTGGTAAAAGCGATTGCGCTCGGCGCGCGTGCGGTGTTAATCGGTCGCCCGATTTTATGGGGACTGTGCGTTGGTAGCGAAGAAGGCGTGATCAATGTTTTGGAAATTCTCCGACGCGAATTGGATGAAGCGATGTTGTTGTGCGGGTGCGCGAAGCTCAGCGACATCGGACGAGGGTTGCTACAACCGTAGACGGCCGAGCGGGGAAGGCAGATGGAGAAAGAACACTTTCAACGGCCAACGCCGAACGTCCAACTATTCGGTACTGAACATCAAGGCGGGTGGAAAGATTTAACGCTCAAAGCCAACATCGAACATCGAGTACAAAAGCATAGCGTCGCATACGACAGTCACGTCATATGCGATGCGTTTGAGAGCTCGTAGTTTCCCTTTTGGCTTCCACCGGACGCTGTAATAGTTAGCTCCGGCAGCGTAACCGCTCGTCCCTTTATAAGCGCCGGTGCTTTCTGTTCGCGTCCGCCGGATTAACCGTATCGGTGTCTCGAATCGGGTTTGTGCCATTGATGTGAGTGGATGGCGTGTTGTCGAGGAACTTGGGCGGGTTATGAGCGCGCACCTTCGTGAACGATTCCCAACCTGACGCAAGCTTGATCAAGGTCGGCTCGCTAAAGGCGGTGCCGATAAAGCTGATGCCCATTGGCGTCTGCAAAACCATCTCTGCCGGCACCTGGATAATTGGGTACCCCGGTGGCGCGGCGAGTCCCGAGCTTGCGAAGTAGAAGCGGCCAGTGTCGCTGTAGAGTAAGTCGGTCTCCCAAGCCGGATTGTCAGTAGGGGCAACGATCGCATCGAGGTTAAATTGCTTGAGCGCCTTATCGATGCCATTCACGCCCGCGTTGTGGTCCTTCTGCAACGCCTCATTGTAGGTTAGTCCGCCAAACAGTGGTTGGGGCGTATCCGGCCCCTGAGCGAGACTGGCGCAAAAGATGAAGATGTCCTGGTTGAAGAACGGCATCTCCACGTCCGCGTGCTCGCGGTTAAACTGGATCGCTGTAGATAGGCTGCCATTTGCAACTGGCACGCCGATGCGAGTGGCAAAGTACTTCCGCACGTCCTGACGAAACTCATAAGAGAGCACCAGAAACTCACTGTTGCCGGTATTTGGAAACGTGAAGCCTTGTGCGTCGAGGTCGATGATGGTGGCTCCGGCGGCCCGAAGTGTCGCCACCGCCCGATCGAACGCATCAACGATGGATTGTGGCGTGGGGTTGGATGGATCGAATCCCTCGATGCCTGCGCGGGTCAGCCCTAGCCTTGCTCCTTTGAGCCCGTTCGGATTAACAAACTGGGTGTAATCAGCTGGAACAGGCGGCCGCGTTTTGCCCGTGCCCTGCCAGCCGAGCGGAACGCCGCCGGTGGCCGGGTCGCGACCATCGAAGGTACGGCTCTGAATCGCGCCCAGCGCGGCGGCTGCATCGCGAACTGTGCGCGCGTGCGGACCGACTGTGTCTTGAGTGTGCGAAATTGGAACAACACCCGCGCGGCTGACGAGACCTACGGTGGGCTTAAGAGCAACCACGCCATTTGCATTGCCGGGACAAACGATACTTCCGTCCGTTTCCGTGCCAAACGAGACGGTGGCGAAATTTGCGGAGGCAGCCGCGCCGGAGCCGGAGCTGGAGCCGCACGGGTTACGATCGAGCGCATACGGATTGTTGGTTTGACCGCCACGGCCGGACCAGCCGCTGGTCGATTCAAAGGAACGGAAATTTGCCCATTCGGAAAGATTTGTCTTGCCGAGAATAACAGCGCCGTTGATACGCAGGTTTCCAGCCACGGTGGAGTCTTTTAGAGCCGGTGTCCCAAACAACGCGAACGACCCGGCAGTCGTTTGCATCTTATCGTGAGTATCAATGTTGTCTTTGATGAGCACGGGAATTCCGTGGAGAGGGCCGAGTACTGTGCCCTGGGCGCGCAAGTCGTCCATCTGTTGCGCGATGGCGAGCGCGTCCGGGTTTAGTTCAATGATTGAATTGACTCCGCCGTCTGTTCCGCTCTGGTCGAGTGCGGCGATGCGCGCAAGATAGAATTTGGTTAGCTCGACGGAAGTAAGTGTTCCGGCGCGCATTTTAGCTTGTAGTTGCGCGATAGTGGCTTCGTTGAATTGAGTCGGCGCGCCGTTCTGTGCGTGAAGCGAGACGCTCAGGGCGGCTGTTGTCACAGCCATAAGAATTTTCTTCATGATATTGAACCTCCGGGTGAATTTAATAACGGTCATAATAGTGTCCGTTTTTCCGGCGACAATGGAATAATTGCTCGAAAAGTTACTTTTTAGTTACTTTTTAAACGGTAGTCGGAGTCAGGCAGAGGATGACGCGCGCGGCGATTTCCTAATCGGGAAATGACCAGAATTTTTTCGCGACCGCGGCTCAATGCCTGCTGAAATCATTCGCCGCTCACATCGCTTGGATCAACCGCAGAGTCCAATTTCGAGGGTATCGAGTTACGTCTCAAAAAGGGGCCGCTGTCACCGCAACCTGCGCCGACGAGGCATGAAATATTTTCTGAACGAGCGCCTGGAACCGCGGGTCATGGTGCAAACTTTCAAACTGCGGTTGGATGTTGAGAAAAACGAGAAAATCATCGGATTCCTCGAAAGCTTTTTCCAACCACGTCACGGCCTGCTCGTTTTCGCCGAGGATCGCGTAAATTCCTGCTACTGCGGAAGCGGGTGCTGTTCCCTGATCGTAGAGCCTTTTGGTCGAATCCAATCGCTTCTGCCAATAATCGGATTCGCCTAGGACGCGATAAGCGTTCTGCAATGGACCGGCCAATGCGTACCACGCCTTGGGCGCATCTGTGCCCGGCAAATCGATCGCGCCTTCACGCCGGCCGAGAGCAACGGCTTTCTCATGCTCGGACAATGCCTCGTTGTAATGGCCAATGCGATCGTAAGCCTCGGCCAGCGCGAAATGAGCGAAAGGGAAGTCGGGTTCCATTTCTACCGCTTTCTCGAAGTACTCCACCGCCCGGTCGTATTGTTTTGAATAAAGATAGGGACATCCGAGCTCTGTGTTGATGATGATGGAAAAGGGGTCGAGTTCCCTGGCTTTCTCCATTTCCGAAATGGCCTCGCCCGGCCGTCCTGTTACCGACAAATAAATAGAATACCATTGGTGACCGGTCGAGTAGTTCGGATCCAACTGGAGGCCTTTCTTGAACTCCGGTTCGGCTTCCCTGCCCCACTTGTGCCACAGCCGTATATTGGCTAACGAAATGTGGGCCTCGGCCAGATTATCGTCGATCTCGAGGGCTTTGAGAGCGGCAGCTTCAGCCTTGGGATAGGCCTCCTTCCCCGCGGTCTGACTGTAGTTAGGAAGGACCGAATAAGCGTCGGCCAAACCGGCGTAGGCGGGCCCGTAAGCCGGATCTTTCTCGATTGCCTCGTTGAAATAGCTAATGGATTTCTTCAGTCCGTCGCTGGTTCGCTTATTCCAAAAATATCTTCCTTTAAGATAGAGTTGATGCGCCTCGGAATTTTCGGTGGGTTGACTGCTGATGGCTGCTTCTTCGCGGCCGGTAAGCTTGGCCCTGAGCTTGTCCGCGATAACCCTGGCGATCTCCGTCTCGATCGCAAAAACATCAGTTAACTTACGGTCGTAGGTTTCCGCCCATAAATGCGCATCGCTGGTCGCGTTGATTAACTGGACATTGACGCGGACTTGATCAGCCGATTTTTGGACCGTGCCTTCCAGGATGTGAGCTACTCCGAGTTTGCCGGCTACTTCGCGCAAGTTATCCTTCGAACTTCCGAACTTCGACGCAGAAGTTCGCGAGATAACCTTTAGATCGGAGATCTTTGCCAGGCGAGTAAGAATCTCCTCCTGAATGCCATCAGCGAAGTAAGCGTTCTCGGGATCCTGGCTCAGATTTTCGAAAGGCAACACCGCAATCCCTTTCTCGGTGACTTCGGCTGGCGACATTGGCCCACCCGCGGGACTAGACCGGCTGGTCGATGCGCGATTAAGGTGGAGCACAAAAAACCCAACCACTATGGCGATGCCAATTCCGGCGATCGCGAATGGAAGCAAGCGGCGAGCGGATTTCTCGACCGTCCTGCGAATCGCCGGCTCCTGGTGGCACCTGAGCTTTTCCGGAACGCTCGGATTGCCAACCTCATTCGTGTAGAGGTTAACGAGATTAAGCTGGTGCCCGTGCTTAACCTCGCAGGGTCCAAGATCATGCAAACACGGTCGCCACTGCGGATATTGTTCGAGATCATCAGCGATGCGCTGCGATAGAAGAATGTGACCGGCATCGCCACAATCCATCACTCGCTGGGCAACATTTATCCCGGCGCCAGTCACGTTGATCTGCCCATTGACGTCGACTACTTCATTGATCGGACCACTATGGATGCCCATACGAACCTGCAATTCCGGGTGAGCTTTTAGGCGCTGATTCAATTCCATGGCACATTGCGTCGGCGCCTCCGGACTGTCGCGAAAGACCAGCGCCAGGCCATCGCCGGTGGGTATGCGAACAAGACCGCCTTTTTTGTCGGCCACTTGGAACTGCTCTGTTTCGCGCACCAGCGCGGTTAGCTTGCCCAGCAGCTCGGTCTGCTGAGTAATAAGCAACTTCGAGTAACCGACAATGTCGATAAAGAGAACGTGCGCGATCGCCAACTTCACCTGCGGCGCCGGTTCCGAGGGCATGTCAGATTCTTTACCACGGTCTGGCGAATCTGACGAGGGGAGGTCCGCACCTGAGCACCCACCCAGAGGCATCTACCGAGCGAGGTTCAACGACGGGAGACCAGCACCTTGCAGCTCCCTGTCCAATCCGGGCACATCTTGCGCAACGATTTCCTGCCAACGTTTCGTTAGTGGGGTCGCCTGACCGCGCACCTCATTCACCGCCGCTTTGACGCGATCGGTGGGTACAGCGTCGACTCCTTGAATCTGCTCGAACAACTCCCTTACTGAATCCAAAGCATGAAGCGAAGGGGCCGCTCCCGGCCGCGCGTTTGGCGGTCCCAACTCCTTCAATCTGGCGTTCAGTCCATTCAATTTGTCCTCGACACTTTTCGACAACGACTGCCCCCGTAATTTCGTCAATTGGTCGACTAACGAGTCGAAGACTTTACCGATCGGTTCCAGACTGGCACGCAGCTCGGATAACTGTTGCGACAATGTCAGCTGCTCCTGCAATTCCGCCGCTGACATTTTCACGCGCGGATCCAATTTAACGGTCAATCGTTGCGTATAGTTCCTGCCGCCAGCAGTCAGAACAACAGTATATTCGCCAGGTACGACCCACGGCGAGGTCGCCGAAGCTGGCGTGTCGCGGTAAACGGCAGACATCGGATACGCCGGCTCGACACCGGCGAGTGGCGTGTAATGCATGTCCCAAAGAAACCGATGCAGCCCGCGCTGCGAAGAAAGCGCGGCAAACGGTCGGATCCAATAGCTTGGGATTTTCAGTTTTTTCGGATTCGGCAACACTGGAGTGTCGTTACTGGTGTAACGTCTGACCAAATTTCCGTTCTTATCTGTGATCTCGAGTGTTGCGGGAGAATCTTCCGGCAGAAAGTAATCGATCATTGCGCCATCAGGCGGATTTTCGCCGGCAGGCTCATCCGGTGGCAGCGGAGTATCGGTATTGAGGCTCCACCGAATACGAAGGGCGGTCTGAGGTTTGAACAGAACCGTCTCACGCTCGTCCCTGTTCCACTGGCGCAGCGGCGTGATGTTATCCAGAATCCAAAAGCCACGACCGTGCGTAGCGACCGCCAGATCGTCATCCTTAATAATAAGGTCTCGCACCGATGTCGCCGGCATGTTGAGTCGCAGCGACTTCCAGCTATCGCCGTCATCAAACGAGATGTAGACGGCGCGCTCGGTTCCGGCGAACAACAATCCCTTTCTCTGGGTATCTTCCCGGACAACGTTCACCGTTTGGCCATCGGGGATTCCGTGAACGATCTCGGTCCAAGTTTTCCCGGAATCGTGGGTTCGGTAAATGTGTGGACGCACGTCATCCAGCCGAAGGGCGTTGACCGCGGCGTAAGCGGTGTTGGCATCAAAGTGACCAGCGTCAATGATCGAGATCTTTTGCCAGGCCGAAATGGCAGATGGCGTAACATCGTTCCAGCTTTTTCCCCCATTTGTCGTTAGCTGGATCAAACCATCATCGGTTCCGCACCAAATCCGATTCACATCCGTAGGCGACGGCGCCACGGCATAAATCACTCCCCGCTGCTTCGCCTGTGCCGTTGGGTCGTTGCGATATTTTCCAATGCTGGCCGGCAATTCGTAACTCCTGCGCGTCAGATCGGGGCTGATCTGGTTCCAGCTCCGTCCGCCGTCGCGTGTTTGCCAAAGCGTGTTCCCGGAAAAGAAGAGGAGGTGCGAATCGATCGGAGAAAAGACGACCGGCTGCGTCCGCAGCATACGAAAATCGGGAGAGCGCAATGGTACTGGTAAAATTTCCTGCGCCTGCGCGGTGCGTCGATCGAAGCGCGTCAACTTGCCGCCGTAGATGATGTCCGGATCCAGCGGATCGGCGACAACGTAGCCGTATTCCTCGGCCGCGACCGGATGCCAGTCGCGAAAAGTGATCGCGCCATCATTGCCGCGACTTGCGATGCCGACCGAGCCGCTCTCCTGCTGGCCACTGTATAATCGATAGGGAAACGCATTGTCGGCGCTGACGTGATAAAGCTGCGCCGTAGGCTGATTGTACCAGGAGCTCCAACTTTGCCCGTCATTGACCGTGACGAGCGCACCCTGATCGCTACCGAGCAGAACGATGTTTGGATTGTCGGGGTTAATCCAAATGTTTTGATAATCGTCCCCGCCCGGCGCGCCGCGCCAGCCTTCCCAGGTTTTGCCCCCGTCCATCGATTTCCAACAAACAATGCTGGTTGAATAAACGATCGCCGGATTTTTCGGATCAAACTTCAGGATCGGCAGCTCACCACCCCCGATACCTGCGGCAGGTCGCGCATCATCCGTCGTGGTGGCCCACGATTCGCCGCCGTCTTCGGATCGAAAAATACTAGACGTGACCAATGTCTTGACCGTCGCCAACAAGGTTCTCGGTGAACTTGGAGAGATCGCAAGATTTGCCTGCACAATTTTGTCGGGAAGACCTTTGCGGAGTTGGTTCCAGCTTTTGCCGCCGTCGGTGGATTTGAAGATGCCGCCATTGGTTCCGTTCCAGGTGCTGTTTTCCCAGGGGCCTTCTCGCGATTCCCAGAGACTCGCATAGACGACATCGGAATTCGTTGGGTCAATCTGGACGTCACCGCCGCCGGTGTTCTCGTCGCGATACAGAACTTTTTCGAAGGTCTTACCGCCATCGAGCGAACGGAAAATCCCGCGCTCCTCGTTAGGCCCGTAAGGATGCCCGCCAACCGCGACGAAAACTCGCTCGGCATTCCGGGAATCGACCGCGATTTGTGGAATCTGTTGCCCATCACGCAGTCCCAGATGCGCCCAGGTTTTTCCCGCGTCTGTCGATTTGTAGATGCCATCACCGATTGACAAATCCGGGCGATGCAAACCTTCGCCGCTGCCAACGTAAACGATGTCCGGATTGGAAATGGAGACCGCGATGGCGCCGATCGAGCCGGTTGGTTGCTCGTCGAAAATCGGCTGCCATGTTCGTCCGTAATCGGCTGTTTTAAAAACGCCACCGTTGACTTGCGCCATGTAAAAGACATTCGGCTGGGAAGGAACGCCGGCTATGGCGCGGGTGCGCCCACCGCGAAACGGGCCAACATTGCGCCACCGCAGCGCGCCTTCAAAACCCGCATCCACGGACAGCGGGCAAAGCGCGGCTACGAGAAAGAGAGTCGTCAGCCCGCCCGCAATAGATCGACTAGTTGGCATGAAGAAGCGCAATCCTCTGCCGCCTTGGAGTAATGCGCAAGAAACCAGGAGCAGTCGTGGCACAGGCGTCCTGCCCGTTGCTTTCTCCCTGAGCGACTCGTCACGGCGAACCTCAGTTCATGTCCGGCTGAAACTAGAAATATCAACTTTGCGGTCGAAAGCGCAACGATTGAATGATTGAATAAACGATATGCCAACGATTGAAGAAAAGCGGAGAAAATTTCGGCAGCTGCACGATAGCGAATGTTTCGCGATCCCGAATCCGTGGGACATCGGTACCGCAAAATATCTGGAACATCTCGGGTTTAAAGCGATCGCGACCACGTCGGCAGGGTTCGCGTTTTCGCGCGGGCTCGCCGACGGCAGCGTCAAACGCGACGACATGCTTGCACATATCAGGGAATTGGTTGAGGCGACTGACATTCCGGTGAACGCCGATTTCGAAAACGGTTACGCCGACGATCCGAACTGGGTTGCAGAAAACGCGCGTCTTTGCGCTGAAACGGGAGTGGCGGGTCTGTCCATTGAAGACGCAGCGGATCGAAAAGAAAGCCCGATCTATGCTTTCGATCTTGCCGTCGAACGCATCCAAGCGGTTCGCGAAGCGCTTCATGACAGCAGTGTCATCCTCGTCGGGCGCGCGGAAGGTTTTTTGGTCGGGCGCGAAAATCTTGATCAAGTAATCAAGCGACTCATCGCCTACTCCCAGGCTGGAGCAGATTGTTTGTATGCACCGGGATTCAAGGAACGTGATCACATCAAAGCGATTGTTGAAGCTGTAGCGCCGAAGCCTGTCAACGTGTTGATTGGTGGTCCCAGCGGCCTCACCATGCGCGACGCCGCTGAATTAGGCGCGCGGCGCGTGAGCGTTGGCGGCGCGTTCGCCCGCGCAGCTTGGGGAGGATTCATTCGCTCGGCCAAGGAGTTGATCGAGACCGGCACTTTTGACGAACTCAAGCACGCCGCGCCCTACAACGAACTGCAACGACTATTCGCCTAGCCCTGATAGATTCATCCTCAGGCTTCAAGGGTTCAGAATATCCTGTTAATCCCCTGCGCCCTGGGTGTCCTCTGTAATGGGTCTCTCTTAAAATCGCTCTGGTTGACTTCGCCGACATTTGCGAGAATATCGGGCGCTTTTTGCTATGACCGACATCGACCTACGCACCCGCATCAAAGAAATGATGGTGAAAAACCTGATGCTACAAATCACGGCCGATCAGATCGCCGATGATGCTCCATTATTCGGGCCGAATGGGATCGGCCTCGATTCAATCGATGCGCTCGAGCTCGCGGTCGGGTTGGAAAAAAACTTCGGCGTTAGTGTGCCTAACTCTGAAATCGCCACGAAAGTGCTGCGTAGCGTGAACACCATTCACGATTATATTCTCGAAAAACGCGCCGAATCAGCGCAGTCTCAAACGACCTCGTGAGAAGAGTGGGAGTGATGCGATAAGGTTTCGCTCCGCACTAATTCATTACTCCCCATTCCATGAACTCCGGCGTCCCGCCGTTCAGGCACACTCGGCGCGATTGATGGCGTCGATCAATTGCCGGAAGCGGCCGAAGCTGCGGCGATGTGGACAAGAGATAAGCCGCGGCAGGGCCAGGACCTCAGGCTCGTTTCGTTCTTGCGGCAGCGCTTTGCCCTGCACGATCGCTCCGCGACGCAGCAGATCAGCGAATTCATCGTTCAATTGAGCAACAGCTGCGGAAGTGAGGGGGCGCGCGATGCGAATAACAAGTTTCTGCCCCACCCAGCGAGCGGAATGGTACACGCGATAGAATCCCGTGATTTCATTCACGGCCGCGTTCACGTCGTGAAAAATCTTGAAGAAATAAAAGTCGTCCTCTGAAACAAAACCGATTTTGTAAAGC
>JBKPMO010000111.1:0-12925 GCA_046732175.1 Verrucomicrobiota bacterium
ATTGCCCGTGGCTTATATTCTTCCGAACTTGATGGCGACGGGCTTTTCTCCGCCCTGGAATCGTTGTCCCGTTCGGCCAGCAATGGACCGGTGAGGTGTGAGTTTGAGCACAGCGGTAAGCCACCTCGTTCCAAAGAGCTCGCCACACAACTGTATTGGGTAGCGCGCGAGGCGGTCATTAATGCTCTCAAACATGCTGAACCGCGGAATGTCAGGATCCAATTACAAACGACGGACGATTATCTTCGGTTGAAGGTGGAAGATGATGGTCGCGGTTTGTGGGAAGATGCAGGGAGAGATGGTATTGGTCTAAAGGTAATGGCTAAACGGGCCGAACTGGCAGGTGGAACGTTGCGAGTAGAAGGAGCCGCACAGGGAACGATTGTGCACTGTGAGATACCGCTTTCGGAAAACTGACCTTGAAGGGAATCGGAGGGACGGCCTTCCGGTCGTTCCGGACGCGCAGAAGCGCGTCCCTCCTCCATTGTTCGCAATCGAAAAGCTTACCTAGCCTTTTTCTCCGAGTCGGGTTCGCCATGTCCTGGCGAGCACGCTACGAGTCCGTCCATTTTGGGCGGCGGAACGGTTTACTTCGACATAGTTCCAGGTTGCTTCGCCGTCGGGCGCTACCTGACAGCAAAAACGCGCAGGAAAACTATTCCACCATTGCAACTAATTACCTTTTGCATCATTTAATATATCGTGGAAACAAAGGTTCAATCTCGCATTTTCGTTGTCGACGACCATCCGGTTGTCCGTGACGGGCTCAAAAATTTAATCGAACAGGAAGAAGACCTGGTAGTTTGCGGAGAAGCTGCTGATGCAGCCACGGCATTCAAGTTAATTCCAGAAACGTCACCCGATATTGTTTTGGTCGATCTTTCCTTGGAGCATAGTTCCGGCCTCGAGTTGGTGAAGGACTTGCGAAATCAATATCCGGATCTTCCCGTGGTTGTCCTCTCGATGCATGACGAGATGGTCTACGGTGAGCGAGCAGTGCGTTCCGGCGCGCGTGGTTATTTGATGAAAGGCGAAAGCTCGCAGCGAGTAGTTTCCGCAATTCGCAGTGTGCTTCAAGGAGAGGTATTCTTGAGCGAACGATTAATGGCGCAGATTGCGTCGCGGCTGAGTCATGCGAAAACAACGCGACCACCCATTGAGCGGCTGAGCGATCGGGAGTTGGAAGTATTTCAAATGTTGGGGCAGGGAACGAGCACTTCTGCGATCGCGGAGAAACTAAGTCTCTCCGTCAAGACGGTGCAGATGTATGTCGCGCGAGCGAAGGAGAAATTTGGCGTAACAAGCGCGCGCGAACTGATGCGCGAAGCCGTTCGCTGGGAAGAAGCGCAAGTGAAATAGCACGTCCGGCCACTTGCGCTGCAAGACAGGTATAGAGATGTTTGTGTCAAGCCCCTGATTTTGGATTCGGCGGTTTGTCACAAACGCCGCTACATAACCGGGCAAGATGCCCGGTTGCCCCCCACAGGCGAGACGCCTGTGCTACGTAAAGTATCGGGTCGCGCCCTCTTTTGGAAGAGCGCGACCGCGCAAAGAAACTATAAACTACTCCTTTTTGGCGGGGCGGTCGCCTTCTTTAATGGCATCGGCCTCGCTCATGTATTTGCCCTGCTTCGTCTTGCCGTAATAACGCGAACCTTCCTTGTGATAGATGTGGCTATCGGTATTGACCCATACCATTCCATGGCCGCCGCCCGGTGCCGGCGTAGCATTAGCTTGGGTTGAACTACTTTCGGCCGCCGGCGCCGGAGGAGTGGGTGTGTTTTTCGGCTTAAATAGATTACCGATCTTAAAGGTCGGGCTGGCAGTGGGCGAAGGTGAAGGTGAGGCAGCCGGTGCGGGCGAAGCCTTCTTTCGAGCGTGATGCTCGGCCGGCGAGGCTGGTGCCATCGGACTGGCGCTTGGCGACGGTGAAGCCTCGGCTTTCTTGCGCCCGCGCGTTTTTGCCGGGGAAGCAGAAGCTTCGGGACTTGCTGCAGGGCTCGGCGACGTTTCGGCTTTCTTACGCCCACGTGTTTTCGCCGGGGACACAGAGGCTTCGGGGTTCGCCGTCGGTGACGGTGACGTTTCCGCTTTCTTGCGTCCCCGCGTTTTGGCCGGCGACGCCGAAGCTTCCGGGCTGGTGGCTGGAGAAGCTTCCGCCTTCTTGCGCCCGCGCTTCTTGGCGGGCGAAGCGGACGCCTCCGGGCTCGCGCTTGGGGATGGGGCCGGACTTTGCGCTTCGACCAGGGAAACGCAGGCAAAAATGGTTATCATCAAAAGCAGAGCACGTTTGGTGTTCATGGAAGGCAGGCTAGGGGCGGACGCGGAGTTTCGTCAACGCTAATCGTTGCGGCACTATGCCGTGCCGGCGCGTTTTGGTAAGATCAAGGCTGCGACTACGCCAGTGAAGAAGAACCCCACGATTTCGATCAACATATAGGCCGCGGTATAATTGGAAGGGAAACCATACCAGTTCCAGTACGGAATGTTGGTAGTAATTGCCGCGAGAATTCCACCGAGCAGAACAAAACCGATCCGGCCGCCGAAACTTTCGATCCGGGTCTGAGAAAGAAGGAAAATGACAAGAATGGCTTCGAGAAGTTCAGTAGCGAACTCGACGCCCAACAACTTGCCGAACTCAAACTGGCGGCTGGGATGATAAATCAAGATTCCGGACGGACCTGTGGCGGCTTTTTCCATCGCGCGTTTTATTGCCTCGCTCTTTTCTTGTCGCGTTGCGTTCGGGCCCGCATGGTGCCCCGGAAAATGATAAAACCCAGGAGTATCGCCGACGTTTGCTTTTAAAGCATCGAGCATCGCAGCTTCGTTCTCGAACTGGCGGACGCCAATTTCCCCGAGCGGCAGTAAATCATGCGCGATGAAGCTCCAGATAAACATTGTGATTCCACCGAGAATCGCTGCCAGAAAAGCGCGCGTACTCATAATGGGAACGGATTGCCAGTTACGAAAACAAATTGCAAGCCTAACTTGTCGATCGACCGCGATTCCGCAGTGCAGCTCTGCTGCAACCGAAGGCTTTATCCGCAGATTGCGCGGATTCCCGCAGATTCATTCTCGACTCCTTCCGGGCGAAAGCCTGAATGGCGAGACTCTTGTTGTCTACAGCAGAGGAGTGCGGGAAATAGACGCGGAAGTGATCACTGATCGGGGGAGGGAAGGAGCGAAGGTCAGTGGTCAGTGGTCAGTAGCCTCGCTCTAATACCGGTTTGAGGTCGAGAATTGGGGTCAGGTGCAAGGCTTCAAGATCCTTCACTTGGATTCGCAGCACGTCTTCTATTGAAATGATTTTGACTCGATGCAATCCAATCGGGTTCGGACGGTCTGGTGAGCGCGTGCTGAATACTCCTAGCTCCGGCCTGGTTCGATCACCACGCGGATGCACTCTCAAGACATCACGGTGGGCGCGATCGAGCCAGGTAAGGACAATCACGTCTTCACCGACGTGAAGATCTCTCAATGCTTCGCGCATCGACTTATCGAACACTAGCCACGCTAACGGCGATCCTTCGCGACCTTGTTTTGGCGCCGAAGCGCGATCCGTCAGTGGCGATTCAACATGACCAATTGGCTTAAATCGAAAAATTTTCATTTTGGTCTTCAACATATGAATAACCAGCTGCGGGTATTGGCATAAATAGCCCTCGAAATTTCACGTGTTCGGTCTGTTTCGTGGGCCAAACTCGCTCGTCCATCACAATCCGCGCTGATCTGCGGAGGACAAATTTTACTTGCAGTTCCCGAAACGTAGGTAGTTTTCTACAATTCGCAAAACTTCCATCCAACACTGCTTGGATTCGGATTCGTTTTACAACGCAGCCGTTATTGCACTTGATCGCAATTGCTTTTTATCTATACTACTTCTCGTTAGTAACAGTATGACATTCAGCAGACCATCTTCAATCCTATGGCTGTCAATCCTGTTAGTCTGTCCCCTTATCGCAGCCGCTCAAACGTCGATGAAGGCGATTGTTGTTCATCAAAACGGCGGAGCTGAGGTGTTGAAATATGAAGATGCGCCACGGCCGCAGCCAAAAGATCACGAAATTCTCATACGCGTCATGGCTGCGGCAGTTAACCCGGTAGATGTTGCCATCCGCGAAGGCCGTTTCGGTGGTCGCGGTTTCCCTTTCATTCCAGGAATGGACGCAGCGGGCGTAGTGGAACAAGCGGGCGGCAAGGTGACCGGGTTCAAAAAAGGCGATGCGGTATACGCTTATCTCAGTTTTGAAGAACAAAGCGGTTACGCCGAGTTTGTAGTAACGAAAGAGAATCACGCTGCGCTCAAGCCGAAATCGATCGATTTCGAACATGCTGCTGCTGTCCCGCTCGCGGCCACGACGGCGTGGCAGGCCTTAGTAGACAAGGCCGGTCTGAAGGCGGATCAAACTGTCCTAATCCATGGTGGATCTGGCGGAGTAGGGACATTTGCCGTCCAAATCGCCAAGGCGCGTCGCGCCAAAGTTATCGCCACCGCGTCTACCGCGAATCAGGACGTGCTGAAAGAGCTTGGAGTAGATCAACCGATTGATTACACCACCACCAGGTTTGAGGACGTAGTTAAAGATGTCGATGTCGTCCTCAATGGGGTGCGCGGCGATTCTTTGGCCCGATCTTACGGAGTCGTGAAGAAAGGCGGCATCATTGTTTCAATCACCGGCCCACCGGATCCCGCGGAACTTGAGAAACATGGTATTAGAGGGACCTCATTTAGCGCGCATCCGGACGCGAAGATCTTGGAGGACCTGGCGAAGTTAATCGATAGTAAGAGGATGACATCGGTCGTTTCGGCAGTGATCCCACTGGCGGAGGTGGCGAAAGCACACGAGCAAATTGCGTCAACCCATACTCGCGGGAAAATTGTGCTCAAAGTTGCCGAACCGCCGAAATAATGCTGTAACAGCCGCGGTCTACATTTTCAAATGGTTGGGCTTTAGTAACATCGCACGCTGCAACGCCCAGCGTGCAACGGCCCACCAACGTATGTTGTCGCCTTTGGGTCGATGCTGCAGCGTCCCGCTGTCGCCAGCGGATCTCGAAAATAGCTGTGCGCTAGGACAAGCGCACGCTACAACGCGTGGTGTGGAACGAAAGATTAAGCATACGCCCCACGGCTCGATTTCATTTTCTCTCGCTACGATCCACCTGTTTATTTCCTTCAACACACATCGGCGGCGAAAAATCCCTTGCAGCTCCAGCCGTGCAGGCTGCCTTTCAATACTATGCCCGACATGCCACCGAGTATCAGATCTCGGTGGGTCGCTACGTTATTATGCCAGATCATGTCCATCTGTTTGTTTGCTTTAGTCGCGATTGTCAGAGGTCCCTCGGTGAATGGATCAAAGGTCTGAAGAAATGCTTGGGTTGCGCTCTCCGATCGCTTGGGATCGAGATCACCGGCAGGGCAGGGCAGCAACTATGCTCATTCAGGCAGCCTGGTTTTCACGATCACCCACTGCGAAGTGACGAGAGCTATGCCAAAAAGTGGAGCTATGTCCGCGAAAATCCTGTGCGTGCTGGTTTGGTCGCGCACGCGGATGATTGGCTGTACGCTGGCGAAATCGATCACATCGATCGTGAGTGAGATTCCCGCTTCGACCTGCTGGCGTCCTTCTCCTAAGGAATTGTGCGCTGGCGACAGCCACGCTACAGCACGGGCGATGGTTGAAGCCGGCGTCTCCCTTACTACCTTCATCCATAAATGAGCTGGGAAGCGATCAATGCTACCGCGCAACTGATTAGTTCCTTCGCCGTTGTCGCCTCGCTGTGGTATCTAGCCATTCAGGTCCATCGGAGCACGCGGATAGCCAAACTTACGGCCCAGGACGCTGCCACCAGCGCGCTGCGCGATGTTACCAAACAATTCAGTGAAAACGCCGAGCTGGGCCGGATTTGGCGAATCGGATTGGAAAACATCAACGCGCTTTCGCCGGACGATCGTGCACGCTTCTACCACGTCACCTTTCAGTTCCTTAAAGCGATGGAGACGATTCACCTTCATTTCATCTATGGCTTGATGGACGAACAAGTTTGGCGCGGCTGGTGGAATTTATACCGGCACTATCTCGCTTCTCCGGGGCTGGAGCATTATTGGGAGCTGCGTCACGACCTATTCTCGGAGCGTTTTCAAGATCTGGTAAGGAGTGTTGCGAAACCAGGCCAGCCGATGACGGTCGCGAATCTACTCGGCACGGAAGCAAAGACGTAACACAGGCATCTTTCCGGTTGAGACGTACGAACCGGGACATGTTAGAAGCCTGTCGGCCGAGTCAGGGTGGAAGCGTAACTTCCGTTACTTGTGAAGTCGCTGCCTCATTGTCAACGGCCGAGATGGCCCGTTGTCGCCACAGGTCCGAGCCCGACTGGCGTAAGGCTCCTATGCTACTAGAACGAATGTAGAAACCGGATCAGGTAAGGCAAATACAAAGTAATCGCGTAAATGATCGAGAGGAGAGCAGCCGTGGTAAGGAGCGCGCCGAGTCGATTCGAGCTCCAGAGCGAGCCGATGAGCGAGAACGGCACTTGAACCAGCCAAAAAGGAACGAACAGAAGCGAGAAAATTCCAATGCTCACGGCCTGCGCACTCCGTTCCACCGCCGAGCCCTCGCGCAAATGTTTCTGCGCATCGACGATGAGTCCGCGGAGAACGCCCGCGATCTGTGAGACCAACCCAATGGTAATGAAGAGACCGGCAAAGAGCAGGAGCACGCTCGTTAGCACGATGAGTTGAACAATCTGGGGAACATAGGGAAACGGAAATGGCACCGCTTTCATTTGGCGGACGACATGATTAATCGGACGCAGATAGGGATTCGTCGGAATGCGTGGCACCGTCAGCGGCGCCGAACAATGGGGGCAATTGGTATTAACGCCGCCATCCTGCGAACGCGCTTCCATTTGCCGCCCGCAATCGACGCATTTGAAACGAATCGTGGTCTTGGGAACCGCGCGTCCGAGGGGATGGAGCCGCGGGCCTTGTTGTTCCTGCCAGGGGAGGCGATCCGGGGGCTGATGAACAGGGGTTAAGGGTGAAAGTGAAGGAGAAGCGCTCATAAGACCAACGGCTGCAGCATGTCGCGAGCCAGAGCTTTACGCGGCCGAGATTTTCCTTGCTCCTGCCAAACCGAACCGGAAAGTCCCTCACTATGTCGGCGATGTTGGAACCGGTGCGCCCGATCCAGCTGGATGAAATCCGGGAGGCGCGAAAACGAATCGCGAATACCATTATCCGGACGCCACTGGTGCGTCTCGACCTCGGCCCTGATTTTCCGGATGTCCGGTTGAAATTGGAGAACTTGCAACCAATCAACGCTTACAAATTGCGTGGCGCGGCGAATGCCGTCGCGATGCTGTCGCAAGCGGAGCGCCGCCGGGGGGTTTGGACGATCAGCGCCGGAAATGCGGGGCAAGGTGTGGCCTATGCGGCGCGTAAGGCGGGTGTGCCGTGCTCGGTCGTTGTTATCGACACCGCGCCGGAATCCAAGATTGCGCGGATGCGCAGGCTTGGCGCGAAACTAATTCCGGTCCCGTTTGATACTGCCTGGCAGGCAATGGAAGATCGCGCCTTCCCTGGAGCCGAAGGAACATTTGTTCACCCGTTCGATAATCAGAATTTCGTGACCGGCAATGCGACACTCGGGTTGGAGATTCTCGAGGACGCGCCCGATGTCTTGTCAGTAACCGCGGCGATTGGAGGCGGTGGCTTGCTTACCGGGGTTGGCAGCGCGATCAAAGCGCTGAAGCCGGACGTAAAAGTGTGGGGCGCAGAGCCGGAAACAGCGGCGCCGGGGGCGTTGTCGTTCGCGAAAGAATCGCCGCAAGTGTTTACGCAGTGGACACAATCGTTTGTCGATGGTGCCGGGGGGAAAAGCATTTTCCCGCGAATGTGGCAACGAATGCGGCCTGTCGCGGACGGTTCAATTGTCGTTAGCTTGGAAGAAACGAAACGAGCGATGCGATTGCTCGCGGAAAAAACGCGCGTCATCGCCGAAGGCGCGGGAGCGTTGTCGGTGGCGGCGGCTTTGAGCGGCAAAGCCGGAAGCGGACCGATCGTCGCGGTGGTTTCCGGCGGCAATATCGATCTCGACAAGTTCTTCGAGCTAATTAGCAGCGTATCGGCCCAGGAGCGGAGGGACGAGCAGAAGCGCGTCCCTCCGATGCTGTAGCCGGGGTTGGTCGCCCCGGGTCGCGGTCAGCGACCGCGGCTACAACTCGAGCAGACAAAGCGTCAGGCAGGTATGCCACTACCTTCCGCAGATCGCGCCGGTGAAGAAATGCGGATAAATTTCGCGAATGCGATCGAGCTCCGGTTTTACGTCGGTGTGTTCGAACCCGGCGCACTTGAATGCATTCCGCCAATGATCAGCAGTGAGGAAACCGGGGTTGGGGCGAAAATCCGGATCAGTGTCAACTTCAGTAAAGCTATCCAGAATCTGAAACACCAGTTCCGGATACATCGGTTGATTGAGATGAGGCCGGACACATTCGCTGATTACCAGCCATCCATCCGGCGCAAGTGCGTTACGAGCCTGACCTAAACTGAACAACAAATCCCTGGCCACATGCAGGACGTTGACGCCATACACGAAAGTAAACTCTCCCGAAACTATTCCCTGAGTGTCCCATGGCCGGTTCATATCGAGCGAAGTCCACTCCATTGGTAGATCGGAATAACGCTGTGCTAGTTCACGTTGACTGCGGCGCCGAAAGAATGCGTTTGGTTCGGTGATGAGATAGTGTTGCAGCCGCGGAAGAAGGCCGCGCTCTTTTAAGGAACGAAGCAGACTCTCACTGCCACTGCCGGCGCCGGCGCCGATCTCGAGGATTTTGAAGCTGGATCGAGTAGCTAAATAGTTCGCGGCAACTACTGCACCGAGCCAATTGTTTACTGCATAAGTCAGGTTGTCATTATGAAAGTAGTTTAACCATAGCGTTATTCCCTGAGGCGAAAAGAGGCCCTGTTCGCCGTTTTGCTTTCCCGCGGCGACGGCTGGATAAAGATTTGCGGCATAATCAAGCAGGTCCAGGGTCGATGCATTTGCGGGATTAATCCCGAGCGCGATCTGCCGTAACTCGGGGCATTGCGGAGGCCACGGCCGAGAAAGCAAACGATAAACGCGCTGCCCATCATTTGTCGTTTCGACTTCTATGCAGCCGGTTTCGACCAGGCGCTGCAAAAGCCAACTTAGGGTGGAGCTGAAGCGAGTTTGGAAAGCAAGCGCCTGACAAAGTTCGGGCGCCGATCGTGGTTGGTCGAGTTGCTCGAAAACATCCAAGCGCTCGAGCAAGTCGATCGCTAGATCAATGCTGTACCTCTCCATCAGCTCGATGCTCTGATACAGGGTTTCGCTAAATAAGGAGGGTGGGTAATCTTCGAGGTACCCGGCGAGACGCTCATCGCTCGGGCGAAAATTAAATGCTGGCGCCGCAACCGATCTCAAGGCGGCCTTCAACTACCACGCGTCCGTCCACTCGGCAGCAAAAATCGATCTGATTTCCAATGTTTTCCTGTGCGTCAAGTCCGATGGTGAATAATTGGCCTGGCTGGATTGGCGCGAGGAACTTAACAAACGGTATGCCGACCAGCCTAGAGCCTTTACGCCATTCCACTAAAGCAGCTGACACCTCATCGAGAACGACAACACCGGGCGCGATCGGTGCATTCGGAAAATGTCCGGCCAGGCTGGGATGATCGGCGGGAATTCGGTGCGAGGTTTCGAAAGTCATTTGTTTCGATGACCAGAAATAGCATCGAAATTGCTTTTCAACGAGACGAAGATTCAGAAAGGTTTCGTGAAAAAGATTCTCGTTCTGCTGGCGATCGCCGGTGCCTGCTACGCTTACTGGTTTTTGCACCGGCCGATTACGTATGAGCCGGGGGTGCTGATCGGAGCGGACCCGGCCCAGGTTAATCTGGCGCGCGACGAACCCGCATTCGATTTCGGCGATTTTCATCTCAAACCGCTGGCGCGTTTCACGCTCGATGCGCGGCTACTGCACTCGAGAGCTTACCGATTCGATCCGGGAGCGCGCTTGGTGCCAATCGATCTGGCAGTAGGATGGGGGCCGATGTCCGATCAGCAGGTACTGGATCGACTTCACATTACCCAAAGCATGCGCTTCTTTTGGTACGAGTACCAAAATCCGCCACCGATTCCAAAAGACCAAATCATTAGTCACGCCAGTAACATTCACATCATCCCTTCGACTCCGGAGTTGGCTGCGAGTTGCAAATCTCTGCGGTATGGCGCGCTGGTCCATCTTAGCGGCGAGTTGGTTGAGGCAACCGGCCCGCACATCGGGACGTGGCGCAGTTCTTTGAGTCGCACCGATTCTGGCAACGGCGCCTGCGAGCTTCTCTATCTGGAAGAGATGGAGCTTCTCTCAGCCGACACGGTCCTGAACAAGTCGCGATTGGCCGGGCGCTGAAGCCGGAACTGCTTTTATCGACCGACGTGCCGGTGCGGAACTGACTGAAAACCGCTCGCAATAATTCGAGAAGAACTCCTGTTCGTATTCCGGTCGGAGACCAAATTGCGCCGGCTCGTAACGATGAAATCCGTGCAGATCGCGTGGCTGCTTGGCCAGAACGTCGCGCATCCGGTTTTCTGCTGAAGCGGAAAATGGCCAGCCGAAGTATTCGTAAACACAGCGCACCGTGCCGATCGGATCGCGTCGAAGCTCAAGATACGAAATATCAAGAACGCGCTCCGAAAGCAATCGATCACGTTGGAGAAGGAATTTGCTGAGCGTGCTGGACCAGTAGTGCATCGCTTCCGCGCCGATTTTCAGTGGATCGCCCGCGTCGCTAAAGACGCGGCGCAAGATCGTAATTAAACTGGAGACAGAGGTGATCGCTTCGACGGGCGCGCGATGTGTTTGGACGAAGAACGCGTCGGGATAGGTCGAGAGCAAGGTGGGCAGGGCAAACATGTGCGTGGGCGCTTTCAGGACCCAGCGGCGTCTGTTTTTTCGTTCCTGCAAATGCTGGAGAAAGCGCCGGTGAAAGGTGTAGGCTGGTTGCAAGTCTTGCTGCAAAAACCATTCTCGATAGCCTGGCACGTTGTACATGGTGTCGAATTGATCGCTCAGAAAAGTCGGGCTCATCAGGCTGACGCATTCCTGCGGTAAGTGCGCACCGACCGGATGAAGTTGCCGGAAATTCGGCGCCATCCACTCCAGACAAGCGAGGTTTTGCGAAGTGCGCCGGATGCGCCGGTGTTTCTCCGCATTAGTGGGCGGCGAAGGTTCCATGACTTCCCAGGTCAATGGCGCGCGATTCTCCGGATCTACTGAAAGCAACGTGTGCAAGAAGGTTGTTCCGGTTCGAGGCAACCCGAGCACGAAGAGCGGGCGGCGAATCTCGTGTTGCGCTATTTCAGGATGCAGACGCCGATCGCGTTGCAGCAAGAGCCGGTTGCGCAAGATGCGGAGAACGTCGGAACGCAGGGCGATGTTTCCGATGACATTCAAGCGCGCGTCTCGCCAGCACGATTCCAGTAACCGGGCAAGCGGTTCGCGAAAATCGCCATCGCCGAAATCGTCAAGGCCGACGCGCCGTTTCGCCGTCTCGATCAGCTCATCCGGGGTGAGACGCCGGCTAACCTTGCCATTGAACATTGCGCCAAATTTATTGAGGGCGCGGATGGCGACCGGTAAGCGAAATCGATCGATACTGGCAGCAGTTTGCATTGAGCGGGATCTTCCGGTTGAGCGGCTGCAGAAGCAAGCGCAAGCCTCAGCGCCAGTCAATTTTGTCATGTTGATTTGGCCGAAGTCTCTCTTGAATTGTAGCGTCGCTTGTATCAACCGCCTCTACAGCCTCTCGATTGCTCCGTTCTTCCTCACAAGTGCGTCTTGCGTGAGCCCACCACCCGTTTCATCGTTTGTTCATGGAAATCCAAAAAGCGACGTTTGGCGCTGGCTGTTTTTGGGGAGTCGAAGAAACCTTCCGCAAACTAAAGGGCGTGACCGATACAGCTGTCGGGTACGCTGGAGGAACGAAGGAAAATCCGACTTACGAAGATGTCTGTACGGACCAAACCGGACACGCCGAGGTGGTGCAGGTGGAATTTGATCCTGCCAAAATACCTTATCCCGAATTGCTTGACGTTTTCTGGGCCAATCACAATCCCACGACATTGAATCGACAAGGACCGGACGTGGGCACTCAATATCGTTCCGTTATTTTTTATCATTCGCCCGAGCAAAAGGCGGCCGCCGAAGAATCAAAGGCCGCATTGGCGAAAAGTGGGCGGTTCAAAAGAGAGATCGTCACTCAGATCGAACCGGTGCCGACATTCTTTCGGGCCGAAGAATATCACCAGCGTTACCTGGAAAAGCGCGGTCTATCGCATTGCGCGATTTAATGGCTCGCGAAATTCTTCGCACGAAAGCATTCGCGACCGAAGCCGCGAATTTCATTCTGCAACGGGCGCGCGAAGCGCTCGACATGAGTGGCGAATTCCGGGTTGCCCTTTCAGGCGGAAATACGCCGCGGGCAGTTTATTCGGAAATGGCGAAGCGTGATCTGCGCTGGGAAAAATTTCAGTTTGCCTTCAGCGACGAGCGTTGTGTGCCACCGGACGATGAAAAGAGCAATTTCCGGATGGCGAATGAAGCCCTGTTTCGGCCTGCGTCAGTGCCGGAGTCATCGATTCTTCGAATGCGCGGTGAGATCGATCCGCTGCAAGGGGCCGACGAGTATCAGGGACGTCTCGACGCCTTGGCCGCAAAGCGCGATGAAAAAATTTACCAGCACGATTTGATTTTGCTTGGACTGGGTGATGATGGACACACCGCTTCACTTTTTCCTGACACCGAGGCGCTGTTGGAGATCGAGCGGCGGGTCGCGGCCAATTACGTTCCAAAACTGGATTCGTGGCGGCTGACGTTCACGTTCCCGTTA
>JBKPMO010000112.1:0-24038 GCA_046732175.1 Verrucomicrobiota bacterium
GGGCTCACCGGTTTTCCCGGCTCCAGATAAGTGCGATAAACGGGGAAACAGGCAATTGTCTCGCGCACCGCCCGGGCCAGCGCTTCCAAAGTGTAATCGCGAAACCAGCGATTCTGTTCCGACAACCGATCGACCATGTTGCCAAGGACGTTGACTTCGTTGGCCAGCGAAATCCGCATAACCAGCCGCTTCTTCGCGTAAACGAGGTGGCCGAAGTGCAGCGAGTGACCAATAAAGCGCTTGAAGACTTTCGTGATCGCGCCGTCGGCGTCATGATCGACCAGCACGCCCGCGACCTGATTGGCAAAATCGTAGCCGGTAGTGCCGTGGACCGGCCAGTTTCTCGGCAACTGTTCGTCGCCACTCAGGATTTTTTCGACGATGAGATAAATCGCGCGTCCATCTTTCGGCAACGGAATGCGCAAAGCTTTGGCGCAGCGCAGTTGCAGTTTCTCAAAATATTCGAGCGGCCGATAAAGCCCGTCGGGATGATCAATCCGCAGCCCGGTGACCGCACCGTCGGCGACAAGTTCAAAAAGAAGTTTGTGTGCAGCGTCGAAAACTTCCGGCAATTCCACGCGGATGGCTGCGAGATCGTTGACGTCAAAAAAGCGGCGGTAATTGATCTCCTCCGCCGCGACGCGCCAGAACGCGAGTCGATAAGATTGCGCGTTCAATAATTCGTCGAGCCGATCGAAACTGCGCGGATTGCCGACGTGGCCGTTAATCGTCTCGACTGCCTTTTCAATTGCGCGCAGCACCGGCGGCGCTTCCGCACAACGACGCTCCAAACGTTTTTTGATAATCTCCTTTTCCCGCGCCCGCTCTTGGATGCGTTCGGGATCAGTCGCGGTCCGACGCGGCAAATATTCAAGCGCCGTAAGGATGCTCTGGAATTCTGCGTAGAAATCTTCGTCCCGGAACTCGGCCAGATTTTCCAGCGCTAGCTCCAGAATGTAGCGGTAGGTCCCAGGCGCGATCGGAAAAACGTGATCGAAATAATTCAGGGAGAATGACCCGGCGTCGAAGCGCACATGCAACTCGCCACGTTCGAGAACGCGACCGTATTGATCGCCCAGAATCGGGAGCAGGACTTTGTCGTGCAGATCGGTTTTTAGGGGGCGCCAATCAATATCGAAATAGGGCGCGTAAAGTGAGCTCGGACCATTTTCGAGCACATCCTGCCACCAGATATTTTGCGGATCGTTAATGCCCATATGGTTCGGGACGAAATCGACGATCTGTCCCATGCCATGCGCATGCAGTTCCGCGATCCAGGCGTCATAATCTTCGCGCGACCCGATTGCGGCATTGAGCTTGTTGTGATCGGTGATGTCGTACCCGTGCAGGCTCTCGGCGCCGGCCTGGAAATAGGGCGATGCGTAGGCATGACTGATTCCGAGCTGATCAAGATAAGGCACAATTTCGCGCGCCTGCCGGAAGGTGAAGTTCTTGTTGAACTGCAATCGATAGGTCGCGATCGGAATTTGTGGGTGATCGGATTTCACGGAGTTAAGGACCAGAAGGGAAAACGTTCAACGCTCAACGTCCAACCCCCAATGATGAAATTGGTGAGAGGTGATTGGTGAAAAATGAGAAGGGGGACCCGGAAAATGTGATCGGTCATCAGTAAACGGGGAATCGTCATTGGGATTTCGTCATTCCTTCGTCCTTCGTCATTCCATCGCATCACATGCGCTCTGGCACCTCAATCCCGAGCAATTTCAGCCCACGTTGCAGCACCCGTCCGGTCAACTTGCACAGCGCCAGTCGCGATGAATGCGCTGGTTCCTCCGCTTTTAGGACGGGACATGCCTCGTAAAAAGCATGAAAGCTGTTCGCTAGCTCGAACAAATAATTCGCCAGGATGTTCGGCCGAAAATCATTCAGCACTTGTGGGACTATCTCAGCGAACTGGCAGAGGCGTTTTGCCAAACTCAGTTCCGTCGGCTCCGCCAAACTCACGGCGGTCTGTTGCCGTGAATTGGCAGCCCGGTCGAAGATTCGCTGTGGCGATCTCGGATCTGCTTTGCGGAAAATCGAGCGGATCCTGACGTAAGCATTTTGCAAGTAAGGCGCAGTGTTCCCATGCAGCGCTAACATTTTGTCCCAGGAAAAAACGTAATCGGTCATCCGATACTGCGAGAGATCGGCGTACTTGACCGCGCCGACACCAATGATTTTCGCGATCTCTTTTCGTTCTGCCTCACTCAGCTCCGGATTTTTTTCGGCGACGATTTTCTCCGCCCGCGTGATCGCTTCCTCCACCAAATCGCGGAGCGGAACATTTTCGCCCGAACGCGTCTTCATCAGCTTTCGGTTTTCACCGAGAACGTTGCCAAACGGAATGTGGCGGAAATCAGCCTTGTCTCCTTCGCGTCGCGCAATCTCGAAAATCTGTTTGAAGTGCAGCGTCTGCGGCGCGCCGACAACGTACCAAAGGGTGTCGCGCTTCAGGTCATTGATCCGATAATCAACTGTCGCGATGTCGCTGGTCGCGTAATTGAATCCGCCGTCGCTTTTGCGAATGATCGCGGGCTTGTCCGCCAGTTCAGGAATATCCCGAAAGAAAACACAGACCGCGCCTTCGCTAAGCTCAGCCAGCCCTTTTTTTAGCAACCGGTCAACCACGGCCGGCAACCGGTCGTTATAAAAACTTTCACCGCGGACAATGTCGTAATGAACGTCGAGTAACTCATATGCTTTTGAAAATTCCTGCAGCGAAAGATCGACACATTGTTTCCAGATCGCGAAATTTTCCGGATCGCCAGCCTGCAATTTCACGAGCTCGGCGCGCACCGCCTCCCGCACCGTTTCGTCCTTGGTTGCGCGCTCGTTTGTTTCCTTGTAAATGCGAACTAACTCGGCAATTGGATCGCGTTTCAGTGACTCCAGATCGAGCAGATTTTTCCAACCCCAGATCACCATCCCGAACTGCGTTCCCCAATCGCCAATATGATTATCCCGAATAACGTCGTGCCCGAGGAACTCTGCGATGCGCGCCAGGGCATCGCCTAAAAAGGTGCTGCGAATGTGACCGACGTGCATCGGCTTGGCCACATTGGGCGAGCCGAAATCGACCACGATTTTTTTTGGTGACGAATCCGTCGCCAAACCGAGTCGCTCATCATCGAGCAGCTCCGTGATTTTCTCCTCAACCGCTCCTCGCTTCAGGGTAAAGTTGATGAAACCGGCGCCGGCGATACTTGGCGGCTCGGAAATTTTTGCGACGTCAAGTTTGCTGACGATGCGCTCCGCTATTTTGCGCGGATTCTCACCACGTTGTTTCGCGAGCACCATCGCAGCGTTGCTTTGGTAATCGCCGAAACGCGGATCGGTCGCAGGCGTAATTTCTCCGGCGAACGGTAATCCCGCCGATGAAAAAGCATCCGAAAGTTTCCGGGTGAGTTGCGCCTGAAATGTCTCCATCGTCGCGATTGAGTGTAGGCTGGGAGGAGCTACTTCCAAGTCGGGAACCTGTAGTGGCGGCCGTGTCGGCCGCATAATCTCTCATGCTTGCAGCCGGCACGGCTGCCACTACAGAGCAGAAAACGGGAAGGAAAAATTGCGGCGAGGCCGGTGCGCTTACCGCCAGCCCGGCCCCGCCCTAGGCCGTCGCCTGGGCCCGGGCGCGGAAAATTGACATAATCTCGTCCGCCGAAGTGGCATTCGCGAGCTGATCGCGCACGCTGCGATCGTTCAAAAATTTTGCGATGGAAGCGAGCGTGCGGAGATGGGTCTGAAACTGGTTTTTAGGAACAATGAAAAGGACAACAAACTTCACCGGCGCGTTATCGAGCGCATCGAACTCGATCCCAGTGCTGGAGCGGCCAAAAGCGGCCACCACTTTGTCCAGCCGGTCCGATGAACAATGCGGAATGGCAATGCCGAAGCCGATTCCGGTGCTCATCGTTTCCTCACGTTGTTTGAGCGAGGCCAGAATTCCATCGCGATCTTCCGGCTTAATTTGACCGCGCGCTACCAGTAAATCCATCAGCTCAACGATGGCGTCCCAGCGTTCGGCCGCCTTCATTTCAGGAATAATCTGATCAGCAGAGAGAAGTTCAGCCAGCGACATGCAGACCCCCAGTGGGGCGAGAAGCTTATCGTGGGGCCTTAGGATGACAAGCGCGATTTGGTAACAAAAGAAGGGTCTTCTACCTGACTGGGGGAGGCGACTTCCGAGGGCAACTGACAAATTTCGTCCTGGGGCGAACAAATCGGAGATGTAGAGGCGGCCGTGTCGGCCGCACAAATATTATCTGCGGCCGACACGGCCGCCGCTACACTGAGTTAGGGCTCGCGCAATCTGTACTTAAGGCGGCGCGACTGTAACCAGCGCACGCCGAACATATCGACGGTCGCGCGGACTGCGCGATTGCCCAGGCCGTATTTGCTTTGGCCGAAACGGCGAGGGCGATGATTTACCGGGATCTCAACCAGCCGATATCCAGCACCTTTGACCAGCGCTGGAATAAAACGATGCATGCCCTTGAAGGGAATCAGCGCCGCAACGCAATCGCGCCGCATCGCTTTCAGTGTGCAACCGGTATCGCGCACACCGTCGTGCGTGAACCGGCTGCGCACGAAATTCGCAACCCGGCTGGTGATACGCTTAATCACTGTGTCTTTACGTTGCGCCCGATATCCGCAAACCAGATCAGCGCCACGCGAAATTTCCGCGAGCAGCCGCGGGATATCGGCAGGATCATTTTGTAAATCGCCATCAATCAATACCGCGACATCGCTGCGAACCGCCTGTAGACCGGCGAAAATCGCCGCGCTTTGTCCCGCATTTTTTTCAAAACGCAGAACTCGAATCCGCGGATCGGGGGCGATGCGCGAGACGGTTTCGTCGCGTGAACCGTCGTCGACGAAAATGATTTCGTAATCGAGACCGGTAAGTGCGTCAGTCAATTCGCGCTGCAAAATCGAGATGTTCTCTTCTTCGTCATAGAGGGGAACAACCACCGAGAGGTTGCTCATAACGGCAGGGTTCGATAATGCAGGCAAAGATAAACGTCCCAGCTGCGAATGAGCCTTCCCAAGTGATGAACTTCGATCCTAGCGACACGCTCCGCCCAGGAAAATCCTCGCTGAATATTATGCGGAACATTTGTTCGGCTGGCGTCCTGAATATAAAGAGCGCTGCGTCCCTGAAACAAATTAACTCCACCTTCTTCGGTATAGGTCTGCTCTTCCGGATTGGGCGCGCCGCGCGGACGCTCGACAAATTCATCGTAACGCGGCCAGAAGGAAAATTGATTCACCACGTCCTGTGACTCGACGATATAGCAGGCCGGATGATCCGGACCTTCCCTGCGCTTTTCATGCAAATAGAACGAAATCTCGGAGGCACGATCGCGTTCGTCCGCGATCAGGAAAAATTTCTCCTCCGTTTCGCGTTCGAACTGGACCCGGAAGGTCTCAAGAGCAACCGTGGCGCTCTTCCAGCCGCGCCATCCATCGGACGGGTCTCGTCGCTTAATTTCAATGCCGACGCTCCGAAGCATGTCGCTATCCAGCGCGAACACGCTCGCAATTATCCCGAGCCCGAGCGCGCAACCGCCCAGAACTCGCCAGACCGGTTTCGCTTCCAGATACGGGCGCCAGAAAGCGACGGCCAGTAAGGCAAAACTGGGGAAAGCGAGCGCATCCCAATTCGGCGCCGCGGCTCTATTGAACGAGAGTAGCGCATAAAACGCGAAAACCGGTAGCCCGAACCACATTAAGAAAAGGCGACGCGGTTGCTGTTGCGCGCGTTTCCAAACCGCAATCACGGCGATGGCGACCCCGAGAAAAAGCAGCGGCGAGTAGATAACAAAATGTTCCCCGATAAACTTGAGGAATTCCAGTGGGTGAAAGCCGAGACTTTGAGCCACGCCGCCACGTGATTTCAGATGCCCAATCGTCACCCAGGCATGTTGCTGGTTCCATCGCACCGGCGGAACGCAACAGGCCGCGAAAATAAGCAGCGTTAGATAAAAACCCGGCCGCCGGAATTCGACCCGCATTTTCGGAATGAGTGCGAGGATTGCGATGATGGAGAGCAGCTCGAATACGTTTGTGTATTTGCACAGAAACCCGAGACCAATGAGCGCACCGGTCAACGGCCAGGACCACGAAAACTTCGGACTCGTCTCGACCACCCGCCAGAAGGAAAACATAGCCGCGATCCAAAAAAAGATTGAGAGCGGATCGATCGTCATTACGAAGGACCCAATGTTAAAAATTGGTGTGGCATTTAATCCGATCACAGCCCAAAGCCCGGTTTGGGCATTAAACATCCGGCGCCCCAAATAAAACAGCAGCAGGCTCGTGCCAGCACCGAGCAGCGGGCTAAAGAAGCGGACGCCAAATTCGTTGGCTCCGAAAATCATGGCACTGCCGCGGATGGCAAAAGCAACGCCGGGACCTTTGCTAAAGTAAGCCGGTTCGAGTCGGTGCGACCACATCCAATAATGCGCCTCGTCGAATTCGAGATCGGTCGTGCCCAGCAGGGTCAGACGCAAGACCGTGATGGCGATGATAAAAAACCAGACGGCACGTTCGATTTTCATGAAGCCGCAGAATGGATCAGTCGGGGATGACGCGCGACGATTTCAGGCAGCCGGCGGGAAACGATTTTTTGCCATATCAATTCGCACAGGGCGAGAATGAGAAGCGTTTCGCCGCTTGCGAGGAACACCGTGGCGAAGACGTCGCTCGGCCAATGCGCGCCGAGATAAATTCGCGAGTACGCCACCGCTGCAGCGATAATCCAGTACAGCTTGCCCCAGCGCCGGTAAAAAATCGTGCAACAAAGCGCGATTACAGTGTTGTTATTGGTGTGGCCGGACGGAAATGAAGCGCCGGAGCGGGCTCGTTCGGCTTCAGTAGAAGCACGGATGATCGGTTTCTTGAAAATGCTCAGAATCTTGGGACGGGTTTTCTCCAGTTCGATCATGCGCACCGTTTGCACCTGCTTCGGACGCGGTCGCTCGATGGCGTGCTTGAGGGGGTCGACCGCGGCGTTAGACATGCCAAGCGCGAGGGTGGTGCAAAAGACAAATGCGCGCCCGCGAAAACCGCCGAAGATGAGAAAGGCAATGGCTGCGATGACGAAGAACGGCGTCCAGATATCGGAATAACTAATCGCCGGCATGAACAAATCGAAAACGGGATTCGTCCATTGCTCGTTAATTAAATGAAAAACCCTCTCGTCCATTCAATCGTCCCGGCGCGATGCGAGAATAAAAGCGCACGGCGAACGAAACAAGTTACTCTCGTCGCTGCTGTTTTTCTCTCGCTGGGTTCAGCTTCGGGACAAAATTTTCCCGACGCCAACCAATTGCTGGCGAATGTCCGGTTGCGCCAATCGCAACAACAGATCGATTTACGGGCGCAACTGCGGCAGGAGGCAAAGATTGTGCCGTTCCATCTTGTTCAAAACGGACCGGTCATTCGCTATATCTTCAGCAATCCGGACGAAACCTTGCAGCTGCGGGTGGGGGCGAATGATTCACGGCTCGTTGAAATCACCCGCTCCGGCTCGGAGAAAATTACCCGCTTGAACGAGCCGGTGCGCGGCACCGCCATTACATATGAAGACCTGGCGTTGAAATTTCTCTACTGGCCGAACGCCCACGTTACCGGCTCCGACTTCATCCGCACTCGCAGCTGCTGGAAAATGCAATTGCAGGCCCCGGCTGGCGACCCGCAATACGACTCGATTTTCTTGTGGGTCGACAAGGACAACGGAGCGCTTATGCGAATGGAGGGCTACGATTCCGCAGGAAAATTGATCAAGCGCTTCGAAGTCGTCTCCGCGCAGAAAATCGAAGATCGCTGGTATCTAAAACAAATGCGGGTGGAAAAAATCGACCCCAAGTCGAACCGAGTCACCGCGCGCACCTATTTGGAGATCAATAAATGAACGCCCATAGGCCATCAGCGACTTGCCTAAACCCAATCTTGGGCTAAGCAAAACGTCCCCTATGACGAAAAATCTGGCGCTGGCGATTTCCTTTTGCCTGGTGATCGGGATAGCGGCCTCCGCGCAGAACGTTGTCCCGATTGTGGCGACACCGATTGCAGCATTCACGGAATTTGCGGGAGCTCCCGCGCGGTCAATTGATCTGACATCGGTCTTTCGTGATCCTGATGCGTCGACCGCCGTGCAGCTAAGCGTGTTACTTCCGTCAAGCACGGGCACTTTCAATATTGCGCTGGACGGACAACACAAACCGATCACCGTTGCAAACTTTCTGAATTACGTGAATTCCGGCCGGTATTTTATGACCGACCCGACAACTCATACCCTCGCTTCGAGTTTTATTCATCGGTCTGTTCCCAGTTTCGTCGTGCAAGGCGGCGGATTCATCGGCACGGCTGATCCAGCACATCCGAACAACGCGCGACCGACGCCAGTCGTGACTTTCCCGCCTATTCAAAATGAGCCGGGCATTTCAAACAAATTAGGCACCATCGCGATGGCAAAAGTGGACGGGCAGCCGAACAGCGCCACCAGCCAGTGGTTTATTAATCTGGCGAACAATGGTGGGCCGCCGGCGAATCTCGATACGCAAAATGGCGGGTTCACTGTTTTTGGCCACGTCACAGGGAATGGGATGACAACTGTGAACCAGATCGCGGCCGTGCCGCGTTTTAATCTCGGTTCCCCTTTCGATTCCCTGCCTCTGCGCAATTACACAAGCCCTAACCCAATCAAAGTCGCGAATTTAGTTTCCATTAGTGCGATCACCGTAATTCCGCCGCTTGTCTTCACTGCCACCAGCGATAACCAAGCCGTCGCCACCGCGACGATTAGCGGAAAGAACCTTCTCGTCGCCGGACACCAGCCGGGAACAGCCCACATCATGGCCAGAGCGAGTGATCTCGATGGTGCGAACGTGAGCCAAACCTTCACCGTAACGGTGACGACAGGTCCTGCTCGACTCGCCAACATCTCGACCCGCGCACTAGTCGGCTCCGGCGACAATGTTCTCATCGGCGGATTTATTATTCAGGGCAGCGCTTCGAAGCGGGTTCTGGTTCGTGCCATCGGCCCATCCCTTATTCCCCTTGGTGTAACGAACGTGCTGTTGGACCCAACGCTTGAGTTGCACGGCCAAAACGGCGCCCTCCTTTTCAGCAACGACAATTGGACTACCGCGCCGAATAGACAGGATATTGCCGACACCGGAGGCGCGCCGAAGGATTCCCACGAATCCGCCATCCTCACCACGCTAGCGCCCGGCACATACACTGCCATCGTTCGCGGTGTTGGGGCAACCAGCGGAGTCGCTTTGGTAGAAGTCTATGATCTGGATAGCGGACCGGGCTCGCTTCTGGCGAATCTTTCGACGAGAGGTGGCGTCGGCACCGGAAACAACGTCATGATCGGCGGGATAATTCTTACGGGCGAAAAAACCATTATTGTTCGGGCGTTGGGGCCAACGCTTATTCAACGTGGGCTGACAAACGTGCTGAGTGATCCAGCCTTGGAATTGTGGAATGCACAGGGGACGCTGGTCGATTCGAATGACAATTGGAAATCCAGCCCAAAGAAAGCTCAAATCCAAGCAACGGAGCTTGCTCCGCCTGACCCGGCCGAACCCGCCGTCTTGGACACCCTCCCCACGGGAACTTACACTGCCATTGTCCGGGGAATTGGGGCGACACCCACTGGAACCGCCTTAGTCGAGGTCTATCCGCAATAGAACGGATTATTCCGGAGGGACGCGCTTCTGCGCGTCCGGGTCTCTCCCGTTCCCAAACTCAGTTTGGAAACGCCGGCCCTTTTGCCCGCTTCAACATTCCAACGCATCCACTCCTCCTCTTTGCTCTGAGTTCTTTGCCTTTTCATTGGGCGTTGAACGTTGGGCGTTGAGCGTTTGCCTTTGGCTGCGTCGCTTCAACCTTTCAACGCTTTAGCGGTAGGCTAAATTACACCGCTCCTTCCCCACTCATATCCTCGTCGGCGGCCTGCACAATTTGCGCGAAACTCCGCGCTTCCAGACTGGCACCGCCCACCAACGCGCCGTCGATATCCGGCTGCGACATGATCGCCCGTGCATTCTCCACTTTCACGCTGCCACCGTATTGAATGCGCATACGACCAGCCGTGCTCGCATCCGACAACTCAGTCAACGTTGCACGAATAAATGCATGCGCTTCCTGGGCCTGTTGCGGCGTGGCATTACGGCCGGTTCCGATAGCCCAGACCGGTTCGTAGGCGATGACGGTTTCGTGCAGATCTTTGCTGCTCACGCCGGCAAGACTGCCGCGCAATTGCAGCGACAAAATTTTTTCCACACTGCCTTTCTCGCGTTGCTCCAGCGTTTCTCCCACACAAACAATCGGCCGCAACGTCGCTTCCAGCGCCGCCCGTACCTTGCGGTTCACAATCTCGTCCGTCTCACCAAACATCTGACGCCGCTCGCTGTGGCCAAGCACGACGTAGCGCACAAACAAATCGCGCAACATCGACGCCGAAATTTCGCCGGTGAAAGCGCCGCTGTGTTCCCAATACATGTTCTGCGCGCCAACCTTGATGTTCTGCGCTTTCCCTAACGACTCGACCACTTTCGCGATGGCTGTGAACGGCGGCACGATTACCACTTCCACCGCCGACATGTCGCCGATCTCCAGCAGCAAATCTTTGACGAACTCCGCCGCCTCGGCCTGCATCATGTTCATCTTCCAGTTGGCAGCAACGATCTTTTTTCTCATCTCATTCTCCTGTCATCCCGAGCGTAGGTCGCCGTGGCAACCGAAGTCGGAGGGTCCCGTAGCGAAAGCTTAACGGTAGCATCGCGGCATTCCTCGACTGTCGCTCGGAATGACTTCATTTATCAGTCAGCGCGGCAACACCAGGAAGGTCTTTCCCTTCCAATAGCTCGAGACTCGCACCACCGCCGGTCGAGATAAAAGTCATGTTGTCGGCCACACCGGCTCGCTTAACTGCGGTCACCGAATCGCCACCGCCAATGATTGTAGTCGCGTTCGATTGCGCCAGCGCATGCGCAATCGCGAATGTGCCCTTCGCGAAATCGGGAATCTCAAAAACTCCGAGCGGACCGTTCCACAAAATCGTTTTTGCGATGGCGATTTCGCCCGTAAAACGCGCAATTGTTTCCGGCCCGGCATCGAGATTCTGCCAGCCATCGGGGATTCCATGCTCCGGCGTCAGCCCCCCTGATTCGCGGCTCGGCGCCCCCGCCTTAATATCCTGCGCAATGATCGCATCGGCTGGCAAGACCAGCTTTACGCCCTTCTCTTTCGCGAGGGCCAGAAGTTCGTCAGCCAGATCCACCTTGTCGGCTTCGACCCGACTGGCGCCGATCGGAATTCCCTGCGCCTTGAAAAACGTGTTCGCCATCGCGCCGCAAATCAAAATCGTGTCGGCCTTTTCCATCAGCGCCTTCAGCACTTCGATTTTGTCCGACACTTTCGCGCCGCCCATGATGACGACGAACGGTTTGCCCGGCCGATCGAGTTCTTCGTGCAAATAACGAAGCTCCTTTTCCATCAGGAAACCCATCGCCGCCTTCGAAATGAACTTCGTGATCCCTGCGGTGCTGGCATGCGCACGATGCGCCGCACCAAAAGCGTCGTTCACGTAAAGATCGCCAAGCTTCGCCAGTGCCTCAGCAAATTCCGGATCGTTCGCCTCTTCCCCGGGTTGAAACCGAAGATTCTGGAGCAAGGCCACGTCGCTGTCCTTCATGTGCGCCACAATTTTCTCCGGCACCTCGCCGATAGTATCGTGACTGAAAATCACCGGTTGATTGATCAGCGCGTGCAAATAATCAGCTATTGGTCGTAGACTGTACTTGTCGATCCGCTTGCCTTTGGGTCGGCCGAAGTGCGACATCAAAATCGTTTTTGCGCCGTGCTCCCGCAGCCAGTTGATCGTCGGTAATGCTTCGCGGATCCGGGTATCATCCGTGATCACAATCTTCCCATCGCGTTCCTCCACCGGGACGTTAAAATCCACCCGCACCAGCACGCGTTTCCCTCGCACCTCGAGATCGCGAATGGAGAGCTTGCTCACTCGTGCTCCTGATCGTGCTCGTGCTCGTAATCGCGGTGCGGAACCAGCTCGTTTCGATGCTCGATCACATAAATCCCCTCGTCTTCTCTGAGGACACCCGCGCGCTCAGAAAATTTCTTCAGCAGCCCGATTAACATTTGCACAATCCTGGCGAGCTTCTCCTTTTGCTCCTCGACTTGTTGTTCAGTTACGAGCTTTCGCGCCAGCAACACGTCCAGACAAGCCGCGCATTCGAGCGCCGACCCACGTGCCACTTCGAGATAACGCGATCGATCCTTGGCGGAAAATTTGCCGTTTCCTTCCGCAATGTTGAGGGGAATGCTGGTCGACGCGCGGTCCAGCTGATCTTTCGCCGCGACCTTCGCAGATATCGCGGCGAGGAAATTCCCTACCCAGGCACAAAAACTAATAGCCTCCCGATACACATCTAACTTCTCGTGATCAAAAGAGATTTTCATTTTCTCAGTTAAAGACGATCACGAGCAAGAGCACGATTTACAAGGCTGGCCCCACCTCTCACGTCCTTTGCTGCGTGAGCCATCACTCCATTACTCCAACACTCCATTACCGCATCCTCTATTTCGCCAGCATTTCCAGAAGTTCCACGCAGCGATTGCTGTAGCCCCATTCGTTGTCGTACCAGCCGACCACTTTTACGAAACGATTGCCAAGCGTGAGCGTGAGTTTGCTGTCGAAAATGCAGGAATGTGGATTGCCCACGATGTCCGCCGACACCAGCGGCTCGTCACTGTATTCCAGCACGCCTTTGTAGCTCTTGTCGGAGGATGCTTCTTTGAACGCAGCATTAATTGCATCCACCGTCGCATCCTTCTCTAGCACTGCGGTGAAATCCGTCACTGAACCGTCCGGCGTCGGAACCCGGAACGCACCGCCGTTTAATTTCCCTTTCAACTCCGGGATCACTTCACCGATCGCTTTCGCCGCGCCCGTGCTCGAAGGAATAATATTGATTGCGGCCGCGCGGGCCCGGCGCAGATCGTCGTGCGGGAAATCGAGAATGCGCTGGTCGTTGGTGTAACTGTGAATCGTGCTCATGAACCCGTGTTGCACTCCGAACTTCTGGTGTAACACCTTCGCCAGCGGCGCCAGACAGTTCGTCGTGCAACTGGCATTCGACACCACGGTGTGTTTCGCCGCGTCGTAAATGTCGTCGTTGATCCCGATGCAAATGGTCGCGTCGGGATTTTTCGCCGGCGCGCTGATCAGGACCCGCTTCGCCCCCGCCTTACTAATATGCAGTTCCGCCTTGTCCCGGCTGGTGAAATACCCGGTCGACTCCAACACCACGTCGACCCCCAAGTCTTTCCACGGCAAATTTCCCGGGTCGCGTTCCTTTAGAATCCGGATCTTGTGCCCGCGCACGACGATGTTCTGATCATCGTAACTGATCTCGCCGTCGAATTTCCCGTGGACCGAGTCCCATTTTAGTAAATGGGCGAGGGTGCGGGTGTCGGTCAGATCATTGATCGCGCGGACACCCTTGACGTCTCTTTGTGACATGGCGCGAAGAACATTGCGTCCAATGCGCCCGAAGCCATTAATGCCGTAATTTGCCATAATAAAACATTTTCAGGATTAACGATTTCCGAGAATGTCGGAATCGAGTGAGCGCAGAAAAGTAGAATGCGGAAACGACCGAAGCAATGGCGAAATGGAGCAGCGATGCTGCTTTCTTTGTTGTGCTGCCAGATTGGCTGCGCCCGTCCAACTGATCCCTCGCAAATGATGACGATACTCGTGTTCGGCGACAGCTTGTCGGCCGGTCTCGGGATAAGTCCGCGTGAAGCCTGGCCGATGCTGTTACTCGATAAGCTCCGTCCGATCAGTTCCCATTTTCGGGTGATCAATGCCAGCGCCAGCGGCAGCACTACCGAAGATGGGCTGCGTCGTCTTCCCCCGCACTTCGACCGTCCGATCGATATTTTTGTTCTCGAGCTCGGCATCAACGACGCCTGGCATGGCATCCCGATCGAGACGATTCGCGCCAACCTGCAGTCGATCATCGATCAGGTGGAAGCACGCAATCCGAATGTGGTTCTGGTGATTGTGGGAATGCAATTTCCGCTGCCGTCGTCCGACGCCGATTACATGACGATGTTCGGGAAAATGTTCGGCGAACTGGCCGAGAAAAATCACGCCGCGCTCGTCCCTTATTTATTGGATGGCGTAGCTGGAAATCCCAAATTGAATCTGCCTGATCGCGTCCATCCCAGCGCCGCCGGCCACAAAATCCTGCTCGAAAATGTGTGGAGCGTGTTGGAACCCATCGCCCGCGACGCCGCAAAGTAGCACAGCCATCTTGGCTGTGGGGCTAACGGGCATCTTGCCCGTTGACTATGCAACCGGGTTCGGACCTCACGTCCTCACGATCGCGGACTTTCTATTCGCTCGAAATTGATTATGCAACTCGCGTTCTCAGATAACATCGTTTCCGCAGTTCCGTGTCCGTCATCAAAGAACCGCGTCGGCCCGCCGATTGCTACAAATCGACAGGGATGCCAAGCGCCGAAATGCCCTTTTCTTCTTCTGCTGCTTGCGTTGAACCGCTCAGCGAAACCAGGCTCCCGCACGTGCCTCGTACCTGGAGGCAGGTGTGGTGCGATCACGCCTATATTCTACCGAGCATTTTCCTCTCCTTGATCGTTTGCGCCTGGTTTGTCACCTGGGGGGATTGGAAGTTCTTTGAACCGGAAGATTTTTGCGGTTTTTACGATGCTCAGGCGCGGTCGCTAATCGAGGGCCGCCTTGATGTCCCGGCAGCCGCGATTGGTAATGAAGCATTTACATTTCAGGGCAAAACCTACGGATACTTCGGAATTGGCCCGGCCCTTTTGCGCATTCCATTAGTTATCGCATCGGCAAAAATGGACGGCTTGTGGAGTCGCACGATGATGATGCTCGCGTGCGCCATCAACCTCGTCTGCATCTATCGCATCGTGAGACTAATCCGCCGCGATAAAGCGGTTAATCAGCGCAGTCAGCGTTTGTTTCATTCACTCTTCATCCTCTGTGCTGGCATTGGCTCAACCAACGTTTTCCTGCTCGGTCGATCCTTTACCTATCACGAAGCGACAATGTGGGGTGGCACCTTCGCTTTGCTTTTTACCTGGGCGCTGATCAAGTATTTTGCGCGACCGGGCTATGGTTCGCTGACCTTGGCAAGCTTCTTCGCGTTCATGTCATTTCAGTGTCGCCCGACCGTTGGTGCCGGAGCGTTGCTGGCGATGTGCATCCTCTGCACGATTCTAATGTGGCGCGCCATAGCCAAGCCCGGAATAGGGCAGGCACTCCTTGCCTTCGGTCCAATTGCAAGACCGCTGCGACACGCGCTCATCGCCACTCTCGCCGTGTTGCTGACACTCGGCACATATTTCGGCGTGAATTATGCCAGGTTTCGCACCTTCGAGGCGATCCCCTTGCAATACTACAACTTTTACCAGCAAACCCCCGATCGCATGCACCGCACCGGCGGAAAGCAAATCCATCTCGAAAACATTCCAACTGGACTAGCGGCATATTTCGGTCCGAACGGCATCACGTTTGATCGCAACTTTCCCTGGATTCGTATGCCGCGCGAGACTTCGAGGGTCGGTTCACCCTCAATCGACGTTGTCGAAAGCTTCTCGAGCGTGCCGGTCAGTATGTCGGCGTTATTGCTGCTCGCCGTGGCTGGTTGCATGCCCATGTTGTCCGGTTCGAGAGAGATGATTCGCCGGGTTCGTCTTCCGGCCCTTACCTTGTTAATCGGAGGTGGAATCGTCCTCGCCACCGTAGGCATCACCGAGCGTTACCTGCACGATTTCTATCCCGCGTTGATTCTCTGCGCCGTGGTCGGGATGTCACGGATCGAAGTGGAAAAACGCCTATGGGGACGAACCACGGTAATGGCGACGCTAACGATCATTAGTATATACATTAACTGTTCATTTTCGTTCGTTCACCAGCGCACAACCTCCGGCGCGCCCCTGGCTAAGCGAGTGGAATTCAGACACATTCAACACACGTTTTATCAACTCACGCGTGGTAGATGGACGACGCAACGAGGGAGCTAACCTTGGACGTTGGGCGTTAAATGTCAGCGTTTCGGCATTTCAGCTTTTCCGCTCGGTCCCTCTTTCATTTGACGTTCGACGTTCGGTGTTCGGTGTTCGGCGTTTTCTTTTCACCATTACTCCCGCCTTCGCCAAGGCTACTCCGAAAGCTTTCGCGAACGAGCGGCGCGGCAGGCCATCACTCCATTACTTCTTCGCTCGCTCGGATCTGCCACTAACTGGAGGGGCGACTCCTAAGTCGCCCATTTCAAGAAAAACCGAACGATTAAGTTAATCGCCCCTACCCACCGCTGGCTGTTGCTGCGTCAGACAATGAAACGTGCCCAACCCCCAGATCAGCTCCCGACAATCGATCCCGATCACTTTCCGACTCGGAAATAATTTCTGCAGCGTCTCGCGCGCCGGTTCATCCACCGGGTCCGCAAACGTTGGAAGCAAAACGCACGTGTTCGCGATGTAAAAATTCGCGTAGCTCGCCGGCAAAACCAAATCTCCGCGCACGATCCGCTTCGGCATTGGCAGCTCAAAAATCTCAAGCGGTTTGCCGTCGATCTTCATGGCGCGGATCCGTTCCAGATTTTCCTGCAGCGCAACGTAGTTCGGACTTTCACGATTCTCCTCCACTACGGTCACGACCGCGCGCTCGCTTACAAACCGCGCCAGATCATCGATGTGACCATCGGTATCGTCGCCTTCAATCCCATCACCAAGCCAGAGAATCTCGCGCACGCCCAGAAAATCGCGCAGCCGTTGTTCGATCTGTTGGCGACTCAAATCCGGATTCCGATTTTTGTTGAGCAGACACGATTCACTCGTAAGCAAAGCGCCCGCGCCGTTCACATCAATCGAGCCGCCTTCCAAAATCATGCGCGGATAAAAAACCGGCACGTCCAGGATGTCGCCGACACGTGTTGGCACCTCTTCATCGAGATCGCACGGCGGATATTTCCCGCCCCAGGCGTTGTAATCCCAGTCTACGATCGCCAGGCGCGGCTGTTTATTTCTCGTTAGAAAAATCGGACCGTGATCGCGGCACCACGGTTCGTTGGTCGGAATCCGGTGAAATGTGATCCGTGAATGATCGAGGCCCTGCAGAACTTCCATGGCCTCTGCTTCGTGCGCGCCGTTGCAAACATTGATGCAAACCCGTTCCGGGTCCGAGCCGTTGATCAGCGCTCCCACCAGCGTCCGCAACGCCGGCATCACCCGGTCGAACGATCCCGGGAAACTAATCCCCTCCCGCCGAGGCCACGACAGCCACGTCGCTTCATGCCGCTCCCATTCTGCCGGCATCCGGTAACCCAGTTCCGCCGGAGTTTTTTCACTCATCTCGCGACAGTAGCACAGGCGTCTAATGCCAGTCCGGCTCGGACCCTGTGGGGCCAACGGGCATCTTGCCCGTTGAATCTCCTGCTAATCCTGTCTCGTCTCCTCTTCGCGCTCGCTAATCTATCGCGATGGCGTAAATTGCCGCGATCTTAAATGGAAAAACCGGGTGAACCCGCCGGCATGGTCTTGGTCTTGGTGTCGGGCGGCAAGGGGTTAGTATCAAAGCTGAGGAAGCATGGCATTGACGCTCGCGCGTGCAAAAATACCGCCGAAATAACCAAGCGCTTCGATGATTCTACCGACGCCATCATCCTCGCCGAACAGACGTTATCGCGATCAAAGCCGGCTCCGCTTCTTCGCGCGCTAAAAAGCCAACCGCCCTGGTCCGACGCCCCCGTCATTCTTCTGGCCAAAGCCGGGAGCAAAAGAAAAAGACCGCGCTCGCGTGCGCTCGAACTTCTCGAAAGCGCCAACGTCATCCTCCACCCAACTCCGTTGCGCATATCGTCGCTGCTCACGGACCTTCGCACTGCCGCCCGAACACGTCGTCACCAGCGCGCAGTCCGTGATTTGCTCGTCCAACGCCAGGCCGCGCTTGCCAGTATTAGCGACGCTTTCTCCATCCTTGATCGCGAGTGGCGCTATACCTACGTGAACAACCGTGTCCTGGAACTCACCGGAAAGCGGAAAGAAGACCTGATCGGCCACGTGATCTGGGAAATTTTCCCCGAAGCGGTTGGCAGCGAATTCTATCAGCGCTGTCATCGCGCCATGGAAACACAGCTCCCGGATCAGTTCGAAGTTTTTTACCGGCCGTGGGGCCGCTGGGTTGATACTCGCATTTATCCGAACAGGGATGGCCTCGCCATTTATCGCGCAGATATCAGTGAACGCATGGAGCAACAAAAACGGTTGCGCGAAAACGAGCAGCGCCTCTACGTCGCCGAAGAACGAATCCGTCTCGCCTTGGAAGCGGCCGACGTTGGCACGTTCGACTATTATCCGGCCGCTGGCGTGATTCGCTGGTCCAACCGTTGCAATGAATTGTTCGGGCTGCCTGCCGGCACGAAACCCGGATACGCCATTTACCTCGAGGCCATTCATCCGGACGATCGCCACATCATTCACAAAGCGATGCGCGAAGTTTTAAGTCCCGGCAGCAGCGGCCATTATGAAATCCAATATCGAGCCATCGGCCTCAATGATTCGCGAGAACGTTGGCTCGAGGAAAAAGGCCGCGTTATTCTCGATGACGCCGGCCGTCCGGCGCGATTCCTCGGCACCATTCGCGACATCACCCAACGCAAACAGGCCGAAGACGCGCTCAAAAAAGCGAAACACGACGCCGAGGACGCCAATCGCGCCAAGGATCAGTTCCTCGCCATGCTGTCGCACGAATTGCGCACGCCACTGACGCCTGTGCTCATGACCATCGCCTCGCTCCAGCGCAGAATCGACATTCCCGATAGCGCCCGGCGCGATCTCGATGTTCTCCGGCGCAATGTCGAGCTTGAGGCCTTGCTCATCGATGATCTGCTCGATCTCACCCGCATCGCGCACGGCAAACTCGAGTTGCGCAACGATGCCATCGACGTCCACGCCGCCCTCACTTACGCGCTCGGAGTTTCCGCCAGCGATTTAAACGAGAAACAAATCAATGTTCAGCAGGATTTCTCCGCCAAAGAACATCATTCTTGGGCCGATGCCGCGCGTTTACAGCAGGTTTTTTGGAACATTATCAAGAACGCGGTCAAATTTACGCCGGCGCGCGGCGTGCTCCGCATCAGCACACACAACGACGTCAGGCATAACATCATCATCGATTTCACCGATACCGGTATCGGCATTACTCCCGACTTGCAGCCGCGCATTTTCGAGGCGTTCGAGCAAGGCGGAAAAGGCGTGACCAACCGTTACGGCGGACTCGGTCTCGGCCTCGCCATTTCCAAACGCGTTATCGATTTGCATGGCGGAAAAATTTCCGTGCAGAGCGAAGGCCAGGGCAAGGGGGCGACTTTCACCATCAAACTCAAAGCCATGGAAACATCGTTGCTCGAAGGTCCGGCTTATCCCCTCGATCATGACGGCACTGACAAGCCCAGCGCCGACATTTTGTTGGTCGAAGATCATGAGGACACTGCGCGAGCCCTGCGACGGATGCTCGAAAATGCTGGATATCTGGTCGGCTACGCATCGACTCTGGCCAGCGCGCGTGATCTCGCAGCGAAACGCCGTTTTCAACTGGTAATCAGCGATCTCGGTTTACCCGATGGCAGTGGCTTGGATTTGATGAACCAGTTGCGTCACTCCGGTCAGGTAAATGGAATCGCGCTTAGCGGATTCGGATCCGACGGCGACGTGGCCGCCGCCAAAGCCGCCGGTTTCGCCGCGCATTTTACCAAGCCAGTCGATTGGGAGCGTCTGCGTCACACCATCCGCCGCCTCCTCAACGGCCGCGCCTCTTCGGTGTAGCGGCGGGCGTGCCGCCCGCATGTCATTCGACCCGAATCACGCTGATGACACGGATCTTCTGCCAGAGGGACGCGCTTCCGCGCGTCTGGCGTAGCACAGGCATCCAATGCCAGTCCGGCTCGGACCTGTGGGGCCAACGGGCGTCTCGCCCGTTGATGATTGGGAGCGCGGCTAAAGAAAGATGATCCGCCAAACACGCCAAATGGCGCCAAAGGAATCAGCAACGTCTGCATCTTTCGCAATGTTTAATGTTTTTGGCGGATTGGCTCTTTGTTTCCTTCGTTTGCTTCTGTTCCGGATATCCGCGAAATCAGCGTAATCCGCGGTTAAACTTCGGTTTCGGCCAGTCCGGCTCGGACAAAGAAAAACGTTCACCGGGCCGGCCGCGTATCAGGCGGATTATTGAATCCGTCCGGTGGGGCGCGTAACCGACCCAGGAACAAGTCCGTTCTCGCACAAAAGAAAAACGAACTCAATAAAGATTTCGCGAGCCGCGCCAAATTCCGCCGTGTCAATGTGGGAAAATAATAATTGCAATTAAAGGGGGGACCTCAGTTGTCCCGACTCCTCTCTTCTGTAGCGGCGGTCTATGACCGCCGACCTCAACCCTTCAACCCTTCAACTCCTGAAATGCTGTCTCTCCGCTTTGACGGTTCACTGATAACGGAAAACTCATAACGCAAAGCAGTTTCACCCCTTTTGTAATTGAACCTTGAGCGTTGGATGTTGAGCGTTGGGCGTTTCACTCTTCTTCCAATCGGTGTTCGGCGTTCGACGTTCGATGTTCAATGTTTTCTGAGTAACATCGCCTCATGCCCAAAAAACGACGCCGCTCTTCCATCCGCCGCTCTCCCCGTATCCGCCCGTCGGGCATCCGACCCGCCAGTCCGACTCGGACTCGCCCGTCCGGCATCGGACCTCGGATCCGGAACATCAAACGTTACGGCTGGATCCCCGATATCCCCGATCAACGCGATTTCCTTTACGCCGCGCCGCCCGCATTCCTTCGCGCCTTGCCGCCCAAGGTCGACCTCAGAACAAAATGCCCGCCAGTTTACGATCAGGGCCAGCTCGGAAGTTGCACTGCCAACGCCATTGCCGGCGCAATCGAGTTCGATCAGATGAAAGAGCAACTCCCGCAAGTCTTCATCCCTTCGCGTCTCTTCATTTACTACAACGAACGCGTCATCGAAGGCTCGGTTAACTCCGATTCCGGCGCCATGCTCCGCGACGGGATCAAGACCGTGGCCAAACAAGGCGCCTGTCCCGAGCCGATGTGGCCGTACCTTGTTAATAAGTTCAAAACCAAACCGTCGGCTGCCTGTTATACCGAGGCGGCAAAACACACCGCCGTCAGTTATCAGCGGCTGGTCCAATCTCTCACCCAGATGCAAGGCTGCCTCGCCTCCGGTTATCTCTTCGTCTTCGGGTTCACCGTTTACGAAAGCTTCGAGACTGACGTTGTCGCGCGCACCGGGCACGTCCCGATGCCGGAGTCCGGCGAACCCGTCCTCGGCGGTCACGCCGTCTGCGCTGTCGGCTACGACACGACCCGGCGCTGGTTCTTCTGCCGCAATAGTTGGGGGACTAGCTGGGGAACGAAAGGCTACTTCACCATCCCCTTCGCTTATCTCACCGATACCGACCTCGCGGCCGACTTTTGGACGATCAGAGTTGTGCAATAGCGCAACGGTTGAGGGTGTTGACTACGTAGCCAGCGAATTTCCGCACTGCATGCCCGCGCAGGTCGATCCCGCGCCGCGCTTTACCAATCCTTCAGCGGACAACCACTCTAACGCAGTCCCAACGGTATTCCCGTTCGCGGAGGCGACGCATTGGCGCTTTGCTGAATAAGCAAATCGAGCTTGTTGAGGTCGATCGGCTTTACAAGGTGATATTGGAATCCTGCTTCACGCCCCTTGCGAATATCGTCTTCCATCCCGAAACCCGTGAGGGCAATGCCGAGAACTGGACGCTTGGATTGTAGTCTTTTTATCAGATCGATACCGCTGCCATCAGGCAAACCCAGATCACTGATTAGCACATCAAATCCCTCTTTAGCGCTTAAATCGAGCGCGGATCGAAAATTCAACGCAGAGTGTACTTGATAACCACGGCGCCGAAGCAAGTTCGTCAGGGACCGGTTGGTGTCTTCGTGATCTTCGACAAGCAGAATTCGCAGGGCCTGACGATCCGGCATCTTCGGTGAAACAGCGGGCGCAAATCGTGCCTCCGTTCTTTCGCGCGTAGGAAAAATGAGGGTAAAAGTGGCGCCTTTGTTTCGCCCGCCACTTCGGGCGGTGATTCTTCCCTTGTGCGCCTGGACCAGTCTTTTGCTGATGGCGAGGCCAAGACCCAGCCCTCCAAGCTTTGTCCGGCCACCTTGTTCGAAAGCATCGAAGATTTTTGGCAACGATTCAGGTTCAATTCCGAAGCCGGTATCCGTGATCTCAACACGCAGCTGTCCGTTTGAACCGTTGTTCGTGGAAATGGAAATCTGGCCCTGCTCCGGCGTGAATTTCACGGCGTTGTTTATCAGGTTCCAAAAGATCTGCTGTAACCGGGCTGGGTCCGCCCGCAGATGGAATTTCCGTGCCCCCAGATTAAGGGAACGCACCAGATGCTTGCGATCCATTTCGACCTGACAAATCTCAAGGGCATTCTGCAGAAGGGTATGAGCGTCAACGATTTCAAAATTCAGCTGTACTTTACCCTTGTCGATGCGCGTCAGATCGAGCAAATCATCGATCAGGCGCGCCTCTAATTCCACGTTGCGGCGGATCATGTGCAGCGATTCGTGAACGCCCTGGGGCAGTGCCGGCTCGCTCTCAAGTGCGAGTGCGGATGCCAGCACTGGGGTCAGTGGGGTGCGCAACTCGTGGCTGAGCATGGCCATAAATTGATCCTTCGCGAGGTTCGATCGTGCCTTTTCAGCCAATTCCCGATTGGTTTTCTGCAACTCTTCCTGCCGATTCTGGAGCTCCATTGCGAGCGACTGGGATTGCTTGAGCAGGTTTTCAGTTCGCGTGTTTGCTTCAATCGTATTAAGGACGATGCCGACGCTCTCCATTAGCTGCTCGAGAAATGCCTGGTGTGTCGAGTTGAAATGTTCCAGCGATGAAAGCTCCATTACTCCTTTTACTTCTCCTTCGAATAAGATCGGCAGGACCATGATGTTCATGGGGCGAGCTGCACCGAGGGCGGAACTTACCTTGACGTAATCGCTAGGGACATCGGTTAGGACGATGCGTTGTTTGTCCAGAGCTGCTTGCCCGATCAGACCCTCGCCTAACTTAAACGAGTTCTTCATACAGCTCTGTTCGCGGCAGGCGTAGCTTGCCAAGAGCTTCAGTTCAGGTTCTAGCCCCGACTTGTCTATAAGATAAAAAACGCCTTGTTGCGCAGGGACCACCGGGGCGAGCTCTGACAAAATCAGTTTGGCAACCGTCAACACATCTCGCTGGCCCTGCAGCATACGCGTGAACTTTGTGAGATTCGTCTTAAGCCAGTCCTGCTCCTCGTTTCGCGACGTCGTATTCTTGAGATTCCGGATCATTTCGTTGATGTTGTCTTTGACGACAGCAACTTCGCCTTGCGCTTCCACCTGAATGGAGCGTGTCAGATCACCCGTCGTAACGGCAGTTGCGACATCGGCGATGGCACGCAGCTGTGCCGTCAAGTTCGCTGCTAACCGGTTCACATTATCAGTCAGATCGCGCCACGTACCGGCAGCGCCCGGGACACTGGCTTGACCACCTAACTTCCCCTCTACGCCAACCTCGCGCGCGACGGTTGTAACCTGATCGGCAAACATCGCCAGCGTATCGATCATGTTGTTAATTGTATCGGCGAGCGCTCCGATTTCCCCTTTTGCTTCAACAAGGAGCTTTTGATTCAACTCCCCCTTTGCCACCGCGGTGACAACCTTCGCAATGCCACGTACTTGATCTGTGAGATTACCAGCCATGAAATTCACACTGTCGGTCAAGTCCTTCCAAGTGCCGCCAACGCCTTTGACTGTGGCCTGGCCTCCCAGTTCACCTTCTGTGCCTACCTCGCGCGCAACACGCGTCACCTCTGACGCGAATGAGTTGAGCTGGTCTACCATCGTGTTCACGGTGTTTTTC